>NZ_SPVJ01000008.1:0-200558 GCF_004634465.1 Bradyrhizobium sp. MOS001
CGATCTCATCCTTCGGCCGCCGTCTCAGCAGTGCCCATATTGCCGAAAGCAAATCCTTGAAAAACAGGGGCGCAAACACATTCTGCCAAAGTAGTGCTAGTTGCGTCGGATATGATCTTTCGCGCCGCGGAGCTTGGCCGCGTAGTCAAACGCGGCGCACTTCTCCAGAGAATTCCTCAACTGTTCAAGCTCGGCGAAGCGGGCGATGTCTTCGTTTATTTCTGGCACGGCGTGCTTGAAAGCATCGTAGGCAGCGCGCATCAGTTGCTCGCGCCGCTGATATTCCTGGAACCCTCCGCCCAAACTGGTTTGGTAGGTGCGGCACTCTGTATCGTCGCTATCGCTACCGCGGCAGCGAAGCATTGCGGCATGCATGTCGAAGCTGAAGTTCTGTTTGCTCGCATAGGTCAGGTGCGTGCTCGACAGGTGCTGCATCACCTCTTCGTTCGAGAACGGGGTATACTCAAGCAGCACATCGTCAAATTGGCCTGTTCCTTGTGATGCGCAGCTTGGCGCGAGCGGGCATTAGACCATTGAAGTAGGTGCCTTCATTTGTGAGGTTATCGACTTCCATCGGACGGGTTGTGAAATTGGTGTAGCTGTTTGCGAGCTCGCTGGTCAAAGTGAAGTAGCGTGTCGCGAATTTCTTGACCAGATCATCCATGAGCAAATTAAGAAACACAATGCGTTTGCGGAGGCAGCTGCGCAGGAAATCCTGGTATTCGCCTTTATCGATAAAGTTCATGAACTCGACGTAGTGAACAAACTTGGCAATGTTGCTGATCCTCGTTTCGGCCTCTGCGAGTGCGAAGAACTCGTCCCGGATCTTCTCGAGATCCTGCGGGAAAACGCGATGGGCAGAATTACTGACGAACTTCTGCATGTTTGACTCGATCAGCGCATAATGATCGTTCAGGCGTTCGTCGCGGACGATGTGTTGAATGGTCACAGGTAAGGCGTTCAAAGCATGCAGGATTGCTGCAGCTGTTTGATTTAGAGCGTCGAGCCGGTCACGAATATCGTTGAGCAGATCAATCTGTTGTCTGAGTAGAGCGCGTTCTTTTGCTGCATTGAACAACGACGCAAAGACACTGAAAGCTGTGCTCGCAGCGAACGAGACAGGATTGAAGTTTCCCGAGATCTTTAGAAGGCTCTCAACACTGACGTGGACGCCATCGACTTCAACATTGACGGGGATGCTGCCAATGTTGACGGAATTGCCGTTGAAATCAAACATGTTGCCCCTCACCTGAAATGTTTAAAGGTAAACTTTGGCCCGCCCGCTGTTCGGGTTGCGGATCGTCACTATGATCATTTCTCCGAGGGACCACAACTCCGGCGAGAGACTTGAGCTGCGATGATTGGGCGAAACGAAACCCGCTCGTTTCCGAAGCGGGGCATGATGTGATGACGTGCCGTTCAAATGGGGGCTGGTCTACGCCGCATGCTTGTCAACGTTCGGCACCTCCATCTGCTTGTCCGGCGCGATCGCGTAGTGCTACACGCCGGCTTCGCGGCGCCGCTCGATCGTCTCGCCTTTCTTGAGGGAGTCCCCCTCACCCGCATCGCATCTTCGATGCGCTGCAGCCTCTCCCCGCATGCGGGGAGAGGCGAAGGAAACACCGCCGCGCCCTGCTTATTTCTCCACCCCCTCACGCATCTTTGGCTTAGCTGCCGCGACCGATTGTCGCTAGAACTGTCCCTGCAACAACGCCCCAACAACAACACACAGGGAGAGACATATGCAAAAACTCATCGCCGCGGTTGCGGCCGGCCTCGCTCTCGCCGCCTCGTCAGGCGCGGCGCAGGCGCAGATTTCCGACGATGTCGTCAAGATCGGCGTGCTCACGGACATGTCGAGCCTCTATGCGGACGCGACCGGCAAGGGCTCGCTCGCCGCCGTCGAGATGGCGGTTGCCGATTACGGCGCCAAGGTCGCGGGCAAGCCGGTGCAGGTGGTCGCCGCCGATCACCAGAACAAGCCCGACGTCGGCGTCAACATCGCCCGCAACTGGTACGACAACGACAAGGTCGACGCGATCTTCGACGTGCCGACATCCTCGGTGGCACTGCCGATCTCGGCGCTGACGCGCGAGAAGAACAAGATCAACATCAACTCCGGCGGCGGGTCATCGGACATCACCGGCGTCGCCTGCTCGCCCAACACCGTGCACTGGACCTACGACACCTATGCCCTGTCGAACGTCGCCGGCAAGGCGATGGTGAAGCGCGGCGAGGACACCTGGTTCTTCGTCACCGCCGACTACGCCTTCGGCATGGCGCTGCAGCGCGACGCCGCCAACGTGGTCAAGGAGAGCGGCGGCAAGGTGCTCGGCGAGGTCCGCCATCCGCTCAATTCCTCGGACTTCTCGTCCTTCCTGCTGCAGGCCCAGGCCTCCAAGGCCAAGGTGGTCGCGCTGGCGAATGCCGGCGGCGATACCACCAACGCGCTGAAGCAGGCGGCCGAATTCGGTCTCGTTCAGGGTGGCCAGAAGATGATCGCGCTGCTCCAGGAGATCACCGACACCCATTCGCTCGGCATCAAGGCGACGCAAGGCCTGATCGTCACCGACGCGTTCTACTGGGACATGAACGAGGAGACGCGCGCCTTCTCGAAGCGGTTCAACGAGAAGGTCGGTCATATGCCGACCATGATCCAGGCCGGTCTCTACTCGGCGACCATGCACTATCTGAAGGCGATCGAGGCCATCAAGACCGACGAGGCGCCGAAGGTGATGGAGCAGATGCGCAAAACGCCGGTCAACGACTTCTTCGCCAGGAACGGCAAGATCCGCATCGACGGCCGCATGGTGCACGACATGTATCTGTTCGAGGTGAAGAAGCCGGAGGAGTCCAAGGGCGAGTGGGACCTCTACAAGCTGATCGCCACCGTCCCCGGCGACGAAGCCTTCCGTCCGCTCGACAAGGGTGGCTGCCCGCTGGTGACGCACTGAACGTCTTCTCCCTCTCCCCGCTTGCGGGGAGAGGTGAAAGACGAAAGACACGACAGCGCGCCCGGTGAAAACCGGGCGCGCTTCGTTTCGGCCGTCACGTGAGCAGCATTACTCCGAGTACTTGAACTCGGGCATGTTCTTCAGCTCGTCCTTGCTGGCATTGAACACGGCGTGGTCCGGATACCATTTCGACGTGGACGAGGCGGTCGTAGCCGTCGTCGTCGTGGTCTTCTCGGTGCCGGTCGCAGCGCCGGTGGTCGTGGTCGCCGCAGGCTTCGCGCCCGTGCCGGTGTAGGCGACGGCCTCGTTGACGAACTTCAGCTTCTCGTAGGGGACGGCGACCAGATGCTCGCCCATGCCGAGGAAGCCGCCGACGCCGATCACGGCAATCTTGATGTTGCCGCTCTTGTCCATCAGCAGGTCGTTGATCGAGCCAATGTTCTCGTTGGCGTCGTTGTAGATCTTCAGGCCCGACATCTTCGAGGCACGCCACTCGCCCGACGCAGTCGTCGTCGTTGTGGTGGTGGTGGTGGTGGTGGCCGCGGGCGCTGCCTTGTCGGTGGTGGCGGTCGGGTTTTGCGCGAACGCAACGGTCGCAAGCAGTGCGGTGCCGGCAAGGCCGGCGGCGATCGATTTCATCAACATTGTTGTCCTCTCCTTCAGCAGAAAGCTTATGCGGAGAGAACAGCGGCGATCATCCGCAGTTCCTTTTCTGCGGCAATTTCGTCACGCGATGATGGCGCTGCGCTGCGATGAAAGTTCCTGCGTCACTCAGGAACGTTCGATGAGGAACGTTCCTGATGCACAGTTCCCCGCCGACGATCATGCGCCCTGGGTGAAGCACGATCGCGGCGAGGAACGCGCCGACCTGCGTCGCTCAGGTCAGCTCTTGAAGTCGATTAGAAGTGCGGAGAAATCCGAACCGCCGAATGAGCTGCCGTTGGCGCCGTAGGACGCGCTCGACGATTGCGACTGCTGGAGCGCCTGGAGGAATTGCTGGAGAATGTCCGCCGTGGTCGTGTTGGTCGACGTGCTGCTGGTCGAGTCCGTCGAGGACGAATCCGACGAGCTGTCATCCGGCGGCGGACCGGGCGGCGGTCCGCCCGCACCACCCGGACCACCGGGGCCACCGGCGCCGCCGGGCCCCTTGGCGAAAGCGGACTGAAACACGTTCTTCAGTTCGTCCGCCTGGTCCGAGGTCAGCGTCCCGTTCGACACTTCGTTGGCGATGAGATCGTCGATCTTCGACTTCATCTCGTCCTTGGAAGGACGCGTGCCGCTCGACTGATCGCTGGATCGGCTCGACTGCAAGGCGGTGTCGATATCGGTCAGCGCCGTCGAGAGCGCCGACTGGTCCGACGACGAGATCGTGCCGTCGGAAACGTCCGATTGCAATTGCTGCTGAAGCCGCTGCAGGGGCGACTGGTAGTTACCGGCGGAGGCCGCCGAAATCGAGGTCATAATGGCTCCGTGGCTTTTGCGGGGTTTCGTAAGCGACACCGCCACGGTATGGTTAGCGGCCTTAACGAGACCTTGCCGCTTCCCTGCCCGGGTATTGCCTGCTGTTGCGCCCGGACAGGCAGAAACAATCCGAAACAAAAATCTTCGCCTTTTGGCCCGAATCTTGGACAAACAAAGCGCATGGCCAATCCCAACATCCTGGTCGTCGAGGACGACCGCGAAACCCGGACGTTGATTGCAAAGTACCTGCGCAACAACGCCTGCAACGTCACCACCGTGAGCGATGGTCGGGAGATGTCGCGTGCCTTGGCCGATCACAGGGTCGACCTCATCATCCTCGACGTCATGCTGCCCGGCGAGGACGGCTTGAGCCTGTGCCGCAAGGTACGCTCGGAGGCGCAGACGCCGATCATCATGCTGACCGCGCGCGGCGAGGACGTCGATCGCATCGTCGGCCTCGAGATGGGCGCGGACGACTATCTGCCGAAGCCGTTCAACCCGCGCGAGCTGCTCGCACGCATCAACGCGGTGCTGCGCCGCCAGGCCGCAGCCCAGGCGGCAAGCTCGATCGAGGGCGCCTCCACGCTCGTCTTCGAGGGCTGGCGCATCGATCTGCGCCTGCGCGAATTGCGCAATCCGGAAGGCGCGCGCGTCGCGGTGACCAGCGCCGAGTTCGATCTTTTGCGGACGTTCTGCGAACGGCCCGGCCGCGTGCTGTCGCGCGACAGCCTGCTCGACCTCACGCAAGGGCGCAACACCGGCTCGTTCGAGCGCTCGATCGACGTGCTGGTCAGCCGCATCCGCCGCAAGATCGAGCCCAATCCGGCCGATCCCACCATCATCAAGACGGTGCGCTCCGGCGGCTATCTGTTCACGCCCAGAACCGAAGCGGCCGGGACTGAAGCAGCTGGCAATGAAGCGGTCGCGGCGACCCTGGGCAGTTAGTGGAGCGGTCGTCATGACGCCGTTCCGCTTCTTCCACCTCAAAAGCATCGGTGGACAGATCGCCGCGCTGGTGGTGGCGTCGATCGTCGCGCTGCATCTGATCCTCACCGCCAGCTTTCTGATCAGCCGGCCGGACCGGGCCGAGCCGCCGCCCGACGCCGCCCATCAGCTCGCGGACGCGGCGCTGCTGCTCAACGGCACGGATGCGAGCGAGCGGCCGCGCATCCTCGCCAATATCGTGCGTGCGTTTCCGAAGGCCGGCATCGAGCTCCTCGCGCCGGGGACCTTCTCCGTCGCCGACGACAGGGAGGGCCCGCATCTGCGCAACGTGCGCCGGCATCTCGGCCATCAGTACAAGGTGGTCGCGCTGCCCCCGAATTTCGGCGTGCACCGCGTCGCGGTCGAGCTTCCCGACGGCAGCGTGATCGCAGGCCGCGTCGAGCAGGGCCCGCATCCGCCGCGGTTCTGGGGCGGCCCCTGGATGATAACGCTGCTGTTCGCGCTGATCAGCGTCACGATGCTCGGCCTGTGGGCGGCCTACGCGCTGGCCGCGCCGCTGTCCTCGTTTGCCAGGGCCGCCGAGAATTTCAGCCTGGACGGGGCGGCCGATCCGCTGCCCGAGCGCGGCCCGGAGGAGATCCGCTCGGTCGCGCGCGCGCTCAACCGCATGCATGAGCGGATCGCGCGGCTGATGTCGGATCGCACCCGGATGCTGGCGGCGATCAGCCACGACCTGCGAACGCCGATCACCCGGCTGCGCCTGCGCGCCGAGTTCATCGAGGACGAGGGCAACCGAAGGCGCATGCTGATCGATCTCGACCAGATGCGCTCGATGCTGGAATCCGTGTTGTCGCTGCTGCGCAACGACCGCAAGATCGAGGCGGTGACGCTGGTCGACATCGCGAGCACGCTCCAGGTCATCGCCGACCAGTTCGGCGACATGGGCCATGTCGTGCACTATGACGGCCCCGCTTCGGCTACGGCCGCCGCGCGGCCCGACGAGCTGCATCGGGGCGTCACCAACCTCGTCGAGAACGCGGTTCGCTTCGGCGCCGAAGTGACGATCCGCCTCGACGTATCAGGCACCAGGCTCGTCATCGACGTCGAGGACGACGGCCCCGGCATCTCGGATGCGCGCAAGCAGGAGATGCTGGAGCCGTTCGCGCGCGGCGACGACGCGCGCACCATGGACGAGCACACCGGCTTCGGGCTCGGCCTGTCGATCGCGCGCGCCATCGCGATCGCTCATGGCGGCGAATTGTCGTTGCACGACCGCGCGCCGCACGGGCTGATCGTGCGGATGCAGTTGCCGGTATGGCAGCAGCCGCGGCGGGCGGCGTAAGGCACGCCTCAGGCGGCGAGCGGCGGATGCTCGATCGGGTGCTCATCGAAGATCGCCACCGCCTCAAAGCGGTAGCCGCAGGCGTGGCATTTCCAGAGATAGGAAACGCGGCCTTCGCCCGGCTCGATCCAGTCCGGAGACGGGATCGGTGCCCCACATTGCGCACAGGGGTTCTGCTTGGGGATGTCGCCGATGTCTGCTCGGGTCATGGACGTTCTCCCGAATTTTGAATAGCGATTTTTGGGCGAATGCACGAATAGACAGACCTGCTGTCGCGTAACGCACATCGCCAAGTGCAATCCTAACCTGGGTTTGAGTCGTAAAAACGACGGCCCCGCGAAAATCGCCGCTGGCGGCGTTTCGCCACATCATCGCCGTGTTCCCACGGCCTAACGCGCACGGGTGCAGGTTCGTTCTGCCGAGGAATAATTCAATGAAAATTTTGCGTATTGCCGTGGTCGCTGCGGCCGGGCTGATGTTGCCCCAGGCCGCATTCGCGGGCGAAGCCGAATATGCCGAGATGGTCGCGGCCCATGCCCGCGCCAACGGCGTGCCGGAAGCGCTGGTGCATCGCGTCATCATGCGCGAGAGCCGCTATCAGCCCGGCCTGATCGGTCGCGGCGGCACCATCGGCCTGATGCAGATCAAGCTCGCGACCGCCCGCGGGGTCGGCTACACCGGCGACGCCGCCGGCCTGCGCGATCCCAACACCAACCTCACCTACGCCGTCAAATACCTCGCCGGCGCCTATCGCGCCGCCAACGGCGACCACGCCCGAGCCGTGCGTTATTTCGCGGGCGGCTATTACTACGTTGCAAAGCGGCAGCGTCAGGAGGCCATGCAGGTCGCCAATATGGGCGACACCTGGCTCGAGCCGAACGGCAATCCGCAGCCGATGCTCGGGACGGCGCCGCATAAGAAGCTGGCCCAGCGCGTCAGCAATGCGCGGGCGCAGGTTCCCAACCACTAGCCACCGTCATTCCGGGGCGATGCGAAGCATCGAGCCCGGAATCTCGAGCTTCCCCGGTGCGCAATTGCGCACCCGGGGTTCGGTCCGGCGGACCGCGCCGGAATGTCAGCCCTGTGGCTAGCGCGTTGACCACCCCGTCCCGCTGGCATACATTAGAGCCGTTCCGAGGGGTGCTCCGAGGAGGAGCTGAGATACCGCTAAATGGGTCAGAAGGCCCAGGACCGCGGTGACCCTTTGAACCTGATCCGGGTCATGCCGGCGAAGGGACAGGGATGTTGCAGACCACCAAGCGACCGGATTCCCCGGTATCCATCATCGGCGCAGGCATTGCAGGTGCCTGGCAGGCGCTTTTGTTCGCGCAGGCCGGCCATGCCGTGACGCTACACGAGCGCGGTGACGCCGCGATGACCGATTCCACCAGCCATTGGGCCGGCGGGATGCTCGCGCCCTGGTGCGAGGCGGAGGTCGCCGAACCCATCATCTCCAGGCTCGGCCAGCGCTCCCTGGACATCTGGCGGCGCGAGCTGCCGGACACCCCCTTCAATGGCTCGCTCGTCGTCGCCCACCCGCGCGAGCGCAACGATTTCGAGCGCTTTGCGCGGATGACCGAAGGCCACCGCCGGCTAGACGCGACCAGCCTTGCCGAGCTCGAGCCGTCGCTGGAGGGCCGCTTCCGCGACGCGCTGTTCTTCCCGACCGAGGGCCATGTCGAGCCGCGCCGCGTGCTGCCGAAGCTGCACGAGCGCATCCGCGCCGCCGGCGGCATCATCAAGTTCTCCAGCGACGTCTCCGCCAAAGACCTCGACGGTATCGTGATCGACTGCCGCGGCCTCGGCGCGCGCGACGAGCAGCCGGAGTTGCGCGGCGTCAAGGGCGAGATGATTTTGATCGAGACCGGCGAGGTGCGGCTGGCGCGCCCGGTGCGGCTGATCCATCCGCGCTGGCCGCTCTACGTGATCCCGCGCGAGGACAATCTGTTCATGCTGGGCGCGACCTCGATCGAGGCCGAGGACACCGGCGTCAGCGTGCGCTCCGCGCTGGAGCTGCTGGGTGCGGCCTATGCCGTGCATCCTGCTTTCGGCGAGGCCCGCATCGTCGAATTCGGCTCGGGCTTGCGCCCCGCTTTCCCCGACAATCTGCCGCGCATCGGCATTCGTGGCGGCCAGATCAGCGTTAACGGGCTCTACCGCCACGGCTTCCTGATCGCACCGGCGCTCGCCGAGCTGACGCTGCAATACGTCCAGCGCGGCCAGATCGACAATGAGGTGATGCAATGCGCGTGATCGTCAACGGCGAGCAGCGCGAGGTGAATTCCGCAAGCGTCGACGCGCTGCTGGCCGAGCTCGACTACGAGGGCACCCATTTCGCGATCGCGCTCAATTACGACGTCGTGCCGAAAAGCCGCTGGGCCGAGACCCACCTCAAGGCCGGCGACGAGATCGAGATCATCACGCCGCGGCAGGGAGGGTGAGGGAGATGATGGCACGCTCTCTCCACTTGTCGTCCCCGCGAAGGCGGGGACCCATAACCACAGGGAGCGGTTATGGCGGCCGGTCTCTCCCCACGTGCCCCAAGAGAAATCACGCGGTATGGGTCCCCGCCTTCGCGGGGACGACAGTTGAACTTGAGGAGACACCTCGGACATGGTGACCTTCTACGGCAAATCCTTCCCCTCCCGCCTCCTGATCGGCAGCGCGCTGTATCCCTCGCCTGCGATCATGCAGGCGGCGATCCGTGCCTCCGGCTCGAACATCGTCACGGTATCGCTGCGCCGCGAAGCCGCCGGCGGCAAGACCGGGGACGCATTCTGGAATCTGATCCGCGAGCTCGACGTCAGCGTGCTGCCGAACACCGCCGGCTGCCGCAGCGTGCGCGAAGCCGTGACCACCGCAAAACTCGCGCGCGAATTGTTCGGCACATCCTGGATCAAGCTGGAAGTGATCGCCGACAACGACACGCTGCAGCCCGACGTCGTCGGCCTGGTCGAAGCCGCCACCATCCTGATCAAGGACGGCTTTGAGGTGTTCCCCTATTGCACCGAGGATCTCTCGGTCGCGAACCGCCTGGTCGATGCCGGCTGCAAGGTCGTCATGCCCTGGGCCGCGCCGATCGGCTCGGCCCGCGGCATCACCAACCGCGACGCGCTGAAACTGCTGCGCGAGCGCCTGCCTGATATCACGCTGGTGGTCGATGCCGGCATCGGCGCGCCGTCGCATGCGGCCGAGGCGCTCGAACTCGGCTACGACGCCGTGCTGCTCAACACCGCCATCGCTAAAGCCGCCGATCCCGTCGCGATGGCCAATGCCTTCCGTCTCGGCTGTGATGCCGGCCGCACCGCCTACGAAGCCGGGCTGATGAACGCCCGCGACTTCGCTTCCCCCTCCACCCCTGTCGTTGGGACACCATTCTGGCATGCCGTATCCTGATCGCTTCTATCCCGTCGTCGACAGCCTCAAATGGGTCGAACGCCTGACCAAGCTCGGCGTCGGCACCATCCAGCTGCGCGCGAAAGACCTCAACGATGCCGACGCGCTCCAGATCGTCACCGATGCGCTGGCGATCACGAAGGACACGCAGGCCAAGCTGGTCGTGAACGACTATTGGCGCGCGGCCGTCGTCGCCGGCGCAAAATATCTGCACCTCGGTCAGGAAGACCTGGCGGAAGCGGACCTCAAGGCCATCCGCGAGGCCGGCCTGTCGCTCGGCATCTCCACCCATGACGACGCGGAGCTAGAGACCGCGCGTGCCGCAGAGCCCGACTACGTCGCGCTCGGTCCGATCTTCTTCACCACGCTCAAATCGATGCGCTTCGAACCGCAGGGCATTCCGAAGATCACGGAATGGAAGAAGCGGATCGGCAGCATCCCGCTGGTCGCGATCGGCGGCATCAAGTTCGAGCACGCCGCGGAGATCTTTGCCGCCGGCGCAGATTCCATCGCCGTCGTCAGCGACGTCACCCAAAACGCCGACCCGGACGCGCGAGTCAAACAATGGCTTGGCGATTCCGCCAAAGCCGCCTGAACGAGAGATACAACGGAGGATCCCATGAACATCCGCTCCAACCCCGACAAGACCGTTCCCGCCGTCACCACCGGCCCGCTGCCCTCGTCGCGAAAAATCTTCGCGTCTCCGGACGCTGCGCCCGACATCCGCGTGCCGTTGCGCGAGATCATCCTCTCCGAGGGCGCCGGCGAGCCCAACCTGCCGGTCTACGACACCTCGGGCCCCTACACCGACCCGACCGTTACCATCGACGTCAACGCCGGCCTGTCGCGCAACCGTCTCGCCTGGGTCAAGGAGCGAGGCGGCGTCGAGGAGTATCAGGGCCGCGATATCAAGCCGGAGGACAATGGCAACGTCGGCGCCTCGCATGCCGCAAAGGCCTTCACCGCGCACCACAAGCCGCTGCGCGGCCTCGACGGCCACAAGATCACCCAGCTCGAATTCGCCCGCGCCGGCATCATCACCAAGGAAATGATCTACGTCGCCGAGCGCGAAAACCTCGGCCGCAAAAAACAGCTCGATCGCGCGGAGGCAGCGCTGGCCGACGGCGAAAGCTTTGGCGCCGAAGTCCCTGCCTTCATCACCCCGGAATTCGTCCGCTCCGAGATCGCGCGCGGCCGCGCCATCATCCCCTGCAACATCAACCACGCTGAGTTGGAGCCGATGATCATCGGCCGCAACTTCCTCACCAAGATCAACGCCAATATTGGCAACTCCGCCGTGACGTCGTCGGTGGAAGAGGAAGTCGACAAGATGGTGTGGGCGATCCGCTGGGGCGCCGACACCGTGATGGACCTCTCCACCGGCCGCAACATCCACACCACCCGGGAATGGATTCTGCGCAACGCGCCGATCCCGATCGGCACCGTGCCGATTTACCAGGCGCTGGAGAAGTGCGAAGGCGATCCCGTCAAACTGACCTGGGAGCTCTACAAGGACACGCTGATCGAGCAGTGCGAGCAGGGCGTCGACTACTTCACCATCCACGCCGGCGTGCGCCTGTCCTATATCCACCTCACCGCCAACCGCGTCACCGGCATCGTCAGCCGCGGCGGCTCGATCATGGCGAAGTGGTGCCTGGCGCATCACAAGGAGAGCTTCCTCTACACCCATTTCGACGAGATCTGCGACCTCATGCGCAAGTATGACGTCTCGTTCTCGCTCGGCGACGGCCTGCGCCCCGGCTCGATCGCGGATGCCAACGACCGCGCGCAGTTCGCCGAACTCGAGACGCTCGGTGAACTGACCAAGATCGCGTGGGACAAGGGCTGTCAGGTCATGATCGAGGGCCCCGGCCACGTGCCGATGCACAAGATCAAGATCAACATGGACAAGCAGCTCAAGGAGTGCGGCGAGGCGCCGTTCTACACGCTTGGACCGCTGACCACCGACATCGCGCCGGGCTACGACCACATCACCTCGGGCATTGGCGCCGCCATGATCGGCTGGTTCGGCTGCGCCATGCTCTGCTACGTCACGCCGAAGGAGCATCTCGGCCTGCCTGATCGCAACGACGTCAAGGTCGGCGTCATCACCTACAAGATCGCTGCGCACGCCTCCGACCTCGCCAAGGGCCACCCGGCCGCCCAGCTCCGCGACGACGCGCTCTCCCGCGCCCGTTTCGACTTCCGCTGGAGCGACCAGTTCAACCTCGGCCTCGACCCCGACACCGCCAAGAACTTCCACGACGAGACCCTGCCGAAGGAAGCCCACAAGGTCGCGCATTTCTGCTCGATGTGCGGACCAAAATTCTGCTCGATGAAGATCACCCAGGACGTGCGGGACTATGCGGCGACGCTGAACGACCCGAACAGCGTGGGCATGTCGATGAGCGGCACCGCCGAGGACGGCATGGCGAAGATGAGCGCGAAGTTCAAGGAGATGGGCTCAAGCGTGTATCTGGATGCGGAGAAGGTGAAGGAGAGCAATCGGGTGCTGTGAAGGATATCCCTACTCCATCGAACTCAGGGGCCGGGTGAAAGTCCGGCCCCTCTCATTATGAGACTATCTTGTAACTAGAGCCTCCTACCATCGCTCTTTGACCGAGCGCCTTCGCGGAACGGCTAGCCTTAGCGTCCGCTAGCTCAACTCCAGCGCCCGCATTAGAACTTGATTGGCATTCTCGAAATTTTGGCGTTGATCCCGAATTCCGTAGGCCCACTTTTCGCCGTGGAATAAATTATTCCTCAGCCGATACGTGATCAACAATAACGCCGCAATCATGTCCTTCGGAGTTGGCTGTTCTTGGCTCAGAGCCTCCTCGACCAACTTCCGGCAATCGCTCCGTCCAAATCTTAGTCCTTCGAAGAGATCACCGAAGGTTCCATTCAAGAAATAGCGAGACCTGAAATAGTGAAACGCACCTTCAAATGGATCGCGCTGGAGTCCTCTCGTCGAATCCCAATCCTCTACTTTCCTAACAAGACCCACAGCGTTTGCCCGCGCGTTCATTACCTGTAACTCAAACAGGCCCCATAGAAGAGAAAAGTGCGCAATGGCAGCCCGTTCTCGCTCATTCAGTTGAGCGTAGCCAAGAGCACGATTTGCGAGCCAATTTTCGGGATCAATCACGTTAAGCACTCCAGTCGAGTTAGCAAGCGCAGCCCGGATGAGCGCAGCGATATCCGGGGTCTTTGCTTTCCCGCATATCGCTCCGCTCATGCGGGCTACAACAGCTCAAGCTAAGAATTCGGTATCGAAGGCTCATCGAATGGAGACGTACTCGGCTAGGTTAACTCCCTTTCGAATTTCGGTTCCGTACGATTCGTGGATGCCAGCTCTGATAGCGACCTCCTTACAAGATATTCCTTCGAGTTGACTCGCCCACCGAATGCCGAACAGATGAATAGCTATCACTTTCTTGCCTTCTTCGGCGGTGTCATAGTCTTGGCGCAACTGATCCGCCAACTCTTGAACGATCACGGAGAGCTCCCTCTTAATCTTTTAGTGCGCTTGTTGGTGTCACGGGTTGAATGGACGCATTTGTGACCGGCTGAGCTTTCTTATGCAACTGGCAAACCTAGAAGCTGTCGACTTGCCTGAAATCCCCCACCGCCTCCCCGATCAGCTCCGCCCCAACCTCCGCCTCGTCTTCGTCGGCACCGCCGCCAGCACGCGCTCGGCCGCGGTCGGACACTACTACGCCCATCCCGGCAACCGGTTCTGGCGCGCGATCCATGAAGCCGGCATCACGCCGCGGCGGTATCAGCCGGGCGAGTTCGCCATGCTGCTCGAACTCGGGATCGGCTTCACCGATCTCTCCAAGTCGGGCGCCGGGATGGATCATCAGATCGCGACTGAAACGATCGACGTGCCCGGCTTCAGGGCCAAGATCGAAACATATCGGCCGCGGACGATTGCGTTCACGAGCAAGAAGGCCGCGAGCTTGTTTTACGGCAGGCCGTCGAGTGGGATCGCGCTGGGGCGGCAGCCGCGCGAGGAGAAGCTCCCCGACGTGTTCGTGCTGCCCTCGCCGTCCGGCGCTGCGTCCGGTCACTGGACGCTGGAGCCTTGGCGGGAGCTTGCGGCGTGGATCGCTGCGTTGGACGCTCAACCCCCACAGACCTCATCCTGAGGAGACCGCGCAGCGGTCGTCTCGAAGGATGGCCGCAGGCGACATCCGGGCCTGCATGGTTCGAGACGGCGCTTCGCGCCTCCTCACCATGAGGAGTTAGAACACCCGTTGCCGCCCTAAAGATCGAAATTGGTCGGCAGCATGACCACGTCGCGAATGGTCATGCCGCGCGGCCGTGTCAGCATGAACATCACGACCTCAGCCACGTCACTGGCCTCCAGCAGGCTACCCGTTTCCCTGGCTTCCTTCAGCTTCTCCGGCGGCCAGTCCGCGAGCAATGAGGTGACGACCGGGCCGGGCGAGATCGAGCCGACGCGAATGCCGTGCTTGAAGACCTGGCGCCGCACCGTCTGGACGAAGCAGTTGATCGCCCATTTGGACGACGCATAGACCGGCTCCCAGGGCGTCGGAAAATGCGCCGCCAGCGAGCTCGTGACGATGATGTCGCCGCTCCGGCGCGCGATCATGTGCGGCAGCACGTCGTGCACGTTCTTCATCACGACGTTGACATTCAGGTTCAGCATCCGGTCGATGGCCATAGTGTCGGCATCGACCAGATCGCCGCCGACATAGGTGCCAGCATTCGCATGCAGGATGTCGAGCTGGCCTGCCTTCTCCAGGACGCGCGGCAGCAACGATGCGCAGTCCCTGGGATCCAGGAGGTCGACGACCAGCGGGATCACGGCGTCGCCATGCCTGTTGCTGAGCGCCTTCAGCGCGGCCTCGTCGCGGTCGACCATCACCACGCGCGCGCCCGCGGCCAGCATTGCTTCAGTGCTCGCCAACCCGATGCCCGACGCGGCCCCGGTCACGGCAGCAACCTTGCCTTCCAATTCGTTTCCCATGGGATCACCATCCTGCTGATGGTCGTCAGTATAGCGATGCAAGGCGAATTGGCGATGCGGATGGTTGGCTTCGTAGGGTGGGCAAAGGCGCTCTTGCGCCGTGCCCACCATCTCTCAACAAATCCGGAAGAACGGTGGGCACGGCGCGCGAAGAGCGCGCCTTTGCCCACCCTACGGCACCGTCACCCCGCATACGCCCTATCGAGGTCCGCGATGATGATCTTCCGCATCTCCATCATCGCCTGCATGACGCGGTTCGCTCTGGTACGGTCGGGATCGCCGAGGTAGCGGCCGAGCGCCGACGGGATCACCTGCCAGGACAGTCCAAATTTGTCCTTGAGCCATCCGCATCGGGATTCCTCGCCACCGTCGGCAGTGAGGCGGCTCCAGAAGTAGTCGACCTCGGCCTGCGTCTCCACGCTGATGAAGAACGAGACCGCCTCGGTGAAGCGGTATTGCGGCCCGCCGTTGAGCGCGTGGAAGCGCTGGCCTTCGAGTTCGAACACCGCCATGAGGTCGCTGACGGTCTCGACTTTTGCGTTGGGGAACACCGCTTTGTAGAAGGCGACGGCTTCCTGGACGTTGTTGGCGAACCAGAGGAACGGCGTGATTGACGTCATGAAATTGTATCCTTTCGTCTTGGACCGGACGCGCGACCATCGCTGCAAGGACGAGCGGCGGAACGGTGTTCCGACACGGGCGCCGGACTTTTTACGGCGCCCCTGTCGGAACCCGAGCCGGCCGTTCGTCCTTTGAATGCAACGCCGATCACCCCGGAGCCGCCAGATGCCCACCATCACAGCCTTCGAAAACTCACCCGACCGCGGCAAGGGGCAGGCGCGCGACATGCGCGTTCGCTGGGCGCTCGAGGAAGTGGGCCTGCCCTGCGACGTCCGCCTCGTGTCGTTCGCGGCGATGAAGGACCCCGCCCATCTTGCGCTGCATCCGTTCGGGCAGATTCCGACCTATGAGGACGGCGATCTCGCCTTGTTCGAGTCCGGCGCGATCGTGCTCCATATCGCCGAACGCCATGATGGATTGTTGCCAAAGGATGCGAATGCGAGGAGCCGCGCGATCGCATGGATGTTTGCCGCGCTCAACACGCTGGAGCCGCCGATCGTCGAGTTCGGGATGACGATGCTGTTCGAGCGCGACAAGGGCTGGTACGAGGAGCGGCTGCCGGTCCTGAAGGATCGGGTCCGTATCAGGCTCGGCGAATTGTCGCGTCGCCTCGGCGAGGCCGAGTGGCTCGACGGCGCGTTCAGCGCCGGCGATCTCATGATGGTGACGGTGCTGCGCCGGTTGAATGCATCTCGCCTGCTGGAGGAATATCCCGACCTCTCGGCCTATGTCGCCCGCGGCGAAGCGCGGCCTGCATTCCGGCGGGCGTTCGATGCGCAACTGGCGGTGTTCACCGCCGCATCGACCAGCAGATAGAGGCCGCGCCTCTCACTGAAGCGGTACATCACCCCGAATTAATACGTCGAACGGGCGACGCCGGGCGTCCTCCGATCGAATGACGCTGCGCACAATGCGCAAGGACAGTTGCCAGCCCGTCGCTCCGGCGATACGACTTGAGGTGGAAGAGCCTGATATCAACCGGCCCGCAGGAAGGCACCGCCATGAGCGACGATCTCTCCGGCGTCTGGGATGGCAGCTACATTCAACCGGGCACCGGAATGGTCACCTTCACCGCAACTCTGGTCGAAACCGGCGGCGCGCTCAGCGGAAGCGTGACCGAGCCCTGCTCGAACCCGCGATGCCCGCTGCGCACCCACAACGCCTCGATCGCGGGTCAGCGCTCCGGCAACGCGGTCTCGTTCGTCAAACACTACGAGCCGCCCGGCCACGGCTACGACACGGTCCATTACGAAGGCACGGTGAACGCCGAGGCGACCGAAATCGACGGGCGCTGGCAGCTGCAGGGCTCTTCCGGCGCGTTCCTGATGATCCGCGCCAGCAAGGCCGCGCAAGCGGCCACGACGGAGCAACACGCCAAGGTGCCATCGCGCTGAAGGGAGCGACCATGCTGACCCTCTATTCCTATCCGGAACTGTTCGGCGTCGCCGACAACAACGGCTACGGCCTCAAGGTCTACGCGTTCCTGAAGCTAGCAGGCGTGCCGTTCGTGCACGAGCACGTCTTCGATGCCTCTGCCGCGCCGCGCGGGCAGCTGCCTTACGTCGTCGACGACGGCGAGACCATCGGCGACAGCGAGACAATCATTGCGCATGCGATCGCCAAATATCGTCTGAGCATCGATGCCGCGCTGTCGCCGGACGCACGGCGGACCAATCATCTCGTCACCCGCATGCTGGACGATCTCTACTGGGTGATGTCGTATTCGCGCTGGAAGGACGATCGGTTCTATCCGGCATTCCGCGACGCCTTCATCGCGCAGCATCCGCAGATCGACGCGGCCGGATTCGAGAAAGCCAAGGCCTACAACGCGCAGCGCTATTATTACCAGGGCATCGGCCGCTACACGCCCGAACAGGCCTACGCGCGGGGGCTTGCCGATCTGCAAGTGCTGGCCGAGATCGTGCCTACGGCAGGCTTCGTCCACGGCGCAGCGCCGACCAGCTGTGATGCCGGCATCTACGGCTTCATCGCCAACATCTATTATTTTCCGATCCCGACGCCGCTGAAGGCCTTCGTCGATGCGCACGCCAATCTCGTCGCGCATTGCGAGCGGATTCATGCGGCGGTGAGTTCGTAGTTCGTAGGGTGGGCAAAGGCGCGCTCCTTGCGCGCCGTGCCCACCATGCATCCGCATTTGCGGTACGAATGGTGGGCACGCTTCGCTTTGCCCACCCTACGCCTCGCGCCTTACCGCATCGTGATCGCGAGCCCGCTCAGATCCGCATTCGCCATCAGGCCGGTCTGGTAGCCCGACAGCTCCAGCACCGCGCCCTTCTGGTTGGTCAGCACGATGGCGCGAGCGCCACGGCCGACGGCAAGACCGGCACCGGCCGCGCCATAGACGCCGGCGACGTCGGAAGGACGGTTGATGTTGGAGACGCGGCCACGCAGCACGGTCTTGGAGCCGCCGAACACGAGGCCGTAGTCGAGCCCGCCGGTCGAGAGCCCATACGAGCGACCGCGGAAGTTCAGCACGCCCGAGCCGCCCGAACCGCCGATGATCCAGCCCGCCTTGTAGATCGTCAGCACCACGGTGCCGCCGTCGGCCAGCGCCGAGGTCGAAAGGCCGGCCAGAGCGGCAATGGCGACCAGCGCGGCGCGGAAGGTGGTAGCGAGCTTCATGGGGCGTCTCCGGGGGCTATTTTTCAAGGGAGGATTCGAATCAGACGCAGCGAATGTATCCGATGGATCGCGGCGGCAACATGATGGAGCAGCCGTGAGGCGTCTGCCGCAGCAGCGCATTCAACTGTCATCGCCCGGCTCGACCGGGCGATCCAGTACGCCGAGACGGCAATGAGATGCGAAGAAGCCGAGGCGTACTGGATGCCCCGCCTGCCGCCTACGCTAAAGCTTCGGCGCCCCTGGACCTCAGCCCCGGCGAAGCCTTGGCGTAGCCGGGTCGCGGGGCATGACGGCGGAGTTTGAGGCCGCCTACCGGCACCACCGCCATGATGCCATTCTGCCCCTGTTTTGCCCGACGGAGCAAGCGAATTGTTCGGCTATACCGAATTTGAAACGCTCACGATTTCTACGGTGCATGGGGTTGTTTTCGCGTTTTTGTTTTACCAGCCTTCCCCAATGCCGATTGCAACTCCCCCGCATGTCGCTACGCTCGTGTGGGCGACGCGACCGTTCCATCCGAGGTGATCCCATGTCGATCCAGCATTTCGCACCCCCGCCGCACGTCAAGGCGCCGCCGCTGTCCTTTGCCACGCGTGTCGGCGATCTCCTGTTCGTCTCCGGCATTCCCGGCTTCGACGGCAATGGCGCGCTGCCGGACGGTTTCGAGGCGCAGTTCGCCAACGTCGCCGTCAACATCAAGCGCGTGCTGGACGAGGCCGGCGCGACGGTCCGCGATCTCGTCAAGGTCAACGTGCTGCTCACGCGCGCTTCCGACGTCGCCGCGATGAACGCACTCTATGCCGGCGCGTTCGGCCCGCCGCCCTACCCGGCGCGCACCACCTGCGTCGTGCAGGCCCTGCCCGACCCGAAAATGCTGATCGAGATCGAGGCAATTGCATCACTGGCGAAGTGAGCCACGCTTAGCGTATGTGTCTTGGCGCATGTGTCTTGGCGTATGAGTCTTGGCGTATGTGTCTTGTCGGGCACTCGGCCGAACCAAGTGCACGGCTCCCTCTGACATATCCGTGAAACGGCCGCCCCTCGGCTTGCCAAGGACCTGCTTTTACCGCACGGATTTTCGGGTCCCACATCCCCACAAGGAGATTTTTCATGCGTCGCGTTCTCGCCCTCTGTGCCGTTGCCGGCATCGCCACCTCCGTGTTTGCCGTGCCGGCGTCGGCGGCGGTCGGCTATTACGTGATCCGCTGGGACAACACCGGCATCTGCCAGGTCTGGAACGAGGACCTGAAGTACAAGCCGTTCCAGTGGGGCGCGTCGACCTACAAGGTCGTCAGCAAGCCGGTCCCGACCTTCACCGCGGCTTCGGATCTCCAGATCAAGCTGCGTTCGGAGCGCCGCTGCACGCTCTGAGCGTCACGCGACCAATTTGATTTTGAGGGCGGGCCGCGCGAGCGACCCGCCCTTTTCCTTTGCAGGCGCGCGCTGGTTTTCCGGCTCAAATGACGCATTTCCTGCGCGCACGCTTTGAACCTGATCGGCCGGCGGAGCTACTCACAACTTGTCCGGGGCGCATCCCCAAAAGCGCCCCACACCATGCCTCCCCGTCATTGTCGGGAGGCGCATCACATCTTTCATTTGAGGAGCTGATCATGCGTCGTATTTCCGTGCTGTGCGCTGCTGCCGGTCTTGCCGTCACTGCCTTCGTCGCCGCGAGCCCTGCCGAAGCCAGCTATCACCTGATCCGCTGGCAGGACACCGGCTTCTGCCAGATCTGGGACGAGAGCATCCCGACCGCGCCGTGGCCCTCCGACTACGCCCGCGTCAGCACGACCGTGCCGACCTTCGTCGACGCACTCGTGCTGAAGGATCACGCGTTGAAGAGCGGTCACTGCACCTGGTAAGATTTCGATCGGCGGATCGACGAGCGGGCAAGGGCGCGACGCGTTCTTGCCCGCTCTTTTTTTGCCTGCACAGAGCGGACCGACGAGGCGCAGCGACAGCGCGCCCTCACGCGTCCTTGTGCGCGCCGGGATGGATCAGGATGTCGCGCGCAGCGGCGAGGTCGATGAAGGCTTGCGCGCTTCCGCCCTGGTCGGGATGCTTGCCCTTGGCGGCGCGACGGTAGGCCTGGTTGATGTCGTCGCAGGTGAGCTGCACGGCAAGCGGCAGGCCGAGCATCCTGCGGGCACGATCTTCGCTCGAGAGCTTCTTCGGCATGGCGTTGCGGCGGCCGAAGCGTGGCGCGGTGAGATCATGGACGACCTCGAGGATCACGCCGATGCGGCGCTGGGCCGCCAGCGTGACGCTGTGATCGTCATTGTCCACGGCCTGGCGCAGCACCGGAAGCGCCTGCTCGGCCGCCTGGCGCAGCGTGGCATCCGTGCTCATGCGCACGATCTCGGCGACGAGCCGGCCCGCCTCGGCCCAGCCGGCCGGCTGCGCCGACCGCAGGCGTTCGAGAGCGAGTTTCCAGGATTCAAGCCGTCCCATCATGCGCGCAACGTTTAGCAATGAAGATCAGTATGCCAAGGCGGCCGTTTCCGACCCCTTAATTTCGAGTTAGCCTTTCATGAAACTTCGAAACGAATCCAGGGGGAAATTGTCATGGCATTGCTCGCAAACCATATCGCCGTCGTCACGGGCGCCGGATCCGGCATCGGCCGGGCGATCGCGGCCGGCTACGCCCGCGAGGGCGCGCGAGTGGTGCTGCTCGACGTCAACGCCGACACGGTCGCGGAGGCCGCGCAGGAGATCCGCAAGGCCGGCGGCAAGGCCGAGAGCTTTGCGCTCGATGTCACCAAGCGTGACGACTGTTTTGCGCTCGCCAGGCAGGTCGCCGACAAGGTCGGGCAGGTCTCGATCCTCGTCAACAATGCCGGCATCACCCGACGCAACGCCTTCACCGCGGACACGGAGACGGTGGCGAAGGACTGGAACGACATCATCTCGCTCAACCTCAACGGCGTCTTCAACGTGACGCAGGCGTTCCTCGCGCCGCTGCGGGCCGCCAGGGGCCGCATCGTCAATATCGGCTCGATCCAGTCCTTCGTGCATCTGCGCACGCCGAGCTCGGCGGCGTATACGACCTCGAAGCACGGCGTGCTCGGCTTCACCAAGGCGCTCGCGGCCGAGCTCGGCAAGGAAGGCGTGCGCGTCAATGCGATCGGGCCGGGCTTCATCGAGACCAACATCAACGCCAACGTGCGCGCGACCAATCCGGCGCTGGTGCAGGCCTTCGTCGATCACACCCCGCTGGCGCGCACCGGCAAGCCCGAGGACATCGTGGGCCCCGCGATCTTCCTGGCGTCGGATCTGTCGGCCTATGTCACGGGGACGATCGTGATGGTGGACGGCGGGTACCGGACGGTGTGAGCGGGCGCGCAAAATCGGCCCGCATCGCTATGCATCCCGTGCCAATCGCGGCACCTTCGCGGCAATCCCAAGGTCAATTGGTGCGATCGTCCGCGATTAACCACTCGTTAACCAAACCCGCCCACCGTAGATCTACGGCTAGGGGGCCGTTGGTTCTCGATCGCTTCCAAAGATGGAAGCGGGCGTTGATCGGGAGGTGTGTTGATGACCACTGTTCATGTCGCTGCGTCCGATCCGGGCGCGCAATTTCTTGCCCCTAACCAAATCGTTCCGCTGCTGATCGGCGCGACCGTCGACGAGGTCGAGCGCGAGCTCGTGCTCCAGACGCTCGCACGCTGCGACGGCAACCGCACGCGCGCATCGCGCGTGCTCGGCCTGTCGGTGCGCACGTTGCGCAACAAGATCAGGATCTATGCAGCGTCCGGCATCGACGTGCCCGCGTATCACGACTAGCACGCGGGCACGATTGGTGTTGATCAAGCCCGGCGCAAGGCGTCGGCGGAATTGCTGCTGTCGTCAAACGCCGCTAAGTAGCTTGCTTCCGGTCAAGGGAGCAGCGGCGTGGCAGACGAACAGAAACGGCAGGGACCGCAAGGTCCGCGCGGACGGCAGGGCGAACCCGGACGGCCAGGGCCGCAGGGGCATCCCGGCCGGCGCGGCCCAGACGGCCAGCGCGGCAAGCCGGGACCGCAAGGCAAGCCCGGGGCGGCCGGAAAGGCCGGAGCGCAAGGCAAGGCCGGCCTGCCGGGCAAGCCCGGCGAAGCCGGTGCTCGGGGCGCGGCCGGGCCGCAGGGGCCGCAAGGCCCTCGCGGCGAGCCCGGACCGCCCGGCCAGCTGCCGTCGATCGAGCAGGTGCTGCCGTGGCTCGATCAACTCTTCGACGCCTGGGACGAGCGCCGCCGTCAGCGCGAGCGTGAAGCTGCCGAACGCGAGGCGCTGGAAGCCGCCGTGCACGAGGTTGAAGAGGCGATCGTCGATGACGAGGCCGACGACGGCGAAGGCGAAGGCGAAGGCGACGATCACCGGAAGAAGAAGAAAAAGAAGAAGCACGGCCACAAGGACTAGCCGGGCGGAAGTTGCTTCGACGCCCCGGAGGACTCATCCTTGCGCGGCAGCATGCCCATGCGCTCGAACTGCCAGCGCATGGCGCGGTACCAGAGATAGCCGACCAGCGTGCCGAGCAGCGTCAGGATGACAAGGTTGACGCTGCTGTAGGAGCCGCTCCACCACATCATCCATGCGGTCCACAGCACGGTGAAGGTGACGGCACCTGCTCTGAGAGGAATAAGGGGGCGGCTCATGGTCGTGCTCCGGGCTGTCAAAACCCCGGCGGACGTCATCGCAATTTGAGGCCGCTCTCACCGTGAGCCAGATCACGGAATGGACGCAGGACCGCCTAACCGAACCGCAGCCGCGAACGCTCCTTGGCCTTCTCCGCCTCGATCTCACGGTCGCGCGCCGGCGCATGGGTATGCAGTGAGGTCAGGAGCTTTCGCGCAGTCGCCGACACTTCCGCGACCGCAAGCTCGAAGGCCTCTTCATTGGCCTGAGACGGCTTGTTGAAACCGGAAAGCTTGCGCACGAACTGGAGCGCGCTGGCGTGGATCTCGTCCTCCGTCGCGGGCGGCTCGAAGTTGAACAGCGTCTTGATGTTGCGGCACATGCAGGCTCTCCCGTAGCGGTGTTCCCCTGAGGACGATTGGCGAGGCCGAAATCCTACATCCCGGGCGCAGCCGTGTCATAGGCAGGACCAGCCATATCTGATCCGCAATTATTCCCCTTGCGCGCCGCACCATCGGGGAATGTTTTTCGGGGGGCGATGATGGGTCCGGTCTCGATCCTCCGTGACCAGCTGATAAGATCGCGTCCAACGCGGCCGACCATGAGCCGCATGGGGAGAGAAACATGAAAACGTCTTGCGCGGCGCTAGCGGCCATCCTGCTGTCCATCGCAACGCCGGTTATGGCCGCCGATTATCCAGCGCCGAAGCAAGGCGACTGGATCGCCAAGGACTTCAAGTTGCACACCGGCGAGACCATGCCGGAATTGAAGCTGCACTACACCACTGTCGGCGAGCCCTCTGGCCAGCCCGTGCTGGTGCTGCACGGCACCGGCGGCTCGGGCGCGAGCATGCTGTCGCCCGCCTTCGCCGGCGAGCTGTTCGGTGCGGGACAGCCGCTCGATGCGTCCAAATATTACATCATCATCCCCGACGCGATCGGCCACGGCAAATCGTCAAAACCGTCCGACGGCATGAAGACGAGCTTCCCGAAATACAATTACGACGACATGGTCGAGGCGCAGCATCGCCTCGTGAAGGAAGGCCTCGGCGTCAAACATCTGCGGCTCGTGATCGGCAATTCGATGGGCGGCATGCAGACCTGGCTGTGGGGCGAGAAATATCCGCAGGAGATGGACGCGCTGGTGCCGATGGCCTCGCAGCCGACCGAGATGGCCTCACGCAACTGGATGATGCGGCGGATTATGCTCGACACCATCAGCAACGATCCCGACTACAACGGCGGCAACTACACCAGCCAGCCGCGCATGATGAAATACGCCATCACCGCCTACGGCATCGCCAGCATCGGCGGCACTCTGGCCTATCAGCAGCAGGCGCCGACCGCGGCCAAGGCCGACAAGATCGTCGACGAACGGCTGGCGACACTGATCACGGCGGATGCCAACGACTTCCTCTACCAGTGGGGCTCCTCGCAAGACTACAATGCCGGCGACAAGCTCGAGCAGATCGAGGCGACGCTGCTGCTGATCAACTCCGCCGACGACGAGCGCAACCCACCGGAGACCGGGATCACGGACGCGGCAATGAAGCGGGTCAAGAACGGCAAGCTGTATCTGATCCCCGCGAGCACCGAGACGCGCGGCCACGGCACCACCGGCAACGCGAAATTCTACGTCGAGCAGGTCAGGCAATTGCTGCAAACCGCGCCGCAGCGGACGATGTGAGCCGAGCAGCAAGACCGCATGTCGAACGCTCGCTTTCGCAAGGCTGCGCTGGCGCTTCCCGGCGTCATCGAGGGCGCACATCACGGCCATGCCGACTTTCGTGTCGGCAAGCGCGTGTTCGCGACGCTGGGCTATCCCGATGAAAAATGGGGCATGGTGAAGCTCACTCCCGACCAGCAGGCCGTGCTTATCGACGCGGAACCGGAGATGTTTCGTCCGGTCCCCGGCGCCTGGGGCAGGAGCGGCAGCACGAATGTGAAGCTGGCGAAGATCGATCAGGTCACGTTGCGGAGCGCACTCGAGATGGCATGGCGCAATGTCGCGCCTAAGTCGCTGCTTGCATCGCTTGAGACGCGATAGGAAGGACCGTACGTGCAGGTTCGCACTGTGCGCCTGGCTGGCCGCCCATACCGCAACGCATCATATGCGGCGCCTCTCGCGCCGCATATTATTTGAGCATGCATTGCGCTGACAGCTCGGGCTTAATCGCATCAACGATACGAATCGAACGCGACGCGATCGCGCGCAGTCGGCGCGCGACGCAGGGAGGAGTTCGCATGCACAGGCTCGCGCTGTGCGTTTGGTTGGCCGCGACGATGGCGCAGACGAGCGCCGCGTTCGCGTTCGACAACGGCCAATACGACCACGTGCCGCCCGACATCCGCGCCTGGTTCAAGAGCGTGATCGCGCCGAACGGCGTGCCCTGCTGCGACATCTCCGACGGCCATCGCACCGACTACGATGTGCGAGGCGGCACCTATTGGGTACCGATCGAGGGACAGTGGATGGAGGTGCCCGAGCGCGCCATCATCCGCGATCGCGGCAATCCGGTCGGCCAGGCCGTGGTGTGGTACGTCCACCATCGCGGCGCGATCATCATCAGTTGCTTCGTGCCGGCCGATGCGGTGTAGGCCGCTCAGGCCTTGAGGTCTCGCCTGGGCGAGGCCTCGACATATTCGATGTCATCGCCGAAATCGTCGAGCGCGGCACGAACGGATTTGGCGTCGGCCTCGGCGACGGTGAAGATCGCGGCCAGGTTTTGCCGCTTCTGTCCCGGAAACAGGCTCTCGGCGGCGTAGCCGGCATCGCCTAGGGTCTTGATGATCTTGCGCCGCCGGCGCTGATCGACATGGTCGTGGAATTTGAATTGCACGGACATGCTCAGAAGCTAGCCGTTCGCCGCACCCATTCAAGGTCGCAGAATCTATTTTTGCCTCTTTCGCGCCGGCTTCGCCTTTGCAGTTTTCTTGGCAGTTTTCCTGCCCGATTTCTTGGCCGCTTTCGCGCGGCCGAGTGCAGCGGCAACATCCAGCAGGCCGGCGCCGTATTCCGGCGTAAAATCCTTGCCTCGCATCGCCGGCAATTTGATCGCTGTCGCGATCAGGCGCCTGGCGACCGCAAGCCCGGACGCCCTGGATTTCGGCTTGTTGATGTAGACGAGCGCGGCGGCGCCCGTCACATGCGGTGTTGCCATCGATGTCCCGGGCCAGGAATCGTAGCTGGTATGGTCGGCGAAGCTTGCCTTCACCCGGGGCACCGTCGACAGGATGTTGACGCCCGGCGCCACCAGCTTGATATGCTTCCCCGAATTGGAGAACGAGGCGCGCCGATGGGACTCGTCGACGGCGCCGACTCCGATCGTGTCCGGGTAGCCCGCCGGGTATTCCTTCGGATTGCCGTCCTCGAACTCGTTCCCCATCGCGGTGGAGATGATGACACCGGCCTCGATCAGTTCGGCGAAGGCCGTCGCTTCCGTCTTTGAATGGTCCTCGCCGCCAATGCTGAGGTTGATGACCTTGATGTTGGAATCGAGCGCGGCCGCAAGCGCCTTGCTGTAGAAATCGAAGTTGAAATTCTCGTCGTCGCATGCGCGCTTGGGATCGTCGAACACCTTCCAGCAGTGCAACCGGCAATTGGCCAGGCCTGCGATACCGACCGAGTTATTGACCACGGCCGCGATCGTGCCGCTGACATGGGTGCCATGACCGAGAAAATCACGCGGTCCGTTGCCGTCGTGCCTGTAGTCCTCGATCGCGTCCACGAGATCGGGATGTCCGGCGTCGACGCCGCTATCGAGCACAGCGACATGAACCCGCCCCGCACCTGGCCGCGGTCGATCGAACCATCTGATGGCGCGAAGGCCCCACTGCCGGATCTTCATGGGATCGGCGGCGGCACTGAGCCACCGGTTGGGAACGGGTTCGACCAGATCCACCGCCCTGGAGGCGCGCAGGCGCTTCAGGATGCCTGCATCGACCTTCCCGTCCTTCAACTGCACGATCTGAAATCCGGCCAGAGCCTCCCGCGGCGGCGCCGTTGCGGAGCGTGCTATCGAGCGATGGACCGCGGCCAAAGCCATCGCCTGGGGCTGCGCGGGCGCCTCATCGTCGCCGACCACGAACAGCGGCTTCATCGACTGAAGCCCGAAATTGTCGCGCAGGAAATCGATCGGACCTCTGACGTCATCGGGCATCGCAGCCATCAGCGCGCGTGACGTTGTCGCCTGAAGCGAGGCTGCCGCGATCTGCCGGGCAGCGGCCGGCTTCAACCGAACGATCAATTGTCCCGGGACATGCTTGCGACGGCGTGGCCGATCGCCCGCGACCCGCATTGCCTGCGTTGGGGCCATGACGAATTCCTCGCTTGAAAAGCAACAAAGTACGACACCCGTTATAAGCGAAATTTCTGGTCTACGCCACCTGCGTCATGCCGTGGCTACACCGGGCCGCACCTGCTATTTCGGGGATAGCGGTCGAGCCGGAGAATGCTATCCTGTGCCCCTCAATCAGGGAGACCTTCGTGACCGATCTCTGCGCCGAAGACCTCGCCACCATCTATGCCAAGCCGAGCCCGCGCGTGATCGCAAAGGCGCGTCCCGCGATCGATGCGCATGCGAAGAAATTCATCGAGATGTCGCCGTTCTGCGTGCTCGCTACGTCAGGCGTCGACGGCAGCGTCGATGCATCGCCGCGCGGCGGAGGGGTTGGCTTCGTCCATGTCGCCGGCCCCAACCAGGTGCTGATGCCTGACCGTGCCGGCAACAACCGGATCGACAGTTTTCGCAACGTCGTCGAAGGCTCGGGCTTCGTGCATCTGCTGTTCTTCGTCCCCGGCATCGACGAGACGCTGCGTGTCGGCGGACGCGGCACGCTCTCGGCCGATCCGGACCTGCTCGCATCGATGGTGGAATTCGGCAAGCCGCCGCGCGCGGTCCTGAACGTCGCGGTCAGCGAAGTCTATTTCCACTGCGGCAAGGCGCTGATGCGCTCGAAGCTGTGGTCACCGGAGAAGGTGCAGCGCTCGGTGATGCCCAGCATCGGCCAGGTCATTCACGACCAGACGGGCCTGGGGGAGCCGGAGAGCCAGGAGATCGTGGAAGAGCGCTACAAGACGCAGTTGTAGGTGAGAGCGTTCGCCGCTCGAAAGAACCGTCATGCCCGGGCTAGACCCGCCTGCGCGGCCGAAGTCGCTTCGGCGAGGCGAAGGCCCGGGCATCCACGTCTTCGTCGCGCGGCCAAACGTGGATGGCCGGGACAAGCCCGGCCATGACGAAGGAGAGAGCCGGTGCCGGAGCTTAGTGGCCCTCGCCCTCGAGCCCGCCGACGTGCTTCTGCGTGTAGAGTTCGAGGCCGATGCGGCCGATCAGGTCGAGCTGGGTTTCGAGGAAATCGATATGGTGTTCCTCGTCGCTCATCAGCTTCTCGAACAGGTCACGGGTGACGTAGTCCTTGGCGCCGTTGCAATAGCCGGCGGCCTCCTGGTAGAGCGCCCGCGCGCTCATCTCGGCGGCGAGATCGCACTCGATGATCTCCTTGACGTTCTGGCCGATGCGCAGGGGGTCGAGCACCTGCATGTTCGGGAAGCCGTCGAAGAACAGAATCCGCTCGGTGAGCTTGTCGGCGTGCTCCATCTCCTCGATGGACTCCTTGCGCCAGACCTTGGCCATGTCCCGCAGGCCCCAATTGTCGAGGAAGCGGTAGTGCAGCCAGTATTGGTTGATTGCAGTCAGCTCGTGGCGCAGCGCCTTGTTGAGATAGTCGATGACTTTTGCGTCGCCCTGCATGATGCACTCCAAATCTTGCGTCCAAATCGGCCCTAACCGACTTTAGAACGCTTCTAAATCAGTTTAAGGACGAGAGCAACCGGCCACGGGGACGCAGCCGGGGAAAAGCTCAGCCGAAATTGCGGAAGTTTTCAGCAGGCCGCGAGGGCGAACCGGGGGAGTTCCGCCGTCTCGTCATTGGCGGCCACGGTGTGGCTGTGCGGGCAGCCCGAGCAGCAGGACTTGGCGCAGGGGCCAAGAGTTTCGTCGATGATGGTCTTGATGGTACGGGCGCAGCGGCCGCATTCGGCGCTACAGCCGAGGCATCCATAGACCTGCTTGGCATGACGTACGGCGTCGTCGGACTCGGCGACCGCGGCGCGGATGTCGTCATCGCTCAGCACGTTACAGGAACAAACGATCATGGAAGCGGCAGGCCCTTCGGTGATGCGTCATCATCGATATTTAAGGGGCCGTCCGGATGCAAAGGGAAAAACCGGTATTTGAAGCTATTCCAAACTAGCCCGGAAACAGCCTAGAACGGCTCTAAAATAGGGAGTTGCACTGGATCAAGATCTTGGCGGACCTAGTCACCGCCACCGCCTCCACCACCATCGCCGCCACCTCCGCAATCCCCGCCACTGCTACCGCTATCGCTGCTGGAACAGCTGTCGCTCGAGCTCCCCGAGCTGTCGCTGGAAAACCAGCTCCCCAGCGAGAAGCCGTCGCTGGCCGCTGAATAGCCGTCGCCGCTACTCCCTCCGTCACTACCAGCACCCGCGCGCGAGCGCCGGCCGCGGTTCTGGAGATGGGCGAACCAGCCATAGCCAATCGCGAAAATGACCCCGGCAGCGATCAAAGTATTCATCATCGCGTTGCCCATCGTCGTCTCCCTCGCGGACCTGCGATCCATTAATTGGTCGTCCTCGGCGAAGGTGCCGTTCATTGATCATTCAAACGAAGTATGGAACTTTACCCCCAAAGAGTTCCCGCCTGTTTGTGCGAAAGGTCACGCCAATGAAGAAGTTCTTACTGACGGTCGCCGCCGTCGCCACCCTGGCCCTCACGGCCGGGACACCGGCCCACGCTCAGCGTGGTGTCGCCGCCGGCGTGGCCGCCGGGATCATCGGTGGCGCCATTGTCGGCGGCGCGCTGGCTTCTCCGTATTATTACGGACCCGGTCCGGGCTACTCCTATGGCCCCGGCTACTACCCGCCCCGCTACTACGCGCCGGGTCCCGGCTATGTCGCGGACGACTACTACGGTGACGGCTGCGTCTGGCAGAGGCAGCGCTTCTGGGATGGCTACGCCTGGCGCACCCGCCGCGTCAGAGTCTGTGGCTGAGGCGCGCTGAACCGGTTCACTACGGACGCGCCGTTCATCTCCGGGCCTGAAAAAGACCGCTTTTTCTCGTCACAGCTCCGTGCGCGTTTACCGTGGATTGACCAATTGCGCGCTTCCTAGCTGCACGGTCGATTTCATCAGAGTGTGCGTGAACCTTTGAAACCCGGGCGCTCCTAACAAGGGACGTCCATCTCCCAGGAGAGCCAAGAGCATGAAGAAGACTTTTGTTGCCGCCCTCACGGTTGCGACGATCGCCGGTTCGCTGGTGACCGCCACTCCGTCCGCGAAGGCCCATGACGGCGTCGGCGCCGGCATCGCAGCCGGCCTGATCGGTGGCGCCATCGTCGGCGGCGCCATCGCGTCGAGCCGTCCCGCCTATGGCGGACCGGTCTACATTGCCGAGCCCCCGCCGCCCGCGCCCTGCTACTGGCAGCGCCAGCGCTATTGGGACGGTTACGGCTGGGTCGTCCGCCCGGTTCGCGTTTGCTACTGATCTGATCGCAAGATCCGATCGCATGGCGCATCCGCGCCGCGATCGAAGCCCGGCCGAGCACCTCGGCCGGGCTTTTTCTTTGGCGAAGAGTTAAGGCCGCTACCGCGCCGCCTGGATCGAGCGCAGCACCTCTTCGCTCGGCCAGCAATCGACCTTGAGGCCTGCCGACTTCTGGTAGGCGCCGAGCGCCGCGCGCGTCTGCATCCCGGCCTTGCCGTCGATCTTGTCCTTGTAGAGCCCAACGCGCGTGAGCCCGCGCTGCATGGTCTCGACGTCCTTGGTGCGCAACTGCTTGGAGGCCACCCATTGTGTCGCGAACGGCAGCGGGCTCGTCATGCGGTCGCCGAGATGGCCGACGAACAGCACGTAGAGGTCGGAGAAATTGTACTCCTTGATGACGAAGTAGTTCTTCGTCGTCAGGAACGATGGGCCGTAAATGCCTTCCGGCTGCAGCAGCGAGGCCGGCTGCGCCTGCTCGGCAGCGCTCAGCTTCTCGCCACGCACCGGCACAAAACCTTCGCGCAGCCACTGGCCGATCGGCTTCGTCACCTCGGGCACGCCGCTGGTGCAATCGACCTTGGCCGGCGCCTGCACCTCGTAAGCCCAGCGCACGCCGCTCTGCCAGCCCTTGTTGACGAGCTGCTGCGCGGCCGAGGCCAGCGCATCCGGCACCGAATGCCAGATGTCGATGCGGCCGTCGCCGTCGAAGTCGACACCGTGCTTGTAATATTCGGACGGCAGGAATTGCGTGAGCCCGGTGGCACCCGCCCAGGACGAGCGCATGTCCTTGCGCGTCACCACGCCCTCGCCGAGGATCTTCAGCGACAGGATGAACTCGTTCCGATAGGTGTCCTTGCGTCGCCCGACATAGGCCTGCGTCGCCAGCACGCGCACGAGATCGTAAGGCAGCGTGTAGCGGCCGTAATCGGTCTCGCGGCCCCAGATCGCGAGCATGATGGTGGCCGGCACGCCGGATTTCTTCTCGATCTCGCTCAGCGCCGGACGATATTTTTGCAGCAGCCGCTGCCCCTCGCCCGCAAGCCGCGCGATCGAGGCTTCCTTGACGTAGTCGGCCGGCACCTGCACGAACTCGGCCTGCGACGGTGCGCCGGTCGCGGGCCGTCCGGGCAGGATCAAATCGGGCAGCTTGTAATCAGGCTCGAGCCCGCGCGTCTGCTCATCGAATGTCGCGCGCGACACGCCGGCGGCCTGCGCCTCCGGCCAGAGCGAGGCGATGAACTGCGTGAAGGCGGCATCGGCGGCGCGGGCGGGCGACAGGCCGCAGATGATAGCGATCACCGCAGCTATGAGCGCCCGCCGCATCATGCCGAAATCACCGCGTCAGCTTCTTGTACTTCACGCGGTGCGGAATGATGCTGTCCTGGCCGAGACGGCGCATCTTGTCCTTCTCGTAGTCCTGGAAGTTGCCTTCGAACCATTCGACGTGGCTCTCGCCTTCGAAGGCCAGGATGTGGGTTGCGATGCGGTCGAGGAACCATCGGTCATGGCTGATGATGACGGCGCAGCCGGCGAAATCTTCCAGTGCCTCTTCGAGCGCGCGCAGCGTATCGACGTCGAGATCGTTGGTCGGTTCGTCGAGCAGCAGCACGTTGGCGCCGGACTTCAGCATCTTGGCGAGATGCACGCGGTTGCGCTCACCGCCGGAGAGCGCGCCGACCTTCTTCTGCTGGTCGGCGCCCTTGAAGTTGAACGACGAGCAATAGCCGCGCGAGTTCACTTCCTTCTTGCCGAGCAGGATCAGCTCGTTGCCGCCGGAAATCTCCTCCCACACGTTCTTGTTGCCGTCGAGCGCGTCGCGCGACTGGTCGACATAACCGAGATGCACGGTCTCGCCGACCGTGATGGTGCCCTTGTCCGGCGTTTCCTGCTTGGTGATCATCCTGAACAGCGTGGTCTTGCCCGCGCCGTTGGCGCCGATCACGCCGACGATGCCGCCAGGCGGCAGCTTGAAGGTAAGATCGTCGATCAGCAGGCGATCGCCATAGCCTTTGCTGAGCGTTTCGAAATCGACGACGTTGGCGCCGAGCCGCTCGGCAACTGGGATGATGATCTGCGCGGTCTGGGTCTGCTTCTCGCTCGCCTGCTTGAGCAGATCCTCGTAGCGCTGGTAGCGCGCCTTGGATTTGGCCTGACGCGCCTTCGGCGAGGACGCGACCCATTCCTGCTCGCGGGCGATCGTCTTCTGATGCGCAGCGTCTTCACGGCCTTCCTGCTCGAGCCGCTTCTGCTTCTGCACCAGCCAGGACGAGTAGTTGCCCTCGTAGGGAATTCCCTTGCCGCGGTCGAGCTCGAGAATCCAGCTCGTGACGTTGTCGAGGAAGTAGCGGTCGTGGGTGACGATCAGGATCGCGCCGGGATAGTTGCGCAGATGACCTTCCAGCCACGACACGGACTCGGCGTCGAGATGGTTGGTCGGTTCGTCGAGCAGCAACAATTCCGGCTGATCGAGCAGCAGTTTGCACAGCGCGACGCGGCGGCGCTCACCGCCGGAGAGTTTCGTCACATCGGCATCGTCGGGCGGACAGCGCAGCGCGTCCATCGCCTGGTCGACCTTGCTGTCGAGATCCCAGAGGCCCTGGGCCTCGATCTCGTCCTGCAGCTTGGTCATCTCGTCGGCGGTTTCTTCCGAATAGTTCATCGCCAGCTCGTTGTAGCGATCGAGAATGGCCTTCTGCTTGGCGACACCCAGCATGACGTTCTCGCGCACGGAGAGCGCCGGATCGAGATGCGGTTCCTGCTCGAGATAGCCGACGCGGGCGCCCTGGGCGACCCAGGCCTCGCCGTTATACTCCTTGTCGAGGCCAGCCATGATCTTGAGCAGCGTCGACTTGCCCGAGCCGTTGACGCCGAGCACGCCGATCTTGGCGTCCGGGTAGAACGACAGATGAATGTTATCGAGCACCTTCCGGGTCGGGTAGCTCTTGGTCAGGCCCTGCATGAAATAGATGAACTGGCGCGCCATCGGTCCCGTGAAACCTTCGATTTGAGGAAATTTGCTTGCCGCCGATGTAACGATCCCGCCCCCAAAGGGCAATGTTTTCCCTCCGTTCACCACGGTTGAATACGGGATGGACACCATCCGGCCGCCGATCCGGACAATTGAAACCATTTTTTAATAAAGTGGGCCAAAGCTCGTCATGGCGCCGAAAAAGACGCCACCCGCGGCAGAAGCGACGGGGAGAACAGCGAGGCCACATCATGGCTCTGATCGAGACCAATTCCATCGCCGTTCCGGCACGAGCCGGTAGCGCTTCCGGACTCGTCACGGAGATCAAGGGCTTCTGGAAGCGTTTCTTCGCTACCGCTTTCAACCCTTACCGCCCCGAGCTGCACTACATGCGTGGTCCCGGTCCCGCCTGGCGCGCCAAGCACGGCATTGATACGCCGTTCCGCCTCAAGCAACGCGACCTCTGAACCCTTCCCCCCTATCGGATCTCCTATCGGATTTTTGAACACGTCAGCTGCTTGCGCGCAGGCGTGATTGCGCGCAACCATGGCCAGGTTCCGACGATGGCGCTCCCCGCCTGGCGCCGTCACCTCTCGCCATGGATGAAAGCTGATGACGCGGCTGCGCTGTGCAATTCTCGACGACTATTTCAACCTCGCCCTCGACGTCGCCGACTGGCAAAAACTGTCCGATCGCGTCGACGTCACCGTGTTCAGCCATCCCTTTGCCTCGGAGCAGGCCGCGGCGAGCGCGCTGGCCGATTTCGAGATCATCTGCGCGATGCGCGAGCGCACGGCGTTCCCCAAGAGCCTGTTCGCGTCGCTGCCGAAGCTGAAGCTGCTTTTGACCTCCGGCATGCGCAACGCCTCGATCGACATGGAGGCTGCGAAGGCGCAAGGCGTTGCCATCGGCGGCACGCAATACTCCCGCGATCCGACCGCGCCGCTGACCATGGGCCTGATCCTCGAACTGACCCGCGGCATCGGCCGCGAGAACGCGCGCATGCATGCCGGCGAGCCCTGGCAGAGCTTTGCCGGTGTCGAGATCGAGGGACTGACGCTCGGCGTCGTCGGGCTCGGCAAGCTCGGCAGCAAGATGGCGGGCATCGCGAAAGCATTCGGCATGAACGTGATCGCCTGGAGCCCGAACCTCACGCCGGAGAAATGCGCGGCGGCCGGCGTCGGCTACGCCACCAAGGAGGAGCTGTTCGCCAAGGCCGATATCATCACCATCCATGTGGTGCTGAGCGATCGTTCGCGCGGACTGGTCGGGGCTGCCGATCTCGCGCGGATGAAGCCGACGGCCTTCCTCGTCAACACCGCGCGCGGTCCGATCGTGGACGAGCAGGCGCTGCTCGAGGCCTTGCAGCAGCGGAAGATCGCGGGCGCCGGCATCGACGTATTCTCGGTCGAGCCGCTGCCGGTCGACCATCCCTTCCGCAAGCTCGACAATCTCGTGCTGACGCCGCATCTCGGCTACGCCACCGAGGACGGCTTGCGCATCCATTACGGGCAGATGGTCGAGGCGATCGACGCCTTCACCGGGGGTCGCGAGCTGCCGCGCAAGCTGGCCTGAAACGAAAAGGGCGTGCCGACGGCACGCCCTTCACTGATCTGAATTGTCTCGTAGCGCTTAGCGCACGGTGACCGGCGCGGGCAGCGGCGGCACCACCGTCGGCTGGGTGCCTGGGACGGGGCCAGCCTGGGCAGCCATCGGAGCCGGACCGGCAGCGCCCGACGTCGGCGCAGCGGAGGCGGTCGCCGTTCCTGGCGGCGGGCCACCCGGCATCACCACCACGCGGGTGCCGACTTTGACGCGGTCGAACAGGTCGGAGACGTCCTCGTTCAGCATGCCGATGCAGCCCGACGACACGAACTTGCCGATGGTCGAAGGCTGGTTGGTGCCGTGGATGCGGTAGACGGTCGAGCCGAGATACATCGCGCGTGCGCCGAGCGGATTGCCGGGGCCGCCGGCCATGAAGCGCGGCAGATAGGGCTGACGCTCGATCATCTCGGTTGGCGGATGCCAATCCGGCCACTCGGCCTTGCGGGTGATCTTCTGCACGCCGGTCCAGGTGAAGCCGTCGCGGCCGACGCGGACGCCGTAGCGGATCGCACGGCCGCCTCCGAGCACGTAATAGAGGTAGGTGTTCGGGGTATCGACGATGAGCGTTCCAGCCGGCTCCTTGGTCGCCAGCGAGACTTCCTGGCGGCGCAGGTTCGGCGACAACTGCGCGGGAGCAGCGTCGGGCTGCTCCTCGGGCGGCAGCGAAGCGATCGCCATCGGCCGGCCATCGTTGCCCACGGGCGGCTGGCCGGACTGAACCGTTCCGGTCGCGGCGGGACCACCGACGGCCTCCGGCGGACGCAGGCCGTCCCTGCCGGGTGCCTGACCCGGGCGATCGGCATAGATCACCGCGGGCGGGCCGGCGGGGCGGCCATAGCGGGGATCGTCGGGCGACATCACGGGGCCCTGCGGCGGCGCCGCCGAATAGACCGGCGGAGCGCCAGCCGGACGGCCATAGCGCGGATCATCGGGCGACATCACCGGCCCCTGCGGCGGGGCGGCGGAATAGACCGGCGGAGGGCCAGCCGGGCGGCCGTATCGCGGATCGTCGGCCGGACCAAGCGGCGGCAGCGACGCCTGCGGCATCGCGTCGTCTTCATCGTCCAGCGAGTCGAAATTCGGCGTGCGGTCGCCGGGGCGATATTCGGCCGGAGCGCCATAGCTCGGCGCCTGCTGGACCGGATAGCTCTGAGCCTGTGCGAGCGAGGTTCCCGCCGCAGCGACTGTTGCGGCAGCGCATATCGTCAGAAAATGTTTGATCATCATCGCTCTTGTATAGTCCCCGAGCCCATCCGGACCGTTAACGGCCAGATGACCGAAGATAGCGGCACATTCAAGACATTACAGGCTGATTTGTGCCTGAGTTAGCGATTTGTGATGCAGGCACACACAGTTGCCTCGTTGCATCAGGGGGCGGAAATCGCATCGGGCCGCAGATTGCCGGAGTCTCCGGCCCCGAATTTAAGGGAACGGCGCGGAGGCGTTGCGATATGTTCGAATCAGCCTGATTCGCCTCCGCTCTGAGCTTCTGTCCCTGGCGAACGGCAATCAGTACCGTCACCGCGTTCAGATGGCTCTTGGGTCCCGGCCGCCACCCGCCGGGGCGGAAATTCGTAACCCGTCCGATGCTTCCCGGCTTTCGCTTCCTGTTTGCCGCGATCCTGCTGTCAACCTCCATCCTGGTGTTCGGCCTAGGTGTCGCCGCGCTGCTGCGGGCCACCCACGAGCAGTATGTCAGCAACCCCTCCTGGCGGAACGGCCCACAGGAGAAGGTGTTTGCGCAGGTTTCCGAGCCGGCCCAGCCGGTGCTCGCGGCGCTCCGCGCCGAGCCTGAGGCGGCCGCCGAGCCCACGCCATCGCTGCGCGACCGGGTGCCGACCATCGGCTTGCCGGCGAACGAGCCCGAACAGGTGGCCGCCCTGACGACCGAGCCCGACGTGCCGCCGCAGGTCCCTGAGGCCGCGCCTCCGGTCGCCGAGCCGGTGCAGGCCGAGGCCACGACGGAAGCCATCGCGCCGGCTCCTGCCGACACACTCACCCGGGCCGACACCACGGCATCGATCCCCGAGGCCACGCCTGCCGTGACCGCCAGCGAACCGGCGCCGGCTGATCCCGGTGAGGGCCTTGCCTCCCCGGCGCCCGACATTGCCCCGGCCAAGGTGGCCGCGCTGAACGATCCGGCGGCGCCGGCCTTGAAGGATGCGCCGGCGAAGGCCAAGGGAGACGCGAAGACGGACAGCAGCGCCCCGGACAGCAAGGCGGCCAAGCGCCAGGCGAAGGCGAAGAAGCGGCACCGCATGGTGCAGCGTCCTCCGCCCCAGCAGTTGCGGCAGAGCTATGATCTGTTCGGCCAGCAGCAGATGCTGGCGACAACGGCCACGCGCACGCGCCAGTAAGGCTACGCCGGCCCGGTCGCGACCGGCGGGCCGCCGGCCTGGCCCCATTCCGACCACGAGCCGTCATAGAGCGCGGTGTCGGTGATGCCGAGGCGATAGAGTGCGAGCGTCAACACGCCGGCGGACACGCCCGATCCGCAGCTCGTCACGATCGGCGCATCGAGCTTGACGCCGGCGTTCGCGAAGGCAGCGCGGAGATCGTCGAGCGGCTTCATGGTGCCGGTCGCGGCATCGAACAGCTGATTGTAGGGCACGTTGCGCGCGCCCGGGATGTGGCCGGAGCGGATGCCCGCGCGCGGCTCGGGCGCGCGGCCCTCGAAGCGGTCGGCGGCGCGTGCGTCGATCACCTGCTCCTTGCTGCTTTCGACGTTGGCGATCAGCTGCTGCATGCTGCGTACGCGTTTTGAATCGTAGCTCGCCCTAAACGTCGCGGGCTTCGGCCTCACCTCGCCGCTCTCGACCGGACGCCCCTCGGCGCGCCACTTCTTCAGCCCGCCATTGAGGATGCGCACATTGCTGTGGCCGAAGGCCAGGAACATCCACCAGGCGCGGGGAGCAGCGACCCAGCCGCCGGCATCGTAGAGCACGACGGTGTCGGCATTGGAGATGCCGAGATTGCCCGCGTCACGGCCGAACTGCTCGGCGCTCGGATACATGTGCGGCAGCGGGTTTGAATGATCCGACACCGCGTCGACGTCGAAGAACACGGCGCCCGGCAGATGCGCGGCAAGATAGTCGTCCTTCGGCAGCGGCAGCACGCCCGGCAGCTTGAAGCTGGCGTCGAGGATCTTGACGTTGGCGTCGTCAATGTGGGCGGCGAGCCATTCGGTGGAGACGAGGGGGTCGGTGGCGGTCATGCGAGGTCTTTCTTGTCATTCCGAAGTTGAAGCAATGCGCATCAAACTCCGCTGTCATCGCCCGGCTTGACCGGGCGATCCAGTATTCCAGAGGCGGTTGTGATTGAGTCGAGAAGCTGCGGCGTACTGGATTCCCCGCTTTCGCGGGGAATGACAGCGGAGATTGGCGCGACAGCGCAGCACTTCTCACCCCTTCTTCTTCGGCTCCCACTGCTCCACCGGACCGCCGGCATCGCGCCAGGCGGCATAGCCGCCGGCGATGTGGGCGACGGGCTTCAGGCCCATGTCCTTGGCGGTCTTCGCCGCGAGCGCGGAGCGCATGCCGCCGGCGCAATGGAAGACGAATTTCTTGTCCTGCTGGAAGATCGGCTTCGCATAGGGGCTCTGCGGATCGATCCAGAATTCGAGCATGCCGCGGGTGCAGGCGAACGCGCCGGGGATGCGACCGTCGCGCTCGATCTCACGGGGGTCGCGGATGTCGACGATGACGACGTCACCGTTCTTGGAGATCTCGATGGCCTCCTTGGCGTTGAGCGTCTCGATCTCGGCATTGGCCTCGTCGATCAGCGCCTTGATGCCGCGGGTGATGGTCTGGGGCATGTGGTTCTCCCTCTTGTCGGCCTCTGCGCGGCCGTCCGGACTGACGGCGCGTGCAGCTAGTGCGTCAATTCCTTCATCGCACCCTCAAGACCCTCGATCGTGATCGGGTACATGCGGTTGGCAAAGATGCGTTTGATGATGGTGGTCGATTCCGAATAGTCCCAGTGCTTCTGCTGCACCGGATTGAGCCACACCGTATGCGGATAGGTGCGGATGATGCGGTCGAGCCAGACCGAGCCCGGCTCCTCGTTGACATGCTCGACCGAGCCGCCCGGCACCATGATCTCGTAAGGCGACATCGATGCGTCGCCGACGAACACGACCTTGTAGTCGTGCGGGTATTTGTGCAGCACGTCCCAGGTCGGCGTGCGGTCGGTGAAGCGGCGCTTGTTCTGCTTCCACACGCCCTCATAGAGGCAATTGTGGAAGTAGAAATACTCCATGTGCTTGAACTCGCTCTTCGCCGCCGAGAACAGCTCCTCTACCTGCTCGATATGCGAATCCATCGAGCCGCCGATGTCGAAGAACACCAGCAGCTTCACCGCATTGCGCCGCTCGGGCCGCATGTGGACGTCGAGATAGCCGTGATTGGCAGTCTCGCGGATGGTGGTGTCGAGATCGAGTTCGTCAGGCGCGCCGGTGCGCGCGAACTTGCGCAGGCGCCGCAGCGCCACCTTGATGTTGCGGATGCCGAGCTCGACATTGCCGTCGAGATCCTTGAACTCGCGCTTGTCCCACACCTTCACGGCACGGTTGTTGCGGTTCTTCTCCTGGCCGATGCGGACGCCTTCGGGATTGTAGCCGTGGGCGCCGAACGGCGAGGTGCCGGCAGTGCCAATCCACTTCGAGCCGCCCTGGTGCCGGCCCTTCTGCTCCTCGAGGCGCTTCTTCAGCGTCTCCATGAGCTTGTCCCAGCCCATGGCCTCGATCTGCTTTTTCTCCTCCTCGCTGAGGTATTTCTCGGCGAGCTTCTTCAGCCACTCCTCGGGGATCTCCGCCTTCTCCATGGCGTCGAGCAGGCTTTCCAGCCCCTTGAACACCGTGCCGAAGACGCGGTCGAACTTGTCGAGGTTACGCTCGTCCTTCACCAGCGAGGTGCGCGACAGATAGTAGAAATTCTCGACCGAGTAGTCCGACAGATCAGCGTCGAGCGCCTCCATCAGCGTGAGGTATTCGCGCAGCGTCACGGGGACCTGCGCATCGCGCAGAGAAGTGAAGAATTGCAGGAACATGGGTGACAGATTGCCCGTCGGGGGGCGAACGTCAAGGGGCGCAGCCCGGCGCGGGACGCTGGACCGGTCGGCTTTTTGCTCTAGAATTGACCGTCTCACGGGGTTGTTTTGGGGACGTTTGCAATGGGAATTCTCGCGGCGCTCATCATTGGCGCGATCGCCGGCTGGCTTGCCGGCAAGATTGTCCATGGGGCGGGATTTGGGCTGATCGGCAACATGGTGGTCGGCATCATCGGCGCGCTGGTGGCGAGCTGGGTGCTGCCGCAACTGCATATTGCGCTGGCCACCGGCACGATCGGCGCGATCGTGGACGCCACCATCGGCGCGGTGATTGTGCTCGTCATCCTTTCGCTGATAAAACGGGTCTGAAAGCCTGACCGAACCAGGAACGGCCGCCATGAGCGGCCGTTCCGTTTGTTGGACCAGGGCGATGCCCGGCCGACGACCAACAAGGACGCGCGATGAAATTTACCGGCACCAAGGACTATGTTGCGACCGACGATCTCAAGGTCGCCGTCAATGCCTCAATCGTGCTGGAGCGGCCGCTGCTCATCAAGGGCGAGCCCGGCACCGGCAAGACCGTGCTGGCGGAGGAAGTGGCGAAGGCGCTGAACGCGCCGCTTTTGACCTGGCACATCAAGTCCACCACCAAGGCGCAGCAGGGCCTCTATGAATACGATGCGGTGTCGCGCCTGCGCGACAGCCAGCTCGGCGATGCCCGTGTCTCCGACATCAAGAACTACATCAAGCGCGGCAAGCTGTGGGACGCCTTCACCGCCGAGCAGCGCCCGGTGCTCCTGATCGACGAGATCGACAAGGCCGACATCGAATTCCCGAACGACCTGCTGCTCGAGCTCGACCGCATGGAATTCCATGTCTACGAGACCGGCGAGACGATCAAGGCGAAGCAGCGCCCGATCATGATGATCACCTCCAACAACGAGAAGGAGCTGCCGGACGCCTTCCTGCGCCGCTGCTTCTTCCACTACATCAAGTTTCCCGACGCCGACACGATGGGCCGCATCGTCGACGTCCATTTCCCCGGCATCAAGAAGCGCCTGGTCGAGGAAGCGCTGCGCATCTTCTTCGAGGTGCGCGAGGTGCCAGGTCTGAAGAAGAAGCCCTCAACCTCCGAGCTGCTCGACTGGCTCAAGCTGCTGCTCAACGAGGACATGAGCGTCGAGCAACTGCGCGAACGCGACCCGCGCAAGCTGATCCCGCCGCTGCACGGCGCGCTGCTCAAGAACGAGCAGGACGTGCACCTGTTCGAGCGGCTGGCGTTTTTGAGCCGGAGGGAGGTTTGATCTGCAAGCGCGCAGAGACAACCTGACCGCAATTCCTACCGCTACTCTGGGCCGCGCTTCCCCGCGTCATCTCGGATTCGGATGACCGTCAAGGCGGAGCTGATAAACGAAATAGGTTGGGGTACAGAACCCGATCTTTCGGCTTCTCAAGTTATTCAACGCCGGGGCACTGACGTTGAACCTTACACTCGAGACAAAATCCGGCATCTGCTGGCAAATATAGTCCTCGCGGCAAAACCGCGACGGCGAGCATGTGTTCAGGAGGCCGCGGCCGACGCCAGCGGCGAAAATGCCGCTGTCGAAATATCCCTTGGCCATCTGCTCAAAGCCCTTGCCTCCGACGATCGCGCAGATTTCCTCGGGCACGCTGCCCGGCCGGATCACCGCCAGCGACGCCTCCTCGGGCTTGCAGGGACGCGTGACGCGGCCCAGCGGCACGCCGATCTTCGTTGGACGGCAGTTGTAGCCGTAGCCGCTCAATTTTCCTTCCGACAGCTTGTAGACGAGTTCTTCCTTGCTGACGCGGTCGCTGAACGCGCGCAGGTTGAAGCCGAGCGGGTTGTTGGCGGCGGTCTTCGCTGTGGAGTCCTCGATGACGTTTGAGCGGCAGCTCAAACCGGCGGCGACATTCTGTGCCGCGGCCACGCATTGGCCGAGATTGGAGGAAGTCGCAGCGTTCGTCACCAACGCCTGACAAGTGAGGTTACGCGTGGCATTGCAGCTCCATTTCGCGGCCTGCGCCAGATCCGCATTCAAAGGGCACGGCATGTTGTCGCCGGCGACAACATAGGCCGGATTTCCGCTCTCCCAGGCCGCCGGGGGCGCCGAAGGATGCGGGCGAAAACTGTTCGGCGCCTGACCGAGCGAAACCCGCTCGACATAGTCCTTGCGGCGAACAAGTTCCGCGTAGACATGGGGCGAGAACGGCAATTGCAACTCGTTACCGTCAAGGGCGTTTCTGATGGCGTCCGCGTCGCGGCCGAAATCGAACCGGTCCACGCCGAGAAAATGGAATCCGGCGGTCGAGGATGATTGATGGCAGCCCATGCAGGACGACGTGTTCAGGCGTTCGAGCAGACCCGCGCCGGATTGCACGAATTTTGGTGACCTCCCGGGGACACCCGCCGCCGCGACGATCCGTGCCGCCTGCTCGCTGCCGATTGCGAGATCGAAGGGACGATTGGCCATGCGCGCGCTGCCGGCAGTGGAAAAACTCAGCGCGATATCGGCCTCCAGGCTCTCCGGTATCCTGAAGGTGCCGTTGTCGATCTCGGCGATGTGGCCTGCGAGATAGTCCTGCAACTGCTTCTGTTTGGCGGGATCCTTCAGGATTGCCTGCACATCGGGCGTATTTTCCAGCCGTGTCGGCTGAAACTTGCCATCCCTCAGCGCGAAGATCCGCATCCAGTAGATCGCCTGTCCGGCGAATTTGCGGTTCTCCATGTTTTCGAGGTCTGATGGGAAGCGCACCACCTGCGCATTGATCTCCATCTGCTTGAAGATTAGTCGCGAAAAATCCAGCGGCCCCTGCAGCAGGCGTTGGGCAACCACTGCCGGATCGTCAGTATCGATCCCGGCGACGCGCCAGAGCGAGGCGACGTTCTGGCAATTCCTGCCGTCATCCGCGTAACTGAACACCATGTTCACGGTGAACGGCATGCGCGACGCGTAAGTCTTGCCGTTCATCCTCACTTCGTAGCCGAGCCGGTAGATGAAACGCAATTCGCCGCAATGCGCGGAATTGAAATCGCGGCGGTCCATCCGATTGACTACGCCCGACAGGAGGAACAATCCGTCGCTGGAACCGAGCCATCTCTCGTTAAACACGCGCGCAACATTGCCATTCAGCCGCAGCGTCTTGCCAGCGTCCGTTTTGGCCGACTTCGGGTCGTAGGTTTTCAGGATCTCCTTTTCCCAATCGATGCCGAGTCCCGCTGTGATACGCGTGATGTCGGCGGACATCACGGCAGCAAACTGCGCGTAGGTCCCACTGAATTGAGACAAATCGCTCGCCCGCGTCGGGCCGTCCGCGACCGCCGGCTGCGGCAGCTTTTGCGCGGCGTGAATTTTCCTGAACAGGGTCACCAGCGAAAGCGCGGATGAATTGTCATGATCGAGCACCGCGAGCAGAGGCCCCTGGCTGATCAGGGTCGTCACCTCTGCGGAAGCCCGGGGAGACTGGGCAAAGCAGGGAGAGATCGTGAGAATCAAGAGGCAGAGTATTGAGATGAAGCGCATCTGCTGTTTCTACTACGTCAAGGCGCATCCCGCAATTTAAGGGTGAATGTCCCGAGGAGCCCGCGCTCGAGGAAAGAGGGAAAGCGCACACTCTCCACATCGTCATTGCGAGCGCAGACGCGCCGCAGCATCCTCGCGGCGCATTTCGCCCGAGCTTTGCTGTCTCCGTTACGCCCTCCAGGAAAGAGGGCGCAGGGAAGGCCGGGTGCCGGCTGGCACCCACGGTCCGCTGTGCGAAAGCACACGCAGAAGAACTGCACAGCGGCATACAGGTGAAGCCAAACACACGGCCTTCCCTGCGCAGTGGTCGGACGGCGTATGCCGTGCTCTCCCGGGAGCCGAGTTCGTTCTGGCCTCCCTCACCCCTGCGAAAGTCGCCGACACCGCGCCGGTTGACGCAAATGCCGCATCCGCAAGAGCTTGACCGTAGCAACGACGGCCAGGACCACACGATTTTGCCGTACGCACACAGCGCCGCTCGTCCGCACGAAGCCTCAGGGCTCACGGAGAGCAATCCGCCCTGCCCTTAGCCTCTCGCGCCCGACGCTGCCGCGTCCACCGCAACCCGGCCCGCGTTTCGAACGACTCGCGAACCGCCCCTCTTCCTCGGACCGGGCTGTTTCGATCTATGCCGCAATTCCGAATTTCGGTAAAGTGGAATATTTTTGTGGGAAGGGATTGACGGGTGACGGGGTGTTTTGCCCGACGGGCTAAACCACCGCGACATGCAACGCTCTCGGTGTCCCGGACGCGCTGCAGCGTGCAACGCTGCTGCGCAGAGCCGGGACCCACGCGTACGATCGCGCTCTCGGTCACATGGGCCCCGGCTCTGCAGTGCACCGCATCGGACGATGCTTCGCATCGCCGGGAGCGCTGCGCAGCGTCCGGGGCATGAGACCTTCCTACGCCACCCTACGCCACTGCGGCGTCCGGAATCCGCGCGGCTTCTATCGGCTGCTTGCCGCGGATCAGGTCCGAGGCACGATCCGCGATCATCATGGTGGAGGCGTTGAGATTCGCCGAGATCATGCGCGGCATCACGGAGGCGTCGATGACGCGGAGGCCCTCCAACCCGTGGACGCGGAGCTGGTCGTCGACCACCGCCCACGTGCTGTCCGCCGGGCCCATGCGGCAGGTGCAGCCGGGGTGGAAAGTGGTGGTGCCGCGTTCGGTGGCGGCGGCGAGGAATTCGTCGTCGGTGTTGATGTTGGGGCCGGGGAAATCCTCGTAGGCGTAATAGGGCGACAGCGGCGCACTCTTCAAAAGCCTGCGCGCGAGCTTCATGCCGCCGACGATGACGCGGCGGTCGAGCTCGGCGTCGAGATAGTTGGTCTGGATGATCGGCGGCGCGAACGGATCGTTGGAGCGGATGCGGACATAGCCGCGGCTCTCCGGGCGCTGCTGCCAGGACGCCACCGTCATGCCGGGCTCGTCCTCGAGCTGGCCCTGCACGCCTTCCTTGTAGCTCGCCGGCGTGAAGGTGAGTTGCAAGTCGGACGAGTCCGCGCTCTCGCCGGAGTGCCAGAAGCAATAGACCATGGTCGGCGACAGCGAGAGCAGGCCGCGGCGCGCGGTCGCCCATTTCAGAGCCTCGATCCACAACGAGAAGCCGCGGCGGAGCTCGTTGATGGTCTTGATGTCCTTCACGCGCGCTACGGTGCGCGGGGCGTAATGATCCTGCAGACCTTCGCCGACCGGCAGCGCATGGCGCACCGCGATCCCTTGCGCGCCGAGCAGATCGGGTGAGCCGATTCCGGAGAGCTGAAGCAGCTGCGGCGAATTATAGGTGCCGCCGGACAGGATCACTTCCTTGTTGGCGCGCACTTCGACCGGCGTGCCGCCGCGGCCGCCCTTGCTGTAGCGCACGCCGACGGCGCGCTTGCCTTCAAAAATGATCTCGGTCGCGTGCGCGTGGGTATGCACATGCACGTTCGGGCGCTTCATCGCGGGCTTGAGGAACGCGGTCGAGCCGGAGACGCGCAGGCCCTTGTCGATGGTGCGCTGGCAGTAGGAGACGCCTTCCTGCTTAGCGCCGTTGTAATCGGGGTTGCGGGGAATGCCGAGCGAGACCGCGCCTTCCATGAAGGCCTCGCAGAGCGGATCGCGCCAGTCCATGGTGGTGACGGTGAGGTTGCCGTCGCGGCCGCGATAGGTGTCCTCGCCCTCGCCGACCCGCTTTTCCAGCCGCTTGAAGTAAGGCAGCACGTCGGCATAACCCCAGCCGCGATTGCCCATCTGCGCCCAGGTGTCGAAATCCATCCGCTGGCCGCGATTGTAGATGTGGCCGTTGATCGAGGACGAGCCGCCGAGCGTCTTGCCGCGCGGCGCATAGATGCTGCGCCCGCCGGTGTAGGGCCCCGGCTCCTGCTGGTAGGCCCAGTTGATGCTCTTCATGTGGAAGGTCTTGATGAAGCCCGCCGGCAGATGGATGTAGGGATGCCAGTCGCTCGGGCCCGCCTCGAGCACGCAGACGCTCACGTTCGGATCTTCGCTGAGCCGGCTGGTCAGTACGCAGCCGGCGGAGCCCGCGCCGACGATCACATAATCGAATCTGTCCATGGTGCCTCGGCCGCTCAGCGCGGCTTGTCGTTGAGTTGATAGTTCAAATGCGTCCGCACCGTCGGCCATTCGGCGGCGGTGATGCTGTAAACCACGGTGTCCCGCAGCGTGCCGTTCGGCGTGACCTGGTGGCTGCGCAGAATGCCGTCCTGCTTGGCGCCCAGGCGCTCGATGGCGCGGCGGCTCTGGTGGTTGAAGAAATGCGTGCGGAATTCGACCGCGATGCAGTTCAGCGTCTCGAAGGCGTGGGTCAGCAGCAGAATCTTGCACTGCGTGTTGAGCGGCCCGCGCTGCGCGCTCTTCGCATACCAGGTCGAGCCGATCTCGACGCGGCGGTTGGCGGCATCGATGTTCATATAGGTGGTCTGGCCGACGATCTTGCCGCCGGCATCGAACACGGTGAACGGCAGCATCGAGCCTGCGGCCTGGAGGCCCAAGCGGCGGTCGATCTCCTTGGCCACGTTCTCCGGCGTCGGGATCGCGGTGTACCAGATCGTGTAGAGCTCGCCGTCCTTCACGGCCTCCACCAGCCCCTCGCGATGCTCTTTCGACAGCGGCTCGAGACGGGCGTGCTGCCCACGCAGGGTGACGGGATCAGGCCAGGGCATTTCTCTCTCCATAATGACTGCCGTCCTTCCGAGGCGCGACGACGTCGCGAGCCCGGAATCCATAATCACCGCTCGGGGTTATGGATTCCGGGCCTGCGTGCTGGCGCACGCATCCCGGAATGACGACCGACGCATCGGCACGGCTGCTCAGATACATTCACTTATTCAGAAAGTTCAACGGCAAACCGCAGCGCGGCCAGTCCATGGCGATCAGTTCGCCCTTGCCTGAGAGCGTGATGTAGGCGGTCTTGAGCTCGGGACCGCCGAAGGCGATGTTGGTGGTGACGCGATCGCCGGTCGGGACCTGCTCGACCAGGGTCCCGTCAGGCGCGATCACCGAGATGCAGCCGGAGACCAGGGTGGCGACGCAGACATTGCCGTTCGCCTCCACCGCGAGCGAGTCGAACATCTGGTAGCCGCCGAGGCCGCAGATCGGCTTGCCGCGCTCGCCACGGTAGATCACCTCGCGCGGCTTAAGCGTGCCGGGCGCGGACAGCTCATAGGCCCAGAGCCGCCCCGTCGGGGTCTCCGCGATGTAGACGGTGTTCTCGTCCGGCGACAGGCCGATGCCGTTGGCCGGCAGCACGCCATGCACGACCTCGACGATCTCGGTCATGCCGGGCTTGAGATAATACATGCCGCCGACATCCATCTCGCGGGCGCGGCGCTTGCCGAGATCGGAGAACCAGAGGCCGCCATGCTTGTCGAAGACGAGGTCGTTCGGCCCGCGCAGATCGTGCTCGCCGCATTTGGTCACGACGGTCTCGACCTTGCCCGATTGCAGATCGACGCGCTGGATCGAGCCACCGAGATAGCTGTCCGGCTGCGGGCCGGGCATGATCATCTTGCCGGTCGGAATCCAGGAGAAGCCGCCATTGTTGCAGATGTAGATCTTGCCGTCGGGGCCGAGGGCTGCGCCGTTCGGGCCGCCCGGCACCTTGGCGACGACCTCCTTGCGGCCGTCGGGATGGATTCGGGTCAGGCGCTGGCCGCGAATTTCCACCAGCACGACCGAGCCGTCCGGCATCACCACCGGCCCTTCGGGAAATTCGAGGTCGGTGGCGAGAATGCGAACGTTGGACATGGGGACCCTCCCGGCTGCTTGTTATGGCTTGCACGGGATGTCCGGCACGGGCCCCACACGCAAGATTTGCCGGCGGTTATGACAAAGTCGCCGGGGCTTGCCAAGCAAGCGGGATGGTATGCCAGCGTTGCAACGTAAAGCGCGATGACATATCGCGCTTTAGGTCTTGCTTGAGCATGATCTCTTCGGAAAACCGCTGCGCACTTTGCGCGAACGCGGCCCTTCGGGTCCGGATCGTGCTTACTCCCGCACTGGTATCCAAATCTCGAAGCCGCCATTGCCGGTCGCGGGATCGAATTTCTCGTCATAGCGCTCGAAGTTCGGCGCATCCGCGGCCTTCAGGCCGGACGCCGGCAGCCACTGATTCCAGATCGTGTTGACGGTGCGGCGGATCGAGGCGACGTGCTCGGTGTGGGTGAACACCGCGTAGCGCTGCTCGGGAATGCGGATGCGACCGAAGCGGCGCGGCAGGTCGGAGAAATCGGCGACCTCGACGCCGGCGATGTAGTCGAAATTGCCGGAATCATCGCCGTTGCAGCAGACGCCATAGGCGACTTGAGATTTTCCCTGGCCGACGCGCGCGGGAACGTCGGCGACCTCCTGATGGAAGCGGTGCCACAGCCCCGGAATGGCGGCGCCGTTGTCGCAGGAGATGCGCTCGGCGGGGCCGGCGACGAGGAAGGCCTTCGCGGTTTCGAAACGCGGCGGGACGAGGTGGTCGAGCATGGTGGAGTCCATGAGGATCGGCTCCTGAAGCTTGAGTTTGTCGAGGCGCGTTGCCGCCCGCACCGCTTCGGGTGTGGTGCCAAACTGGTCGCGGAACGCGCGGGTGAACGCTTCGTGCGAGCCGTAATCCGCCTCCAGCGCCAGCGACAGGATGTCCGGCGCGCCGTTCGCAAGACTGCGCGCCGCTTCCGTCAACCGCCGCGCGCGCACGTAGCGCATCACAGGAAGTCCGGTGGCTGCGGCAAACGCCCGCACGATGTGGAACCGCGACACGCCAGATATCGCAGCAATCTCGTCGAGCGTCATCGGCTCGGCCAGATGGCTCTCGATATACCAGAGCGCGCGCTGGGCTGGGTTCATGCGTCAAGGGCCCTCGTTCGAAGCCTGGCGATGATGCGCTGACGGCCACCGCCTCGCTTGATCGGCATTGCTGTCCTTGCATGAGAATAGTTCCGGAATAGCCACTGGCAACGCCCCGGCATTCGCAGCTACACTCATCGCAACCGCTCACCAGAAAGAGGAACCGCGTCATGGAAATCACCGATGTGCGGGCGCACCATATCCGCATCCCCTATGACGCCGGTGTCGCGAGCTTTCGCCAGGGCGCGTCCGCAATCTCCGCGCTCGACATGGTGCTGGTCGAGGTCACGACCGATGCCGGACTGACCGGCTGGGGCGATGCCTTTGCCTATGTCTCCCCCCGCACCACGCGAAGCGCCGTCGAGGAGATGATCGCGCCGCAGGCCCGCGGGCTGAAGGTTCCCGATGCCGCCGGCATTCCCGCGGTGATGGAACAGATCCAGCGCAACCTGCATCTGTTCGGCCGCTACGGCATCACCATGTTCGCGATATCAGGGCTCGACATCGCGCTGTGGGACCTGGCTGCGAAGATCGAGGGCGCGCCGCTGCATCGCCTGCTCGGAGCAAGCAAGCGCTCGAACATCCCCGCCTATGCGAGCCTGCTGCGGATCGGCTCGCCTGAGAACATCACGGGCGAATGCAAGAAGGCGCTCGCGCTCGGCTATGGCGCCATCAAGCTGCACGAGACCACGACGCCGGCGGTGTTTGCCGCGCGCGAGGCCATTGGGCCCGGCATCCCGCTGATGGTCGACATGAACTGCCCGCTCACAGGCGAGCAGGCGATCGCATTCGCGAAGGCGTGCGAGGACGCGCAGCCGATGTTTCTGGAAGAGCCGGTCTGGCCGCCGGAGGATTTTACCACGCTCGCCGAGGTCCGCCGCAAGGGCGGGCTCGGCGTCGCCGCCGGCGAGAACGCCTGCACGGAGTATCAATTCCGCCAGATGATGAATGCAGGCGCGGTGAGCCACGCCCAGCCGTCGGTGACCAAGGTCGGCGGCATCACGGAATTTTTGAAGGTCGCCGCACTCGCCGATCAGCTCGGCGTCAAGATCGTTCCGCACTCCCCGTATTTCGGTCCGGGCCTGCTGGCGACATTGCACCTGCTGGCGACGCGTGACGACGGGTTGGTCGAGATGTTCTATCTGAAACGCGAAGCGTGTCTGTGGGGCGGCCGCGCCGATGTCGATACCACCGGCCACGTCGCGGTGCCCTCGGGACCCGGGCTCGGCTATGAGCCCGATCGCGGCGTGATGGAGCGCTACCGCGTGGCGTGACGGCGACGCCTATTTCGCCGCATCCTTCGGTGGCGGCGCGTCCTGCTTCTTCTTCAGATCGTCCGCGATCTTCACCTGTGCAGCCTGGAGATCGCCCAGCGTCTTCTGCAGGCCGGCCACAGTCGTCTTCAGCGCGTCGATCTGGCGGTTGGCGGCATCGAGCTTCTGCTGATGATCGAGCGTCAGCTTGGTGATCGTCTTCTGCAGGAAGTCGACGTTGCTCTGCAGGCAGCTCGTGCGCCGCTCCATGGTCTTCTCGACGGTACAGATCTCGATGCCGGGCACGTCTTGCGCGCGGACCGGCGCAATCGCCAGCGTGGCGAGCAACAACATCGCGAAACAAACGCCGGCACTTCGAAGCGACATGCAGGTTCCTCGTCCAAATCAATCACGGCAATGTGCGCTTTTTGCTCGCCGACGCCGGAGGCTACCACACTCGTACCGCATTCTCGCGTTGAGCTTGGCTTGTTCCCTTGGACGGGGAGCAGTGAACCGTGCGCGGAAGAAAGTGGGCGCTCTTTCCGCGACTTTGATTAGGGGAGATTTTTGGAATGGCAACGCGCGATAGACGTCTGGCGGAATTCGATGGCGCCGGCGAACCGCCACCTGGCCTGCCGGTGGAGGTGCTGTGCGAGGACCACAGCGGAACGTATCAACTGCCGTTCGCCTGCCGCTATGTCGAGGGCCGCTGGCAGAACGACGCGGCCGGCGTCCCGGTGGAAGCCACTGTGATCGGCTGGCGCGTGCCGCGCGCCAAGCACTCGGGCTTCGCCTAACGAGCGGCGTCTGTCTCAAAATGCAACGGGGCCGCGCTCTGCCTTAACGAACGGAACGCGGCCCGAACGAATCACGTCCGAATCAGCCGGAACGCCGTGTACGCAGCTGTTCACGGCTAGATGTCGCAACAAGCCCGCACGCGTATACAATATCTGCGCAGCACGTGGGCCGGCCCGAGCCGGCTGCGGGTGCTAAAAGTTAACGGCTTCAAAGACATGGCAGCCGGCTGCGGCAGCCCTGGTCTCGCTCCCAAAACAGGCAGGCGGGCGCCAGGCCTGCCTAATATTCGACCTCGAGCTCCTCGATCTCGGCCGGCTCATCCTTGGCCGCCGCGATCCATTCCTTCATCTCGGGCATGGCCATGATGGTATCGGCATAGGCCTTCAGCAGCGGCTCGAGCTTGACGTCATAGGTCACGAAGCGCGTCACCACGGGGGCATACATCGCATCCGCCATGGTGCGCCTCGCGCCGAACAGGAAGGGTCCGCCTGATTTCTCCAGGCAGTCGCGCCAGATGGAACAGACGCGGTCGATATCGGCCTGCGCGCGCGACCAGATCTTGAAGCCGGGGAAGTGCCCCTTCAGATTGACCGGCAGCGAAGCGCGCAACGTTGTGAAGCCGGAATGGATTTCGCCGCAGATCGAGCGGCAATGCGCCCGCTGGACGCGGTCATCAGGCAATAGACCGGCTTCCGGCATCGCCTCGTTGAGATATTCGGCGATCGCCAGCGTATCCCAGACCACGGCGCCGTCGTGGCGCAGGCATGGCACCAGGATCGACGACGACAGCAGCAGGATTTCGGCGCGTGCCGACGCGTCGTCCGGCGCGGTGACGATCTCCTCGAAATCGAGCCCGGAAAATTTCGTCAGCAGCCAGCCGCGCAGCGACCAGGACGAATAGTTCTTGCTGCTGATGGTCAGTGTCGCCTTCGCCATATGGCCCATTCCCTACGCCTGTGACTTGCACGCCGCCCGGCCCGCGGGAGTGCTCATGACCTGTGCTTCCCGCAAAAAGAGGAGCAAGCGATGTGCCAGTTTTGAGGGCGGCAGGGCTCCCGTTTGGCTTCGATATTGCATGACAGCACGGGAAGGTGGGCGTTTCAGTATGATGTCGATGTATTATCAGGCCTTTCAGAACCATATGGACCTCACCGCGCCGTGGCGGGCGGGAGCTTCGTCCGCGCTCAGATTCCTCCATCTGGTGCCGCAGGGCCTATCGGATCAGGTCGTCGGCCGGCTCTCGGCCGCGCTGGAGCTGATCTCGCGCTCCACCCTCACCTATCACCGTCCGGCCTACGGCATCGACAGCGTGATGGTGGGCAACCGCGAGGTCGGCGTCACCGAGGAGGTCGCCTACGCGACGCCGTTCGGCTCGCTGCTGCACTTCAGGAAGGACGGCGTGCCGGAGCAGCCGCGCATGCTGCTGGTGGCGCCGATGTCGGGCCATTTCGCCACGCTGCTGCGCGGCACCGTGAAAACGCTGCTGCAGGATCACGACGTCTACATCACCGACTGGCACAATCCGCGCGACATTCCACGCCGCGAAGGCCGCTTCGGGCTCGACGACTACACCGATCATCTCATCGACTTCCTCGGCCAATTGGGCCCGCGTCCGCACATGGTCGCGATCTGCCAGCCCTCGGTCTCGGCCCTGGCGGCCGCCGCGGTCATGTGCGAGGGCAACCACCCCTCGCGGCCTGCGACGCTGACGCTGATGGCGGGTCCGATCGACACGCGCATCCAGCCGACCAGGGTCAACGAGTTCGCCAAGAGCAGGCCGATCGACTGGTTCGAGCAGAACCTGATCAACTACGTGCCGGTGCAATGCCGCGGCGCGCTCCGCAAGGTCTATCCCGGCTTCGTCCAGCTCACGGCGTTCGTCTCGATGAATCTCGAGCGCCATATCAAGCAGCACATGGATCTCGCCAACCATATCGCCAAGGGCGAGAAGGAGAAGGCCGCCAGCATCAAGACCTTCTACGACGAATATTTCGCCGTGATGGACCTGCCGGCCGAGTTCTACATCGAGACCGTGCGTGACGTGTTCCAGGAGCACCTGTTGCCGCAAGGCAAGTTGATGCACCGTGGCCGTCCCGTGAACACCAAGGCCGTCAGCCGCATGGGACTGATGACGGTCGAAGGCGAGAAGGACGACATCTGCTCGATCGGCCAGACGCTCGCCGCGCAAGACCTCTGCACCGGTGTGCGCGCCTATCGCCGCGTCCACCACATGCAGGCCGGCGTCGGCCACTACGGCGTGTTCTCGGGCAAGCGGTGGAATAACGAGATCTATCCGCTGCTGCGGGATTTCGTGCACGTGAATTCCTGACTGTCATTCCCCGCCCATCGACTGGGGGAAAACGGCAAGTGCCTAATGCACTTGCTCCAGCAGCTCTTTCGCTTCCACGACTTCAGAAAGATTTCGCTCCACATCGAATTCGGCCAGCACGGGAGCGAGCATTTCGGATACCCCGCCTGCTCGGCCATTTCTCTTGTGCAGGCGAGCAAGTCCAAGGGCGCTGCGCAGCTCGAAAGTCTTCGTCTGCTGGTGTCGTGCGATCTCAAGCGCTCGGTTGAGGGAAGCTTCGGCACTGGCTTCGTCCGAAGGATCAAGACGCGACAAAAGCTCGCCGCGGGCGCGATGCAGCTCGGCATCAAGCCAATGCTGGCCGGATTGCCCGGTCCACGCGATCAATTCGCTCAAGATTTCCAGCCCGGTTTCGAGTTGGCCCGACGCTGCGTTCGCCAAGGCGACGTGCATCCCCCAAAACGGCTCACAGAGATAGCAGTCATTCTCGTGCAGCAAAGTCCAGCCGCGACGCATTTCCGTCAGTCCGGTCATTTGGTCGCCTGCACGCCACTTGGCGAGGCCATTCAGATAGGTGCCGGCGGCCACATACAACGGCATCGTGTGGTCGCGCGCGAGACCGAGCGCCAAGATCGTCTCCGTTTGCTGCAACACGCCTCCGCATAGTCCGTCGAACACGGCGCGATGAACCAGCGCGTTGGCCTGGGACAGCGCCCGTTTTTCTCCCGAAGCACTCACCGCTTCGGCGGCGAGGCGGCGTGCGCGCGCGATCTTGCCAAGCGGCCAAAGCACCAGGGCAAGAAACCTCATGATCACGAACGGGAGATCCAGTGCCGAAGCCCTGAACGTCGCGGGATCCGGCTCGGCACCATAGATCTCGAGTGCCTGCTCGAGATGCATCCTCGCGTTCAAGTAATCACCGCCGAACCAGCAGGTAACCCCGCCCGTCCAATGTGCAACGACAGCGGCCACCGGTGAGTCCGGTCGTCGGTCAGCGGCGCTCCTGATGGCATCCGCCAGCTCCAGCATCGGAGCGAGTTCGCCGTGTGTCAGGCAAGCATTGAAGAGACCCGAATGGACCGGCGCGAGTTCAACGGGATCATTGATGTCGGCAGCGAACTGTCGGGCACGCGTCCATGCGGCTACCGTTTCGGGAGCGCTATGGCCGAGGCTGCCTCGCAATGCACGGCCATACTCGATTTGAAGATGCAGCCTGCTCATCATCCGGCGGGGATCATCCGGCACCTCGTCGGCGGACGCAATCGCCTTGCCGAGATGCGCGATCGCCTCGGAATAGGCCGAGCGCTTCAGTGCTTGCTGGCCCGCCTTGCGCCACCATTCGAGGGCGATCTCGCTCAGCCCCGCCTCGGTGAAGTGGTGTGCCAGAACTTCCGGCTCAGTCTCGGCAACGACTGGAAACTTCTCGCGCAGGACATCGCCGATGCGCTTGTGAAGCATCTGCCGTTTGCTCTTGAGCAGGCCTTCATAGGCCGCTTCCTGAACGAGAGCGTGCCTGAAGCTATAGTTTGCGTCGGGCGGTGTCCCGCGACGCACCAGCAGTTCCGCCTCTTCGAGTTGCCCCAGCGCAGCGCTCAACGTCAGATCATCGCGTCCCGTCACATATCTTAGCAGCGCGTATGAAAAGTCGCGGCCGATGGCGGCGCCTATCTGCGCCACCTCCTTGACGGGCGCCAGCCGGTCGAGCCGCGCCATCAGCGAATCCTGCAGCGTCGCGGGAATAGCGAGCGGCGGGAGCGGACTATCGAGGCGGTAGCGTCCGGAATCTTCGACGAGCAGTCCGGACTCCAGCACCATCTTGGTCAGTTCCTCAACGAATAGCGGGATGCCGTCCGTCTTGTCGATGATCTGCTCCATCATCTCGCGCGGCAGCTGGCGGCCAACGGTCACCTGCTCGACCAGCGCACGCGTGTCCTGCCGGTCGAGCCGGTCGAGCCGCAACAGGCTGACGTTGGCGAGGCCCGACCAGGAGGGCTCGAACTCTGGTCGGGCTGTCATGAGCATGAGTATCGGCAGTCCCCTGATCCGGTCGACCCCGAGATCGAACAGTTCAAGTGTCGTGGCATCGGCCCAATGCATATCCTCGCAGATAACCAGCAGGGGCTGCTCTCGCGCCAACCCCTCGAGCTGATCGAGAAGCGAGGCAAATGTCTGTCGCCGCTGCTGCGCCGGGCTCAAACCAAGCGGCGGATAATGGTCGCCGGTTGGAATCGAAAGGAGAGCCGCAATGAGCGGTGTCGCCCGGGCGACCTGTTGCGTTCCAAGCGCCAGCATTGCCTCAAGCTTGTCGAGCTTTTGCCCCGGCGTGTCGTGCGAGCGGATACCGGCTGCGCGCTCCAGCTGCGCGACAAAGGGATGAAGCGCGCTGTTGGTGTGGTAGGGCGAACACTGATATCGCACCCGGCGATGCGCCCCCAACGCGGGGTTTTCGGACAGCGTTGCGACAATGCGCGACTTGCCGATGCCTGCTTCGCCGGAGATCAACACCATCTGGCCCTGCCCCTGCCATGCCAACCGCTGGCGCGAGAGCGTGAATTCGATCTCCTCCTTGCGACCGACAAAGCCGATCGAACGCGCTGCGCGGACCGCCTCGAAGCGACTTTCCGATGCGGCCGCCCCCTCGACCGCCCAGACCGCGATGGGTTCGGCTATCCCCTTGACCTCGCGGCGGCCGAGATTGCGAAAAGTGAAGAGATCGCCAAGCAGCCGGCGCGTCGACGAGGCGACGACGACCACTCCCGGTTCGGCCAGGCTCTGAAGCCTGGCAGCAAGGTTTGGTGTATCGCCGACCGTTGCGTGCTCCTCCGACGCATCGCCGCTGATGAGGTCGCCGATCACCACAAGCCCGGTCGCGATTGCGATCCGCAGTTCAACCCGTTCGGTCGCGCCCGTCCTCAGTCGCCCGACCGCAGCGATGGTGTCGAGGCCCGCGCGCACTGCGCGCTCCGCATCGTCCTCGTGGGCGCGGGGATAGCCGAAATAGACCAGTATTCCGTCACCGACGAACCTGGCGATCCTGCCGTCATAAGCAGCGATGACGCCCGCACAAGCGGCGCGGTAGGCCCGGATCACTTCCCACATATCCTCGGGATCGAGACGCGCGGAGAGCGCAGTCGAGCCGACCAGGTCGCAAAACATAACGGTCAGGTGACGCCGCTCGGCGTCGTGAGGAGGAGCCGGCGATGCGATCAACGCGGCTGGATCGAGGTCGGCAATGGCACGCAGCATTTTGCGGCGATGGCCAAGCAGGACTCCGAGCTTATCGAAGTCCTCGGCCATCAGTTCGGGAAGGACGCCCATGTCGATCCCATTTTGGACAAAACGCTCTGCGTATTGTCCAAGCCCCAGCTTCTCGAGCCACTCCGCAATCTGCATTGGCTCCACCGATCGTGCGGTTGGCGGTTAGCAGAATTTTGGACCACGGCGCGGGGACAATATCCCAACGCCACCATGATGGCACGTCTTGTTTGTTGCGCGATAACTTAGGTTGCTCAGTACCGATGCCGCTTCCAAGCAAGGACATTGCTCGATGCAAACGGTCGCGCTACTAAAAATCGTCTGCACGCAGCGTTGAACGACAGAAGTTGCGATGAGCCGTCAACCACTCGCCTTCAGACCTGACGTCAGCACTGGCACTGGTGCCCACATCACGACGCCAAGCAGACGTTTTTCCGTGAGCACAATTGTCTTCATTCTTCGTCCTTGGGCACTACGTAGTTGCGCGCCATCGTTCCCGCCGCAACTTGAAGCGAAGACCCAACGACCCAACAGCCGGCGAGAAACGCTATCAGCGCATTGGGTAGGCTTTGATCAAGGACAAGGATGCTGACGGACAGAGTTGCTGCAATCGCCGCGCCGAACGTACCGGCCGCACTCATGATCTCAGCAACCTCAGAGCCGTTGTATTCTTCCGAGGTGCTCGAAATCGACCTCCGAGCGACAGACCGGGACAAATCAATTCCAACATAATAGCTGAGAGCTCCGTAGAGCATTGTTAGCAGCACGATCCAGCCGCTTTCAAAAAGCCCGCCTTTCTGACGCAACAGGGTCGCACCCACATAGAGGCCGCAAGAGGCCCCAACGGCTGCTAGCCCAATTCTTTCGAGGAGATGGGCCGACTTGATAAGACTGGAACGGGCGATCCCAAGATTACCGGCGTACCTCGTTAGGGAAAATGCGCTGAAAACTGCGTTGCCTATCTTCATTGGGGGCTCCTCAATAAGTAGCAGCCTACCGGCCGACCCCGATTAGAAGCTGCGTGGACGCGCTTCGCGATGCCCTTGATTCCAATTTCCAAAAGATGTGGCTGAGTGATGGGGCTGGCTTGCTCGTAACCAAGACGAGAGCCAGTCCAAAGCTGCGAGCTCGCGGCTTCGCAGGCATTGCATCTCACCCGTGTCTGTCAGTCAGCTCCGGGTGCAGCAATTTCTTGGGGGAGAGTTAGCTCGAAAAGAGAGTGATGGACTATGAGACTGTTCACATACTCCTGTTCCCTGTCGCTCCATCCAGTCACGATCTCAGGAGGACTAAGTTTGCATCGTTGCATACGCGGGAGCGCAGAAGCGCGAACTGACAGGCGCCGTGAGTTCGCAAGCTGTCCCGCGTTGCGCCACGCCAGATCGATTCGCGCCGTGTAGGCCGCGGCGCGCCGCAAAAATCTCGTCAGGCGGATGGCCGATGCCGTCGGCGAGATTGTCGCGATTGTCCTCGTCCGGCCATCGCTGGTCGCGTCCATGGTGCGATCGCCGGGACGGTCGAGCAGGGCCATCCCGTTGAGGTGGATATCGCCGGCTGGGATGCGCCGCGCGAAATCCTCGTGCAGGAAATCGGCGGACTTCACCCTGGCTTCGTCCTCCCTCGCGCGATGTCGCCGCCTGCTGAAGGAATGGCCGGGATGCTTGCCCTGAAGCGCAGCGCCTCACGAATTCACGGGCACGAAGCGCGCGATCTCGCTGGCGAAGCGGCACTGATTTGGATTCTGATTTTGACGCGAAAACGCTCTACTCGTCCCGCCCGCCATGGGTTTCGCGGCGCCATGCGCCCGGACTGACGCCAACCATCTGGGTGAACACCCGCGTGAAATGGCTTTGATTGGCAAATCCGGCCGAGATCGCAATCTCGGACAACGGCAGGTTGCGGACCGTCATCAGCTGCGTGGCCGCCTTCACGCGCTGGCGCAGCAGCCATTGATGCGGCGGCAGGCCGGTGGAGATCCGGAATGCGCGTGAAAAGTGGCTGACCGAGAGGCCGAGTTCGGTCGCGATCTGCTCCAGCGCGACCTTGCCTGAGAGATCGGAGTCGAGCCGGTCGCACGCGCGCTTCACCTGCCATGGCGCGAGCCCGCCGCGGTTAGGCTCAGCGACAGGCTTCAGCCCGCCATAGGTCTGGGCGACGTGGGCGGTGAGCGCGAGCATCATGTGATCGACGAAAAGCTGGTTGGTCTCGTCAGGCCGACGCAGTGCTTCCTGCAAGCTGGCGCCGATATGACGGATGACCCCGTCGTCATGCCCCACACCGGGCTCGTAATTGAGCTCGCCAATGCGCGGCGCGCCGGGTTGCCTCGCCATGTCGTGAAGGGCCGAGCGCGGCAAATAGAAGAAGAGCGAGTGAAACGGCTTGTCGATCACATAGCGCGGGTCGCGCTTGAGGTCGTACAGATAGGTCGCGCCCGCACGAATATCCTCCCTGGTGACGTAGCGGCCTTCCTCCCAACATTCGCAAGCGGGATAGTCGCGGAGCTTCAGGCTGACAAGGTAAGCATCTTCAGCCGGCAACGAGCCGGAAAGTTCGGACGTCGGCTTGTCATTGCGGACTTCGGTGACCGCGAGCTCCGCGCTGCGCAGCGAGCGCGTGATCAGAACCGGAGCTTCCTTCACGTGAAGGCCCCGCCCGAGCCTCTGCCCGTAGACGCCTGCTTGTGTCATTTCAATATTCCATCCGTGAAAGGCACGTCTGCGACGGCCTTTCCGAGTCGATGCATTATCGGAGATCGACGGCAGACGGTCCAGCTTCGCCGGATTAGCATATAGATTGTGGCAGCCGGTCGCACTCCGCCGCGACGAGGTGAATTCATTGTGATTTCAGCACGATTTCACAGGCTTGGCATCGCGAAGGACAACACCGTTAACGTGTGCGGCAGATCATGGCGCGATTTTATCGTGCGTTCTCGAAAGCATCCGCTGAGCGCCTTCGCGCGCTAGGCCGACCATTCCTCGCCCCAGACCTGGACGACGTGGCTGGGCGAAACTTCGCGATACTGCCGGACTGGCGGCTGATAATCCGGTGCGCGCACCGGGCTTCTGATCTCGTCGTTCGAGGTCTCGCGCTTCGTGCCGCGGCGCGATGGATCGGGCACCGGGACCGCGGCCATCAGCTTCTTCGTGTAGGGATGCTGCGGATTGCCGAACAAGGCTGCGCGCGGGCCGGTCTCGACGATCTCGCCGAGATACATCACGGCGACGCGATGGCTCATGCGCTCGACCACCGCGATGTCGTGGGAAATGAAGAGATAGGCAAGGCCCATGCTGGCCTGGAGGTCGAGCATCAGGTTGACGACCTGCGCCTTGACCGAGACGTCGAGGGCGGAGACCGCTTCGTCCGCAACGATCAGCTTCGGCCCGAGCGCGAGCGCGCGCGCAATGCAGATGCGCTGGCGCTGGCCGCCGGAGAATTCGTGCGGAAAGCGCGCGGCCATATCCGCGGTCAGGCCGACGCGCACGAGGAGGTCGGCGACCTTGTCGCGCGCCTGCGATGCCGTGGCGAGCCCGTTGGCGAGCAGCGGCGCTGCGATCGCCGTCCCCACCGACATGCGCGGATTGAGACTCGCGAACGGATCCTGGAATACGATCTGCATCTGCTTGCGGAAGTCGCGCAAGGTCCGGGCGTTCATGGCGAGGACGTCCTGGCCGTCGACCAGGACGGTGCCGCTGTCGGGCTCCGTCAGCTTGAGGATGGAACGGCCTGTCGTGGATTTGCCGCAACCGGACTCGCCGACCAGCGCCAGCGTCTCGCCGGCGCGCAGGGTGAAGGAGATGTTCTCGACCGCGTGGACGCGGCCCGAAACCTTGCCGAACAAGCCGGAGCGGATCGGAAAGCGTGTGGTGAGGTTGGAGACTTCGAGCAGCGGCCGCTCCGCGGTTGAGACCGTCTCAGGTGTCTCCGTTGGCTCGTCCGAGGTGCCCGTCACCTTGTCGACGATCGGAAAACGCATCGGCCGCGTCCGCCCGCCCATCGAGCCGAGACGCGGTACGGCCGCGAGCAGCGCGCTCGTATAGGGATGCGAGGGCGCAGCGAAGATGCGCGCGGTCGCATCGGTCTCGACCGCCTGCCCGCCATACATCACCACGGTACGGTCCGCGATCTCGGCGACCACGCCCATGTCGTGGGTGATGAAGAGGATCGACATCCCCTCCTCCTGCTGGAGCTCCTTCAGAAGCTCCAGGATCTGGGCCTGGATCGTGACGTCGAGTGCCGTCGTCGGCTCGTCGGCGATCAGCAGCTTCGGCTTGCAGGCGAGCGCCATCGCGATCATCACGCGCTGGCGCATGCCGCCGGAGAAACGATGCGGATGCTCGTGGAAGCGTGACGCCGCCGCGGGAATGCGGACACGATCGAGCAGACGGATGGTCTCGGCCTCCGCCGCCGCGCGCGACAGGCCGCGATGCTGGATCAGCGCCTCGGCGATCTGGAAGCCGATGGTGAGCACCGGATTGAGGCTCGTCATCGGCTCCTGGAAGATCATGGCGACATCGTTGCCACGAACATCCGTCATGCTCGCTTCGGACAGCGTCAGCAGATCGCGGCCCGCGAGCGTGACGCGCCCCTCGACGCGGCCGCTCTCCTTCGGAATGAGCCGCATGATGGAAAGCGCGGTGACGCTCTTGCCCGAACCGGACTCGCCGACGATCGCCACGGTTTCCTTGGCCGCGATATCGAACGACACGTCGCGGACGACGGGAATCCATTGCCGCTCGCGCAGAAAGGACGTGGTCAGGCCCGCGACCGACAACACGGGCGCCTGCGCTTCGGCAACGATCGGATCAGGCCTGCTTGCGCCGGTGCTCATGCGATTGCCCTAATAGCCGCGACTGCGATCGACGCGCCCCGGCAGATCTTCGCCGCGGCGGTGGCGTGCGATGACGTCGAGCACGAAATCGACGGCCGTATCAGGCGTCGTCATGCTGGCATTGTGCGGCGTCAGCAGGATGCGCGGATGGCTCCAGAACGGATGGCCGGCGGGCAGCGGCTCGGGATCGGCAACGTCGAGCACCGCACCGGACAGCGCGCCGCTGTCGAGCGCCGCGAGAAAATCGGCTTGGACGAGATGCGGACCACGCCCGACATTGACGAGCCCTGCTCCGCGCGGCAGGCGCGCGAACAGATCGGCATTGAGGATGCCGCGGGTCTCGTCGGTCAGCGGCAGCAGGCAGACGAGAATGTCGGCCTGCGCGAGAAACTCTGGCAAGGTGTCCGTACCGGCGTAGCAGGTGACGCCTTCAACCTCGCGCGGCGAACGATTCCAGCCGAGAAGCGGAAAGTCGAACGCCTTGAGCCGGTCGAGCACGGCCTGGCCGAGCTGGCCCAGCCCCATCACGCCGACACGACGACGTTTGGCCGGCGTGATCCGGATCTCGCGCCAGACCTGCTCCTTCTGTTGGCTGATGAAGTGCAGGAGATCGCGATGCAGGGCGAGCACGGCCATGGTGACGTATTCCACCATGGTCTCGGCGATGCCGGGCTCCAGCATGCGGACGAGCGGTAGGTGCGGCGGAAGTTTTGTGGCATCGAACTGATCCACGCCAGCACCGACCGAAAAGACCAGCTCGAGATTGGGAAAGGTCGTCGCGATATCGTCCGGCGGCACCCACGCCACCAGGTAGCGCACCTCTGCGGGATCGCCGATGTCGGGCCAGAGCCGGAACGGCACATCGGGCGCGCGTTCCGCGAAGAAGCGCGCCCATTCGGCGCCGCGAACCATGTTGGCCTTGTAGAGAACCGTCATGCCACCAGCACTCTCAGAACGGGCTGACCGGCGCGAGACGCCGGCCGTCGATCATGCGCTTGTGGCTGTAGGCCGCGGGATCGACCAGCGGCGTCGCGCCGGTCACGATGTCGGCGGCGAGCTTGCCGGCCGCAGGACCGATGCCAAAACCGTGGCCGGAGAAGCCGGTCGCGAGGAAGAAGCCGGGCAAGGCATCGACCGGCGAGATCACGGGAATGGTGTCCGGCGTGCAGTCGATCGTGCCGCCCCAGGCTTCCGCGATCTCGATGTCCTTCAATTCGGGATTCGACTTGATCAGCGAAGCCAGCGCCGCGTTGACCAGCGACATGTCGGGTGCCGGATCGCGCACCCGCTCGGTCTCGAACGGCGACGGCTTGTCAAAACTCCAGCTCGTGCCGCGCACGATCTGGTCGAAGAACGACTTGCCGAACGACAGTTTCAGCCCGTTCTTGCGATGCAGGTAGGTCGGCCAGAAGGTGCGCGCGTAGCGGAACAGGTCTGGCGACAGTTCGACAGTCCCGCGGCCGCGTAGCGCCAGTGTAAAACCGCCGTCGAGACGGCGGCGGATACAGTAGAAGTCGGTGCCGAGCGCGCCGGACGTGATCTCAGGTCCCGGCGTGGTTCGGCATGCGGTGGCGTTGACGAGGCCGATCGGGAGCTCGATGCCGTGACGGCGGCAGAACAGCGACGACCACGCGCCGCCCGACAGCAGCACGGACTGGGTGCGAATGGTGCCCTTCTCGGTGACGACGGCGCTGACCCGTCCGCCCTGCGTTTCCAGCCCGCGTGCAGCGCAGCCCTGGTGGATGGTCACGCCATGCTTGCGTGCAGCGGTGGCGAGCGCCGGCACGGCCATCGACGGCTCGGCGCGCCCGTCGCTCGGCGTGTGCAGGCCGCCGACCCATTTCTCGGAATTGCCGGGCAGGCGCTCGGCGACTTCCGCCGGCGTCAGGACGGTCGAGTGGACCTGCATCTCGCGCGCCGTTGCGGCCCATCGCTCCCAACTGGCCAGCTCGTCCTTGCTTTTGGTCAGGAACAGCACGCCGGTGCGGCGGAAGCCGGCATCGACACCGGCGTCGTCCTGCATGTCCTCCCACAGCCGGAGCGCCTCGCGGGCCAGCGGGATCTCCTCACGGGCGCGGCCCTGCTGGCGGCACCAGCCCCAATTGCGGCTCGACTGCTCGCCGCCGACATGGCCTTTCTCGACCAGTGCAACGGAGAGACCCTTCTTCGCCAGATGATAGGCCGCGGACACGCCGATGACGCCGCCGCCGATGACGACGACGTCCACCTGCGCCGGCAGGCGTTCGTCGCTGTTTATACGGGTGAGCGGCGGGGACATGGGACACTCCAGCTATTCAGTTCGATCGAAGCAAGTCGGCTCGTCATGGGCTATTCGTTCGCGGATCGAGCGCATCGCGCAGGCCGTCACCGAGGAAATTGAAGCTCGTCACCGCGAGAGTGATGGCGACGCCCGGCACGATCGCAAGCCACGGCGCGCTGGTGAGATAGATCTGCGCGTTGTTGAGCATGTTGCCCCAGCTCGCGGCCGGCGGCTGGATGCCGTAGCCGAGATAGCTGACATAGGATTCGAGCAGGATCGCCTTGGCGACGTTCAGCGTCGCCGCCACCACGATCGGCGCGATCGCGTTGGGCACGAGCTCGCGAAACATGATCCGCAGGTTCGACGAGCCGAAGGCGAGCGCGGCGACCGCGAATTCGCGCTCGCGCAGCGAACGCACCTGGGCCTCGACGACGCGGGCAACGCTCATCCAGGCGGTCGCCGCGATCAGCACCGTCGTGGTGATCAGGCCAGGTTCGGTGAGGGCGGCCAGCGCAAGCAGGAGGAAGATCGTCGGAAAGCACAGCACGGCGTCGACCAGCCGCATCAGGACCGCGCCGACCACGCCGCCATAGAAGCCGGCGAAGGCGCCGACGGCGATTCCGACCGCCATCGCGATCACCATCGCGACGATGCCGATCGAGAGCGAGATCCGCCCGCCCATCATCAGCCGCGCCAGCACGTCGCGGCCAAGCTCGTCGGTGCCGAGGATGTGCGCGCCCGACAACGGCGGCGCGAACCGCTTCATGATGTCGATATAGGTGTCGTCGAACGGCAGCAGATAGGGACCCAACGCCGATCCGAGGACGAGAACCAGAATAATGACAGCACCCGCAAGCGCAAGGCGATGTCGGCGAAAGCGCCGCCATGCGGCCTGGCCGGGCGCGAGCTGAGCGGTCGAGAGGGTCGCAGCCGTCATTCCTAGCCCACCCGGATACGCGGATCGACGACGGCATAGAGGATGTCGGCGAGCAGCGAGCCGATCAGCACCATGGTCGCCGAGAACATCAGGATGCCCATCACCACGGGATAGTCGCGGTAGCCGATGGAATCCAGGAACAGCCGGCCCATGCCGGGCCAGGTGAACACGGTCTCGGCGACCAGCGCGCCGCCGAGCAGCGTCGGAAACTGGAGGCCGGCCACCGTGATCATCGGCAGCAGGGCGTTGCGCAGCGCGTGTACGGTGAGGATGCGCCATTCCGGCATGCCCTTGGCGCGCGCGGTGCGGATGTAGTCCTGGTTGATCACCTCGAGCATGGAGGAGCGCATGAAGCGGCCCCACATCGCGGTCTCGACCAGCGCCAGCACCAGCGCCGGCGCAATCAGATGATGCAGCAGGTCGAGGAAGGAGCCATCGCCGACGGTTTGGCGATTGCCGGCCGGCAGCCAGCCGAGCTTCACCGAGAACACGTAGATGGTGACGAGGCCGAACCAGAAGGTCGGGATCGACAGCGCGATCATGGCGCCGACGGTCGCCAGCGTATCGAACAGCGAATAGCGGCGCAGCGCGCCCAGCACGCCGATCCAGCAGCCGAGCAAAACCGCGATGATGGTCGCCGTCGCCATCAGCTCCAGCGTGGCGCCGAGATGGGAGGAGATCACCGACAGCACCGCCTCGCCGTCGCGATAGGACTTGCCCCAATCGCCTTTCAGCATGCGGCCGAACCAGTCGAGATACTGGATCGGCAACGGGCGATCGAGGCCGAGCTGCCTGGTGACGCGGTCGAGGTCCTCCTGCGTCATCTGCGCGGACGCCGCGTATTGCGACAGCGGACCGCCGGGGGCCAGATGCAGGATGGCAAATCCGATCGCGGAGACGATCACCAGCAGCATGATCGCCTGCGCCAGGCGGTTGGCGACGTAACGGGCCATCTCAGGCGATCCAGTGCGCCAGACGCATCAGGCCCAGTACCATTCGCGGATGTTCCAGCAATTGATCGAGGTGTTGATGTTGGGACGGAAGCCTTGCAGCCCCTCCTTCACGCCTTCGGCAATAAAACCCTGGAACAGCGGCAGGATGGCGAGGTCGTTGCGGATCAGCTTTTGCAGATCGCCATAGGTCGTCTTGCGCTGGGCGAGATCGAACTGTCTGGCGCCCTCGGCGAGCAGACGATCGGCCTCGGCGCTGTTGTACTGATAGGTGTTGAAGCCACGGCCGCCCTTGGCAGGGATAGCGCCGGAGCCGAAGCGCGGCGTCACATCGGGGTCGCTGCCGAGCATGAAGTTCACGGACACCAGCACCGAATTGAATTTCGACTGCTGCCAGAAATCGCCCCAGATCACGGCGGCCGGCATGTTGTTGACCCGCATCGCCGCGCCGATCGCGCGCCAGTCCTGGATCAGGAGCTGCTGGGTCTGCTCGCGCACCGCATTGCCCGACGTCGTCGAGTTGGTGAATTCGAGCTTGACGCCACCCTTCTCGCGGATGCCGCCGGAGCCGCGGGTCCATCCGGCCGCGTCGAGCAGCGCGTTGGCCTTGGCCGGATCGTATTTGTGCTGCGGCAGGCCCTGCTGGAACGACCAGGCCTGTTGCGGCACGAAACTCTCGGTCTGCGTCGGCAGGCCGTAGTTCAGCGCATCGATGATCGCCTGCTTGTTGATGGCAAGGTAAAGCGCCTCACGCACCGTGCGATCGGCGAAGGGCCCGAATTCCAGGTTGGGCGCGACGTGCTCCACCGAGGACGTCGCCGAGACGAAGATCTTGCGGCCCTTCAGCGTCTTCGCCTCCTGCACGAAGTTCGGCAAGATGCCTTGCAGGCCGGTGTAGTCGACCTGCCCCGTGCGGAACTGGGTGTAGAGGACGGTGAGATCAGGAATGTATTTGAAGACCACGCGTTCGACGTACGGTCCTTTGCCGTGGTAGCCGGTATGGGCATTCAATTGAATGTGGTCGCCGGGCACGCGCTCGCCCCAGCGGAACGGCCCGGTGCCGACTGGCGCATTGTGGAACGGCGAGGCGTTCGGATCCGACAGCTTCTCCAGGATGTGCTTCGGCACGATGAAGGTGAGCGACAGGATCGACATGTAGGGCGAATAGGGAGCTTCCATCCGCCAGTGGATCTCGTCGGGCGCGACGACCTTGATGTCCTTGACGAGGTTGTGGCCGACGCGGTTGCGGACGCGGAAGTCGGGATTGTTGATCAGGTCCAGCGAGAATTTCACGTCCTCGGCCGTGAACGGCGTGCCGTCGTGCCATTTCACGTCGCTGCGCAGCTTGATCTTCCAGGTCAGGCCGTCGGCCGACAGGCCGCCATTCTCGACGGTCGGGACTTCGCGCGCGAGATCAGGGACGAACTTGCCGTCGGGTTCGATGAACCACAACGGCGAGAACACCTGCCACCAGATGCCCTGATCGACCTCGATCCCCGGCATCAGCGGATGGAAGACGGTCGGCTCCTGCGACAGCGCCGCGATCACCTGCCCGCGCGGCTTGTCCGGCGGATTGGTCGGGCGTTCGCTCTGCGCAAAGGCGTTGCCTGCAAGGGTCCATCCCGCCGCGGCGCCCGCGCCGAGCTGGAAGAATTGTCGGCGATTCGGAATGCCGAGATGATGCAGTCCGCCAACGCCGAACTTGCCGGTGCTGTCTGCCATGACCAGTCTCCGTTCCCGCACACGGCACCGTCTCCCGCGCCCCCGAGACCCGGCAAAGGGACAGGAGTGGGCTTTAGTGCTTCTAAATTTTTCAGTCAAAAGTTCATCATGACTAAATACAGCTGTCAATCACATTGCTAGGATGCGCGACCTTTTCACGCCGCCGGCCATTCCGGCGGCGAGGCAATGCATGGGAGAGCGACATGGATGGTCGCGGCGAGACCAACGGCCCGAAGGATGCCCCGGCGATCGAGGCTGACGATGCGGTCGACCAGCGGCTCGGCGAAAACGTGCGGCTGCTGCGGCAGCGCGCCGGCCTCTCGATCCAGGACGTCGCCACCAAGACCGGGCTCTCCAACGGCATGATCAGCCAGCTCGAACGCGCGCGTGCCATGCCGTCGATACGGACGCTGCGCCTGCTCAGCATCGCGCTCGACGTTCCCATCTCCTATTTCTTCGAGACCACCGATCCCGCCGACGTACAGCGCTACATCGTGCGCAAGAACAGCCGGCGCCTGTTGCGGCTCACCGCCAGCGGCGTCGTCAAGGAAGCGCTGACGCCGGCAGACGAGGGCCAGCTCGAACTCTATGAGCTCACGCTCAACCCCGGCGCCTCGTCCGGCACCGACTTCTTGCAGCACACCGGCGAGAAGGCCGGGTACATCCTGTCCGGCAGCCTGCGGCTGTGGCTCGACAACCAGGCTCATCTGCTCGAGGCCGGCGACAGCTTCCGCTTTCCGAGCATCGTGCCGCACATGTTCGACAACCCGACCCAGCAGGCCGCGCGTGTGATCTGGGTCACGACGCTGCGCCAGACCGATTCGCCGGCAGGTTGAGCGCGAGGAACGCCGGCGCCCCGCCGGAAATTGCCCCTCGACGCAGGCTCGCGGAGCCTGTAGCTGACGTGAAGCCGGAGCAATCTACAGCGCGAACGCGAGGGTCCCGCGATTGACGTCGCTGGTGTGAGACCATGAAACTCAGACCGCTTCTGACACTCGCGCTGGCCGCGCAGGTCGCCGTGACCGCCGCGGCCCTCCTCGCCTCCTATGCCGCGACCGGGACCGGGTTCGGCTTGGCCCAGATCATCGCTTTGCTGGCAAGCGGCGCCGTTGCGGTGCTGCTCGCACGGCTGTGCACGCGCGCGATCGAAACGGCGCAGGACAAACGCGCCGCCGCGCAACTGGCCGAGCAGGCCCAGGCCGGCGCACAGATGACCCAGGCCGTCATCAAGACCGCGCTCGACGCCTTCGTTCAGACCGATGCGAACGGCATCGTCCTGGAGTGGAGTGTCCAGGCCGAGGCCCTGACCGGATGGACCCGCAAGGAGGCGCTCGGCGCCGACGTCGTCAACCTCCTCATCGCCGAGCCGCTCCGCGACGGCTTCAGGCAACGCATGATGCGGCTTTTGCCGGAACTGTCGGATACGCCGATCGGCATCCGGTTCGAAGCGACGCTGCTGCACCGGAACGGCGACCAGATCCTGATCGAGGCGTCGAGCACGGCGCTCCAGCTCGGCGGGCGCACCATCATCAACAATTTCGTCAAGGACGTCACCCAGAAGCGCGCCGCCGAGGAGCAACTGATCCAGGCCCAGAAGATGGAGGCGGTCGGCCAGCTCACCGGCGGCATCGCGCACGAATTCAACAACATGCTCACCGTGATCACGGGCACGATCGAGATCCTCGCCGACGCCGTGAAGGACGACCCGCCGCTTGCGACCATCACCAAGCTGATCAGCGAAGCGGCCGATCGCGGCGCCGCGCTGACGTCGAGCCTGTTGTCCTTTGCCCGCAAGCAGGCGCTCCAGCCGGCCGAGATCGACGTCAACGAGCTGCTCGAAGAGGTCGCAAAGCTGCTGCTGGCGACCTTCGACAAGAAGATCGAGATCGTGTCCAGGCTTGACCGCAACGTCTGGCTGGCTTTCGCCGACCGCGGCCAACTGAGCGCGGCGCTGCTCAACCTCGCGATCAACGCCCGCGACGCGATGCTGGATGGCGGCAAGCTCACGCTCACGACGCGCAACGTGGTATTCGGCGTGCGCGAGGCCGTGGCGGTGGGCGCCGGCTATGCCGGCGACTATGTCGAGATCGAGGTCGCCGATACCGGCACGGGTATTTCGCAAGCCATTCTCGAACGCATCTTCGATCCGTTCTTCTCGACCAAGGATGTCGGCAAGGGCACCGGGCTCGGTCTCAGCATGGTGTTCGGTTTCGTCAAGCAGTCCGGCGGCGGCATCAAGGTCACTTCCGAAGAAGGCCGCGGCACGATTTTCACGATCTACCTGCCGAAGGCCGAGACCAGCACGCTCCGTCCGGCTGGCTATGACGAGCGCAAGGTGGTGGGCGGCACGGAGACAATCCTCTGCGTCGAGGACGATCGCGACGTCCGCCAATATGTCACCGTCCAGCTAAAAAGCCTCGGTTACCAGGTCATTTCCGCCGCCAATGCGACCGAAGCGCTCGCCATCGTGGCCGAAGGCACGCCGTTTGATCTGCTCTTCACCGACATCGTGATGACTGGCGGCGTCAACGGACGCGAGCTCGCCGAACAGATGGTGGCTGCGCGGCCCTCGCTGCGGGTGCTGTTCACGTCGGGTTATGCCTACGATTCGCTGCACGCGCAGGGACGCGCCACCATGGGCGCGCCGCTTCTGGCGAAGCCGTACCGAAAGGCCGAGCTCGCGCGCATGCTGCGCCGCTCCCTCGACACCGCCGTCGACGCCGCGGGCGATCCGATCCCGACGCCGTACTCGGTGCAGGCGGATGTCGAGGGCTTTTTACGCAGGCAGGCGGCTGAAGACAGCGGCACGACGCGATCGCGAAAATAGATGCCTGCCGCCTAGCTCATCCTTCGCCGCAGCGTTGCCGACGGCGTCTCGCCGAATTTTTCGCGGTAGGCACCCGCCATGCGGCCGAGATGGGTGAAGCCGAGATCGAAGGCGATCTCGGTGATGGAGACATCCGGCGAAGCCTGCGCGAGCCGGGCGTGCAGAGCAGCGAGGCGCATGTCGAGCAGCATCTCCGAGATCGATACGCCGAAGTGGCGGCGGAAGCCGAGCTGGAGCGCGCGGACGCCGATCCCGGACGCGCAGGCGAGCTGCGCGAGGTCGAGCGGCTCACCGGCATTTTCCGCAAGATGGTCCCGCGCGGCGCGCAGTGCACGCGGCAAACGCTCGGCTTGCCCCGAGAACCTCCTGATGGCATCCGACAGGCCATGCCGCCGGCCGTTGAGGAGATGATCGAGCAGCACCTCGCGCCAATCGGCCATCGCGACCGGTGAAAGCCTGCCGGACGGCCCGAGACGCTCGGCGAGCAGCATCAGCTCGGCAAGGCTGGTCTGCAGGGCCTGCCCCGCCGGTGCGTCGAGGTCGATCGCGGCATCAAACTCGACTGGGCCGGCCGCCCTGCCCGACAGCGACGCAGCGCGTTGCTCGACCATGCGACGGTCGAGCAGCAGGATCGCCTGCGCACAGTCGCTCCACATCATCCGGGTCGGGATGGTCGGCGACAGCAGCGACGCCGTCCGGCCCGGCGCAGCATCGATTTCGCTGACGCCGGCACGAATGCGGGCGGTGCCGGTGAGCGGGACCTGTACCAGGAAGAAGCGCTCGAGGCAGCCGGGATCGATGCTCACCGACCCGCCATAGGCGACATAGTTGATCGAGAAGCCGTCGAACGCCGCGCAATTGTGCCGGGCTGAGAACCCCGGTCCGCGCGGCCGTACCGGCTTGAGATCGTGCGGGCAGAAGATGCGTCCGATCTGCTCTGCCGCTTCGTCGACATCGTCCGTGGTGACGCGGGCGAAGTCCGCAAGCCGTTCGGCTTCGGACCGCCGCGTGCTCATTTCCAGCTCGGCTGCGGACATCGTCGACCACGCCTCGGGCCACGGAGTTGCTTTAAGCCTATAATAGTTCCCGGGATGCGAAAAGAGCCGCGTCGCAAAATCGTCGTGCTGCATGGCAACAGCCGCATCCGGATTCGTTTAGCGGATAGACAGCGACCGTCGACGGGCCGAAGCTCCATCCTCGCCGGAATCCATGAGGAGTGAGCCATGACTGCACTCGAAAAGGGCATAACCGCTGTTGGCACGGGCTATGGCGGAAAGAGCTGGAACATCCTTGGCCAGGTCTATTTTCCCAAGGCCATCACAGATTCCACCTTCGCGTTCGAGACCAACAGCGAGCCCGGCCAGTTCGTGCCCGTGCACATTCATCCGACCCAGGACGAGTTCATCTTGGTGCAGGAAGGCACGCTCGACCTCAAGCTCGACGGCCAATGGGTCAAGGCCCATGCCGGGGATCTCGTGCGCATGCCGCGCGGCATCCCGCACGGCTATTTCAACAAGTCCGACAAGCCGTGCCGCGCGCTGTTCTGGGTCTCGCCGATGCAGAAGCTGGAGGCGCTGTTCAACCAGCTCCACAATCTGACGGACCCCGCCGAAGTCGTGCGCATCTCGGCGCTGCACGAGGTCGACTTCCTGCCGCCCGAGGCCAACGATTAGGCGGCCAGCCTTCTCGTCCAGTTTCATCTGCCTGCAGGTCCGCCGGGCGCGCATCGCGGCCGAGCGTGGTCGCTTGCGCCCGAAACACATTGATTGCGAGGAATCCCATGGTCAGTCCCAAGCATGTCTGCGTGATCGGCGCCGGCGTCTCCGGCCTCGCCGCCGCAAAGGCGTTTTCCAGCCACGGCCACCGCGTCACCATCGTCGAGCGCAGTGCCGATCTCGGCGGCGTCTGGGAGCCGGCGCGCTCCTATCCTGACGTGCAGACCCAGAGCCCGAAGGAGCTCTACCGCTACACCGATCGCGCCATGCCGGACAGTTATCCGGAATGGCCGACCGGGCCGCAGGTCCATGCTTATCTCTGCGACTATGCGAAAAACTTTGGCCTCGACCGCATGCTGCGCCTCAACACTGGGGTCGCCGGCATGGAGCGCCGCGCCGATGGCAAACCGGGCTGGACGCTCACGCTATCAAGCAAGGACGGCGCGACCACGAACGAGAATTTCGATTTCGTCGCGGTCTGCACCGGGCAGTTCAACGAGCCGCGCGAGCTGCATTGCCCGGGCGAGGACGGCTTTCTGGCGCAGGGCGGCCAGATCCTGCATTCGTCGACATACAGCGATCCGACGCTGGCGAAAGGGCGGCGCGTCGTCGTGCTCGGCGGCTCGAAGTCCGCGACCGACATCGCCGTGAACGCGGTGAAATCGGGCGCGCGCGAGGTTACCATCGTGATGCGCGAGCCGGTGTGGCGCATCCCCTATTTCATTGGCGGGCTCGTGAACTTCAAGCGCATCCTCTACATCCGCGCGCAGGAGGAGATGTTTCCGGGCTGGGGCGCGAGCTCCATGGCACGGCTCGCGCACCGCATCGCCGCGCCGCTGATCTGGGCGAACTGGCGCGGGCTGGAGAGCCTGCTGAAGGCGCAGCTCAAGCTGAACCGGTGCAAGATGGTGCCGAAGGAGCGGATCGAGGACGGCGTCAACTGCTCGGTGCCGATCGCAACGCCGGACTTCTACCCGATGGTCGCCGACGGCCGCATCAAGGCGGTGTTCGGCAGCTTCGACCACTATGAAGGCGACAGCATCGTGATGAGCGGCGGCGAGCGCGTCGCGACCGACGTCGCCGTGCTCGCGATCGGCTACAAGCTCGGCGTGCCGTTCCTGCCCGAGGCCTATCGGCAGAAACTTGTCGATGCGGACGGGCAGTACCGGCTCTACCGCCTGATCGCCAACCCTGATCTGCCGGAGATGGGCTTCGTCGGCTTCAACTCGTCGTTCTGCACCGTTCTCTGTGCTGATCTGGCGGCGAACTGGCTGGTGCGCTATGCCGACGGACAGCTCGCGAACCAGCCGACGGCACAAGCGATGCGCGACAATGTCGAGATGATGCTGCACTTCAAGCGGGTCGAACGGCCGGCTGCCGGCGTCTATGGCGGCCTCTGCGTCGCGCCCTATCACTACCGCCATTTCGACGAGCTGATGGCGGACATCGGCGCCAGGAATCAGAAGCGCGGCGGGCTCGCCGGACACTTCCAGCCGCCGGATGCGGATGCCTACGCGAAATTCCTGGCGACGGCGCCGGATTACCGGGCCACAGCGTAAGGTCGGAGAACCCGGGCTGTGCGTGATTTGCAACTCGCCAGTCCGCGCGTTTGATGTTTACGATCCCGTGACCGACGAATCTCCGGCACATGGGAACCCGCCATGGGACGACGATGTCATGCCGCCACGGCCCTGGCGGTGCTTGGGCTGATCCTCACGACGTTCACAGTCAGCCGGGCACAAACGCTTAACGCAAAGCAATCGGAGGCGCTCGCTACCTACGATCGCGCGCTCGGCGATTTCAAATCCATCCTTGCCGAGCGGCGCCGACAGATCGAGGCGAAGGAGCCGCTGCCGAACCTGCCGGGACAGGCGCTCTATCTGGCGCGCGTCGCGGTCATCAGTGCTTACAAGGATCTCACCGACGCCATGCCGTCGCGAATCGGCAAGCCCAACAAGTTCGAGATACCACCGGCCTATTTCGACGCCGACATCGAGCCGCTGATCGACGAATATTCAAAGCTGTTCGACGTCATGGAGGCGCCGCCCGCCGGCGCGCAGAACTCGGCGACGCCGTTCAAGGACGTCGTCGATCTCGCCACAGCTATCGCACGCGCCAAGGGGCTTGCACCGGCTCACGCCGAAGCTGCGGGCCGGATCAGCCTCGGGCTGTTCTTCGCCGAGACCAACGGCAAGCAGAATGTCCGCAACGGGCGCTCGAACACCTATATGGGCAGCTTCCAGACCGGCCCGTCCGAGGACCGCAACGGCCGCCGGAAGTGGGAAGCCATCAAGGGAGACATCGCGGCAGCCGACCCAGAGCTGAGCGCGCGCGACGACAAGGAAGAGGCACGCGCCCGCGGCACGGACTATCGCTTCAACCACTGGACCAACGTGCGCGACGGCCTGATGAACGCGCACGCGGAGGTGTTTCGGGAGATCCCGGGAATCGTGAAGACGCTTCCCGATCCGATCGACCAGATGAAGTTGTTCGAACTGATCCAGATCGTTCCCACCCCGACGCGGTCCGCGCTCAAGTCCGGCGATCTCCTGAATTACAGGGTGTCCAGTCCAACGATTATGAAGCACCTGCGCAACAACAGCATCTTCGCGTTTGGACAGGCCGACCGGGCGCGGACCTCGGCCAGCTTCCGCGAGATCCTCGCTGCGATGTGGCTGTTCAACCGGAAGTTCGAGCGCGCGATGGTGAAATATTCGGAGATCAAGGGGCGCTGAGGACATACAGAAGGGCGACGCCCCGCGAGACTCAGCACAATTATAGATAGAGTGTGAGCTAGTTCATATCAGCGACCCCATGCCGGGCGTAGTTTTGCAAGGAGATGTCTCGCGTCCCGGCGCCAAAGCGTTGCGGGTTTCCGGACGTCAAGCCGAGCGAACATCTGTCAATCCATAGGAGGACAGGCCATGAAGTTCGCAGCACTGCTTTTTGTCTTCACTCTCGCCGCACTCACGACGACTGTTCCTGCAGATTCGGCCAACGCGTGCGCGCGCCCCTGCGGACACTATTGTTGCGGATAATCGGCGGAGAATTCCAATGCGCCCATTGGTCAAGTGGGGGGCATTAGTCGCGATCGTGAGCATCGCACCACTGGCATCCGTGGCCGCGATACATCTACGCACACCCCCAAATAAGCTCAACGAAGCAATCACCGCTATCGGCTTTCACCCGATAACGCCACCGGTCCTCCTGCGCGCTCCAGGCTCCATCTATCATGTCTCTCCGAACGGCCAGGATTACGACATGCTGTGCGAAGTCTCGCCGGATCGGCTGGTCGGCGTCACTCGTACTTCATCTTCAGCGACCCAGGTCACTTCGGAGCTACGAAAGACACAGTATTCGCTCGACTCAAAAGTCGTGCGTTCGATTCAGTCACATACCGATGCAAAATTGGCAGAAGCTGTAAAGCTCGAGCTTGATGACGTTCAAGTGTTGGAAATCTCACTTGAAGATCTATCAATCATCGCGGAGGAGCTGTTCCGCCGCGAGTCCTGCGATCGGGAAGTGAAACGTTATCTGGAAAACGGGGAATACGTTTGCCAGGGACAGCGGGTTCTCAAGGCATCGACGAAATACGTCGCGGCCTATGACAATTCAGCGGCGGGCTCCGTGGAGCAAACGACGGACTTGATAAAGAATAATTTCGATCCGACTGTCAGCATACAGGGCGGTCAGAGCCTCTCTGGAGCGAACCTCTATTATGGAATGAGACTGGCACCGCGGTGCCTGTCCCTCCAGGAGGCCAAAAGGCAGCCACGGCCGCCGTCCTCGCTCTGGGACAGACTGGTCAATCACTTTCCTTCGCTTGAGTTCTTTTGAATACGGCCACGCGATCCGACACGGCGGCGGCAGGAGTGTTCATGCAGGCGATGACTGACTTTTTCGCCGCATCCGCATCCCGGAATCATGCGTCGACACTCTAATTCGTCGGCACTCTAATTCTCCGGCTTGTAGCCGTCCGTCAGTGTCTTCAGAAACGCGATGATGTCGGCTTCGTCCAGCTCCGTCATCGCCGGCTTGTCGCCGGGGTGGCGATCGAAGGGCGGATCGGTGACGTCGACATTGGCATGATATTTTTGCGGCAGGTCGTCGTATTTCCGCACCGCGCCGTCGGCGCCGCGCGGAAAAACCTTTTCCGGATTGGTGTCGCGAAGATTGTAGAAATCCAGAGCCTGCTCGAGGGTACTGAAAACGCCATTATGGAAGAAGGCGCGGCGCGTCGCCGTGTTGCGTAGCGTCGGCGTCAGGAACATGCCGCAATATTGCGTCTGCTCGGGAATGTCGGTGCGCTGCGGGCCGCAGACGCCGAGATCAAAATGGTTGGGATCGCGATTGCCGGCGAGCGCGGCATTGCGCGGCGCGCCGAGCGCCTCGTATTGGTGATCGGTGAACAGCGGCGGCAGGCCGTCGCGGGTCGGCGCCGAGGTGTGACAGCCGGCGCAATTGGCCCTGTCAGGATCGTTGAACGCTTGCAGGCCGCGCAGTTCGGTCTCGGTGAGCCGCGCCTTGCCCTCGAGCCAGTAGTCATACTTGCTGGTGTAGGGATGGAAGCTCGGCTCCTCCACCTGATAACGCGCCACCGCGAACATCGCCTCCGCGATCAGGAGCCGCTGATTTCTGAGCACGCCGGCGCCGAACAGCTCGACGAAGCGATAGGCGTAAGGCGCACGGCGCAGCTTGTCCGCGACGATCTCGGCACTGCCGCCGTCCATCTCGTTGGGGTCGAGCAGCGGGAACAGCGCCTGGTCCTGGAGCGTGTCGGCGCGGCCGTCCCAGAACAGGCCGCCTTGCGGCACGATGTTCGCCGATGCGCCGCTGCCGCCGGCGGTCTTCGTCGTACGCGCGGCCTGCTGGCCGATTGCAGCCATCTGCGCGAGATCGATGACGTTGTCGTCGTCGCCCTTGTCGGGGCCGATGCTGAAATTGGGATGGCGATCGAGATAGGTCAGCGACGGCACCGCGCGTGCGCCTTGCCGCGACAGGGCGGCGCCGCCGAGCATCACCGGCCCGTCGTTGGGCGGGCCGTAGGCGTGATCCGGGCTGTGGCAGGATGCGCAGGACAGCGCGCCGGACGACGACAGCGACGCGTCGTAGAAGATCTCCTTGCCGAGCTGCGCCATCGCGGACAATGGCGCGACGGGCGGGCGCATGAGGCGAACCGGATTCGGGTTCGCGCCGAGCTGGCTCGTCTCCGCAAGTCCTTGCGTCCCGGCTGCAAAGACGGCGCCGGCCAGACAAAGCAGGCCGGCGCCGAGGAGCCACATGGTGCGGCTGTTCATCAAGCGTCCCGTTGGACTAGTGGTGGTGATGCTCGTCCGGCGGGCTGGTGATCGCCGTGCCGGAGGTCGGATCGAGGAACAGCGCGTCGGTCCGGTAGTCATGGCTGTGATCCTGATCGAAGTCGAACAGGTCCATGATCGAGCCGGAGCTGGCGTCGAACGAGCCGCCACCGATACGCTGGCCGCGCAGCCAGTTGTCCTCGATGAACCGCACCACGGACGCCTGCGAGATGTAGGTGCTGCTCACGTGGTTGGTCCTGGCGTAGGGCGAGACCACGATGAACGGAATGCGCGTGCCCGGACCGCAGCGGCCGTTCACCGGTTTGCCGGAGAGACCCTTCGGTGCCGGCTGCTTCTGCGGGCCGAGGCCGCACAGGCCCGGACCGTTGACCTGATCGGCGGTCGGATCGTAGGAGGCGGTCTTCGGCGCAACGTACTGGTGGTCGTACCATCCGTCGGAGTCGTCATAGGTGATGATGACCGCGGTTTCGCGCCACTCCGGCTGCTTCTGGAGGAAGTTGATCAGCTCGACGTTGCCGACCTGCTCGTCGAGCGGATCGGAGTTGCCGGCGTGACCGTCCTGGTAGGCCGACATCTTGATGTAGGAGACGGCCGGGAAATTGCCGGCCTTCACGGCGGCGTAGAAGTCCTCGAGGTCGTAGGCGTGGTTGGCCGGATCGACGGTCTTGCCGCCCTTCTCGTAGGTGTGGCCGATCGCATCGACCGAACTCGGCCGCGCATGGGTCGGGTTGGCGGTCGACTTGTAGTACTGGAACCAGGCGTGGTGCGGGCTGTAGTCCACGATCGTGCCGTTCACGTTGCTGGAGAAGGTGGTGCGCGCGCAGCCGGTGGTGCCGTTGGCATTCTTGAGCGTCAGGTCAAAGCCGCCCATGAAGCTGCCCCAGCTGATGCGCCCGTCGTTGAGCAGGTCGCCGATGTTCTTGCCTGTCATCAGCACGGTGCTGCTCGTGCTCGAGCAGGAATCGTAGGCCGGGTCGGTGTCGCCGATCAGCGTCAGGCCGCCCTGGCCGTCGGCGATCGACGCCGAGGTGCCGACGATGTTCTGCGCGCCATTGGTCTGGCCAGAAATCACCGCGAGCGCGCCCTGCGTCGACGGACCGAAAGTGTCGGTCCAGGCATTGTCGCTCATGGCGAAGTGCTGGGCGTAATTCCAGAAGGCGGTGGTGGTGTTGCCGTCGAAATAGCCCATGACCTGACCGTTGGTGCCGAACGCACCGGCGCCGCCGGCGGTGCCGCGGCCGGTGAATTTCGGAAACAAGTCTTCCTTGCCGTTGTCCACGGCCTGTTGCTCGGGCGTGTAGGAGTGGTTCTGCGAGCGCGTGTTGGCCTGGGTGCGGTCGAGGCGGAACGGATCCGTCGCGCCGGTGCCGTTGGCCGCGCTGTTGTTCGGATTGTTCACCAGCAAATGCGCGTTGGCGAGATTGTTGACCTTCGGCGTATGCGGCTTCGGCACGAAGGGGATCGAGCCGGACGGATTGGCCGCGTTCGGATAGGTCGCGAAGTAATGGTCGAACGAGCGGTTCTCGTTGAAGATGATCACGAGATGCTTGATCGGCGTCTCGGTGTGGATGTCATGCGGATGACGGTGATGATCACGGTCGTGATCGTTGTCGCGACCTTGATCATGCCCGTGATCGCGGTCACGGCCGAAGTCGTCCGCAAGGACGGGAAGAGTGCACGCGAGCGCGCTCGCGGCCGCGACAATCGCAGCCGTCGTCAGTAGTCTCGATTTCATTTTTTTGACGCCCCGGAAATGAGGATGTTTACGATCAGAAACGTTCTAAACATCGCGACTGACAGAGCCGTGTCAGTTTGACGCACGAGACACTTTGCGCAGTGGTCGAGGCATAATTTTTTATGCAGCCACCCGCTTCGCTTCACCGGGGCGCGTCTTGCCGTTTTATTCCAAGGGCGAAGACAAAAATGATCACGGGCAGGTTGTTGCGTGATGCACCGGGTTGCATTTAGCTTTGCCGGACAAGAACAAAGTCTCAGGGGGAAACATGAAAGCCGCTGTTCACAGGCGCACGCGCGATGTCGCGTCTGCTCTGGTCGCAACGTCCTTTGCCGGCTTTGCAAATTTCGCCGCTCATGCCGAGATCGTCGTCACCGCCAATGACGGCAAGATGATGCTGGAGAACGGCAATGCCGTGGTGCGCAAGCAGCCGTTGCCGGACACGGTCAGCGTCATCGATCTCACCGATGGCGCGCTGAAGCTTTTGGGCGAGGTGCCGGCACCCGCCAGCGTAGTCGGGCCGCCGCCGAGCGTCGCGATTGCGCCGGACGGCTCGCTTGCGCTGGTCACGGGGGCGATGAAGCTCGATCCCGCGGATACGACCAAGACGGTCCCCGACGACAAGCTCTCGGTGATCGACCTCAAATCCACCCCGCCAAAGGTGCTTGCGACATTGCAGGCCGGACCAGGCGCCGCCGGCGTCTCGATCAACCGTGCCGGCACGCTGGCGCTGGTTGCCAACCGCAGCGAGGGCACCGTCTCGGTCTTCGCGATCAGCGGCAATACGCTGACCGCAGGCGGGAAGATTCAACTCGGCGATGCCAAGTCGGGCCCCAGCCATGTAGTGTTCTCCCGCGACGGAGCCACCGCGCTGGTCACCCGCGACGGCGACAGCAAGATCTCGCTTCTGAGCGTGGACGGGACCAAGGTCGAATACACCAAGCGCGACCTCTCCGCCGGCATCCGCCCCTACGACATCGACCTCACCGGCAGCGCGGTGGCCGTCGTCGGCAATGTCGGTGCCAGCAGCGGCGACAGTGACACGATCAGTCTGATCGACATGACCGCCAAGCCGATCCGCGTCGTCACGACGGTTACCGTTGGACAGACACCTGAGGCCGTGAAGATGTCGCCGGACGGCAGCCATGTCGCCGTCACCGTCATGAACGGCTCGAACAAGCCCTCGGCCTCGCCCTTCTTCAACGATTTCGGCCTGCTCAAAGTCTACAAGATCTCGGGCACCGACCTCACGCCGGTGGCGGAGGCCAAGATCGGCCATTGGTGCCAGGGCATGGTGTGGTCAAAGGACTCAAAACATGTCGTGGCGCAGTGCATGGTCGAGAACGAGCTGATCGCATTCTCGTTCGACGGCAAGGCGCTGACCAGGACGTCGACGCTCAAGCTGCAGGTGAGCCCCGCAGGCATTCGCACCGCGGAGCCGTGAGTCAGCCCTAATAACGGGCGAAGCGCCCCGAGATGCCGTCAGAGCCGCTTGGTGAAATGGTAGCGACGAATGCCACCACCTAGCGTCTTGTTGCTGGCGGCATCGGCGATCTCTTCGCGTACATTCTCGTATCCCGCGTTTCGATACAGCGTCAGCGCATCCTGCTGAAGCTCGGACGTGCTCAGCTGCAATTCTGGACGATTGCGGCGGCGGCACTCCCCTTCCGCAAACGCCAGCATCTTTCGCGCGATACCCCGGCGCCGCGCGCCGGGAGCAACGTACATGCGCCGTAACTCCATCGCGTGTTCGCCAGAGGCCTCCAGTCCAAACATGCCGACGATTTCATCGTCATCGACGGCGACCCAGAAACCGCCGCTCCGACCCGAATAATAATCGGCGAGACGATCTATCTCCTCCGCGAGGGAGCGGGTGATGTATCCTTCAAACGCCTCCGCCAAATGCACCGGCGCCAACAGGCGATTGACCTGGATGAACAGCTCGCGCACGGCGGCTGCATCGGCGGGCAAGAAAGCGCGGATCCGAATCTCGCTTGCCATGGAGGCGGCGCCGCTATTCCGTCCGGATCGGCGTGTCCTTCAGGCCGTTGTTGTCATAGGCCTTGCGCAAGGTGCCGTTCGTCGTGGCTTCCGTCATGAACCTGGAAACGAACGTCAGCGCCTGGGGATGACCGAGCGGGACGGCGACGGCCGTCACCGTTTTCTTGAAGGTCTCGTCCAGCACCTTCGTGCCCGGGATCTTCTGCGCCATCTTGTTGAGCTGGTCGCGCGACAGCGCGAAGGCGTCGATCTCGCCGCTCTTCAGGAAGCCGAATATCTCGTCATAGGTCTGATAGCCCGTGACTTTCGCATTCTTCAGATGCGCGATCGCGCCGCGCATGGTCGTGGTGGCATTGACGGCCGCGACCTTGATGCCGGGCTGGTCGAGGCTGGCGAAGTTGGTGACGGCTGAGCCGGGCTTGACGATGTAGGTGGCATCCGCGACCTCGTAGATCGGGCCGAACATCATCTTGGTCTCACGCTCGGGATCTTTTGGCAGCCAGGTGACGTCCCAGGTCCCCTTGCCGGCCGCGTCGGTGATCTGCCCGGAATTCTGGTGCACGACATATTCGACGGGCACGCCGAGTTGGCCGGCCATCTCCTTGCCGAGGTCGACCGGCACGCCGGCATAGCCGGCTTCGGTCTTGGTCGACCAGAACGCGCCGCCCGCCGGGCTGATCGCGATCGCGACCCGCAGCTTGCCGGTCGGGGCGATCTCGTCCTTCAGGCCATCGGCTAGCGCGGGCATGGCGACTGCCGCTGCGAAAACGAGGCCGGCAAGGGCCGCCTGGAGGGACGTGGGCATGTCATGTTCTCCTCACCTTTTCTTCTCTGCTTCTCGACCGCTTCGTTTCCGTCACTCGGCCTTTGACACAATTCTGGTCGATCATGCACGATGAAAAGCGGTTTGCCATGACAAACGTGTCAAAGGCCACTGCGCCATTTGCAATGCAAGGCTGGTGACCGCCATGGCTATGGTGTTCCACGGCCGGGCATTTGTTGGTAGCCTGCCACACCGACAGACAATAATCGGGGGCCACCGAATGACCTGCGCGAATCCCGCTGATCTCGCACAACGGAACGGAGCGTGGAGACATGTCGGGCGCGCACTCGTTGCCGCAGCGGCCGTGGTGGCGCTCGCCGGCTGCGAGGACAAGAACACGTTCGTGGCACCGCCGCCGCCGAAGGTGGACGTCGCGGCGCCCGTGCAGCGCGCGGTGACGCGCTATGTCGAAGCCACCGGCAACACCGCGCCGGTCAAGAGCGTCGATCTGGTGGCGCGCGTGCAGGGCTTCCTGCAATCGATCGACTATCAGGACGGCAGCTTCGTCAAGCAGGGCACCCAGCTTTTCTTAATCGAGCCTGAGACCTACAAGCTCAAGCTCGAGCAGGCGCAGGCGGCCGAGGTCGGTGCGCAGGCCACGCTCAAGCAGGCCGAGGCCGATTTCAAGCGGCAGGTCGACCTCGTGCAGCGCCAGGCTGTCTCGCAGGCGACTCTCGACACCTCGACATCCACCCGCGACAACGCCCAGGCCAGTCTCCAGCAGGCCCAGGTCAATACGAGGCTCGCCGAGGTCAATTACGGCTACACCAAGGTGAGCGCGCCGTTCGACGGCATCGTCAGCGCGCACCTGGTCTCGATCGGCGAGCTCGTCGGCGTCTCCTCCCCGACCCAGCTCGCAACCATCGTCGCGCTGGATCCGATCTGGGTGAACTTCACGGTCAGCGAGCAGGACGTCCTTCGCATCCGCGCCGAAGCGGCCCGTCGCGGGCTGACCGTGGCCGACCTCAAACAGTTGCCGATCCAGGTGGGCCTCCAGACCGAGACCGGCTATCCGCATGAAGGCCACCTCGACTACGTCTCGCCGACCCTCAATACATCAACGGGCACGCTCGCGGTACGCGGCGTCTTGCCCAACGGCAAGCGAGCGCTGCTGCCCGGCTATTTCGTCCGGGTCCGGGTGCCCTTCGACCAGGACAAGAACGCCCTCCTCGTCCCCGACACCGCGCTCGGCAGCGACCAGGGCGGCCGCTATCTTCTGGTGGTCAATAGCGACAACATTGTCGAGCAGCGCAAGGTGCAGATCGGTCAGGTCGACAACGGCCTGCGCGTGATCGAAAGCGGCTTGAAGCCGGACGATCGCGTGGTGATCGCGGGGCTACTGCGCGTGATCCCGGGCCAGAAGATCGATCCGCAACCGACGAAGATCGACCAGCCGCAGGCGTCGGCCAAGTGAGGGGTCGCCAGCCATGATCTCGAAATTCTTCATCGAACGGCCGGTCCTCTCGAATGTCATCGCGCTTCTGATGATCCTGATCGGCGGCGTCGCGCTGTTCAACCTCGCGGTCGCGCAATATCCCGACGTGGTGCCGCCAACGGTGCAGGTCACCACGCGCTATCCCGGCGCCAGCGCCAAGACCGTGATCGACACCGTCGCGCTGCCGATCGAGCAGCAGGTCAACGGCGTCGAGGACATGCTCTACATGCAGTCCTACAGCGGCTCCGACGGCACCTATACGCTGACCGTGACCTTCAAGATCGGCACCGACCTCAACTTCGCGCAGGTGCTGGTGCAGAACCGTGTCTCCAGCGCGCTGTCGCAGCTGCCAACCTCCGTGCAGAACCAGGGCGTCACCGTCCAGAAGAAGTCGACCTCGATCCTGCTGTTCGTGACGCTGACCTCGCCGGACAGGACGTTCGACAGCCTTTATCTGAGCAACTACGCCACCATCAACATCCGCGACGAGCTTTCGCGTCTGCCCGGCGTCGGCAACGTCACGGTGTTCGGCGCCGGCCAATATTCGATGCGGGTGTGGCTCGATCCGAACAAGCTCCAGGTCCGCGGACTGATGCCGTCGGACGTCGTCACGGCGATCCAGCAGCAGAGCCAGCAGGTCTCGGCCGGCCAGGTCGGCGCGCCGCCGACGCCGCCGGGACAGGCGTTCCAGTACACGCTCAACGTCAACGGCCGGCTCGACGACACCACCCAGTTCGAGAACATCATCGTCAAGACCGGCACCAGTGGCGACGTCACGCGCGTGCGCGACGTCGGCTGGGTCGAATTGGGCGCGCAGACCTACAGCCAGATCTTCTCGCTGAACAATCAGCCGGCCACCGGCATCGGCGTGTTCCAGTCGCCGGGCGCCAACGCGCTCCAGGTCGAGCAGGCCGTCGAGAAGAAGATGGCGGAGCTTGCAAAGCGATTCCCCGAAGGCATCAAATACGACACGCCGTTCGACACCACCAAATTCGTCGAAGCCTCGGTGCACGAGGTCTACATGACGCTGATCGAGGCCGGCCTGCTGGTGCTGGTCGTGATCCTGGTGTTCTTGCAGGACTGGCGCGCAATGCTGGTGCCGGCGACCACCGTGCCCGTCACCATCATCGGCGCCTTCGCGGCGATGGCGGCGCTCGGCTTCACCATCAACATGTCGACGCTGTTCGCGATCGTGCTCGCGATCGGCATCGTCGTCGACGACGCCATCGTCGTGGTCGAAGGTGCCGCGCACAACATCGAGCAGGGCATGAACGGCCACGACGCCGCGATCAGGGCAATGGACCAGCTGTTCGCGCCGATCGTCGGCATCACCCTGGTGCTGATCTCGGTGTTCCTGCCGGCATCGTTCCTCGCCGGCCTCACCGGGCGCATCTATTCGCAATTCGCGCTGGTGATCGCGGCGACCGCGCTGCTGTCCGCCATCAACGCGGCGACGCTGAAGCCGACGCAATGCGCGCTCTGGCTGCGGCCCACGGTGCCGCCGGAGCAGCGCAATTTCTTCTACCGCGGCTTCAACGCCGTCTATGACCGTGTCGAGCGGGGCTACACGCGCCTCATCGGCGTGCTGTGCAGGAACAGCACGATCTCGGTCGCATTCGCACTGGTGCTGATCGGGATCGGCGGCTACGGCCTGTCGCGGGTGCCGACCGGCTTCCTGCCGATCGAGGACCAGGGCTACCTGATAGCGGCCGTGCAACTGCCCGATGGCGCCGCGCTGGAGCGGACCCAGACGGTGCTCGACAGGGCGAGCGAGCTGATCAAGGACACGCCTGGTGTCCAGCAGGTCATCACCATCGCCGGTATCTCCGCGCTCGACAACAGCGCCAGCCTTGCCAATGCCGGCGTCGCCTACATCATCCTGAAGGACTGGTCGGCGCGCAAAGGGCCCGGCGAGGATCTGCGTTCGCTGGTCTACGGGCTGAATGACAAGCTCGCGACCATCATGGAGGCGCGCACCCTGGTGCTGCCGCCGCCGCCGATCCAGGGCATCGGCAACGCGGCCGGCTTCTCGATGCAGATCGAACTGCGCGACGGCAACAGCGATTTTGCAAAGCTCCAGGCCATCACCGGCGCGATGGTTTCCAACGCCCAGAGCCAGAGCGCGCTGCAGCGCGTATCGTCCTCGTTCCGCTCGTCGGTGCCGCAGTTCAACGTCGAGATCGACCGCATCAAGACCCAGACGCTGCACGTCACCACCGATCAGGTGTTCGCGGCGCTGTCGACCTATCTCGGCTCGTCCTACGTCAATCAGTTCAACAAGTTCGGACGCGTGTTCCAGGTCTATACCCAGGCCGATCCGGCATTCCGCGTCACCGAGCGCGACATCGCCAACATGCAGGTACGCAACTCGAACGGCGACATGATCCCGATCGGCACCGTCGCCACGATCACGCCGGCCACCGGCCCGTCGCTGATCAGCCTCTACAACCTCTACCCTTCCTCGACCATCGTCGGCCTGCCGGCGCAGGGCTACTCGTCCGGCCAGTCGCTGCAGCTGATGGAGGAGATCGCGGACAAGACGCTGCCGCCGGGCACGGGCTACGAGTGGACCGCGATGTCCTATCAGGAGAAGGCCGTCTCGAACCAGATCTACTGGGTGTTCGGCCTTGCCATGCTGCTGGTCTATCTCGTGCTCGCCGGCCAGTACGAGAGCTGGTACGCGCCGATCTCGGTGATCCTCGCGGTGCCGCTATCGCTGATCGGGCCCATGCTCGTCCTCAACGCCTTGAAGATCGACAACAACCTCTATTGCCAGATCGGCCTGATCCTGCTGATCGCGCTGTCGGCCAAGAACGCGATCCTGATCGTCGAGGTCGGGCTCGAGCTGCATAACCGCGACGGCAAGCCGGTGCTGGAATCCGCGATCGAGGCGGCGCGCGCCCGCTTCCGGCCGATCCTGATGACGTCGTTCGCCTTCATCCTCGGCGTGGTGCCGCTGGTGATCGCGACCGGCGCCGGCGCCAGCGCCCGCAAGTCGATCGGCATCACCGTATTCTCAGGCATGCTGGCCTCGACCTGCCTTGCGGTGCTGTTCGTTCCGGCCTTCTTCGTGGTGGTGCAGCGCTTCGAGAACTGGCGCACGTCGAAGAAGGCGCCGAAGGCAAAGACGGTGGCCGAGGTGAAGCCGTAGTTTTTCCGCGGAGGGCGGGCTGCCGACAAACAAAAAAGTCGAAAACAACCCCATGCACAGTAGAACGGCGTTGATGGCATTGGGCTTTTTTGAGCGTTCCGGTGCTTTGACACGTCGGGCAAAACACCGGCAGAATGGCATGATGGGGGTATGGGCGACCTCCCTCCTCATCACCCGTCATTGCGAGCGCAGCGAAGCAATCCAGAGTCCCTCCGCGGAGGCAGTCTGGATTGCTTCGTCGCTACGCTCCTCGCAATGACGAGCGGAGAGAGCCCCGGCCTCACGCCGCCGCCGGCGTCCTGATCTCGCGCGGCAGGATGATGGCGGCGGCGATCGCGAGAAGGCAGAGCGCGGCGAAGGCGTGAAGCATGGTGACGAAGCCGCCCTGTTCGTAGAGCCAGGCGACCAGGCCGACGGAGGCGCCCGCGGCGGTGAAGCCGATGAAATAGCGCACCGCATAGGCGCGCGAGCGCCATTCCTCGCTGGTGTATTTGCCGACCATGGCATCGTTCACCGTGACCTGCCCGAACGCACCCATGACGATGCCGATCGAGACCAGGATCAGCGGCAGATTGGACAGGCTCGCGGCGAGATAAAGGAACGGCGCCAGCATAAAGGACAGCGGCAGCGCCACCGTCTTCAGCGAGTAGCGGTCGAGCAACCGGCCGATCGTGTACTGGGTCATCGCGCCGAACACGTAGACGCAGGCGGCGATGACGCCGAGCAGCGCCGGGCTTTTCGTCAGGTCCGCAAGCCGTTCCGCGAACAGTTTTGGCAGCGCGACGGTGACCGCATTGAACGTGGTCGAGATCGCGATGACCACGATCAGCAGCGACAGGATCACGCGCCACATGTCTTTCTTCGCCACGCGCGCTTGAGCTGCCGCCTGCTTCGAGCCCTTGCGGTCCTCGTGCACGACCATCATCGCAAAGGCGATGCCGATCAGGATGGTGACGACACCGGGCACGATGAAGGCAAAACGCCAGCCGAGATACTGGCCGATCACGCCGGTAACCAGCGCGGACGACGCAACGCCGAGATTGCCCCAGACGCCGTTGATCCCCATCTCGCGGCCGAGCCGGTCGGCATAGGACACGATCATCGCGGTGCCGACGGGGTGATAGATCGAAGCAAAAATGCCGATCGCGAACAGCGCCGCGCCAAGCTGTGCCGGGGTCTGCACGAAGCCGACCGAGATCATGGAAGCACCGATGCCGACGAAGAAGATCAGCATCATGTGGCGGCGGCTCCAGCGGTCCCCGAGCCAGCCGGTGAGCAGCGAGCCCGCGCCGAAGGCGACGAAGCCCGGCGTCGCATAGGGCAGAAGTTCCGAATAGGCCATGCCGAGCGCCGGCCCCATGATGATTACGGCGGCGGCGAAAATCAGCATCGCATAATGGTCGATGAAATGGCCTGCGTTGACGAAACTGATCACCCGGCTGGGGCTGTTCATTCCGAATCCTCTCTTGCTCCGAAATGAGTTATATGTCGGACCCATGACGGGATGCCGCCAATGAATGTCTTGGAAACGCCAATCCTCCGGGAGGTCCGGAGCAACCATCTCTCGCCCGCGGGCGTGCACCTGGTTGCACGCGACTATCCCAAGGGCATGCGGATCGATCCGCATATGCACCGCGAGTCACAGCTCATCTACGCGGCCAGGGGGACGATGCAGGTGACGACGCCCGCGGGGCGCTGGCTGGTGCCGCCGGACCGCGCCGTCTGGGTGCCGGCCGGGCTCGAGCATGCCCTCGACCTGCTCGCCGACATCGAGATGCGCACGCTGTATTTCGACCTGCCCTGGCTCAAGCGCGAGCAACGCTATGAGGGGCTGACCAAGGAATTCGTGGTGCGAGTATCGCCGCTGCTCAACCAGGCGATCCTCGCGCTGTTCGACACACGCAACACCGAGGAGCGGACCGAGCTGCTGGTCCGCCTGGTGATGCTGGAATTGCACCAGGCGGAGGATTCCGCGACCTTCGTGCCGCTGCCGCATGAGCCGCGCTGCCGGCGCGCCGCGATGATCGTGCTCGACGATCCCACCGGCCTGCACGACATCGACACGCTGGCGCGCGAGGTCGGAACCTCCGTGCGTACGTTGTCGCGGCTGTTTTCGACCGAGACGCAATTGAGCTTCAAGAGCTGGTGCCAGCGCGCAAGGGTTGCGGCAGCGATCCAGCGGCTGTCGACCGACCCCAATGTGTCGGTGAAGCAGCTCGCCACCCAGCTCGGCTATGCCAGCGTGCCGGCGTTTTCGGCAGCATTCCGTCAGGTCACGGGGCGGACGCCGACGGAGTTTGCGGGGAAGTAGTCACGGTGTCGTCGCCCGGCTTGACCGGGCGACCCAGTATTCCAGACGGCCGTGATTGAGCCGAGAGGCCGCGGCGTACTGGATGCCCCGGTCAAGCCGGGGCATGACAGCTTTGGTGGCACTCTCGCCCTCGCGGGGCATGACAGCTTTCCTGGTGGCGCATGGCACCACGAAAGATACAAAATTCCCCTGCTTGATTGTGATCGGCTTCCGCCTAAATCCCGTGTAAGCTTCCGCAGCGCACAAACCGGAATCGAAACGACCAGATGGCCAACGCCTTCTTCTCAGACCTGCTCGCCACCATCTCCGATCGCGGCCGCACGCTGCTGCGCCGCGGGGATTCCGACGACACCAAGCACGATGCCGACGGGCTGATCGAGCTCTGCGGTGCGCTGCTGTCGGGCCGGGGCGAAGCTTCGGGCACTGCCATGGCGCGTGAGGTGCTCGACATCTACCAGGAGCTGGATGCGGCAGGACGCCGCGCCTTCTTCGAAGCCCTGGTGCGCGATTTCGGCCCCGATCGCGAACGCCTGTCCAAGGCGATCGAAAAATGGCGCGCCAAGCCCAGTGACGAAGACGCGAGCTCGCTGCACTTCGCCTCCGAGCCGCGCCGGCAGGAGCTGATCCGCCGCCTCAACCGCGCGCCGGGCGGCACCGGCGATCTCGTCAACATGCGCGCCGATCTGCTCGGCATGATGAACGGGCACACCGATCTCGCCGCGCTCGATCGCGACGTCTCGCACCTTCTCTCGTCGTGGTTCAACAGGGGGTTTCTCGTGCTGCGCCGGATTGACTGGTCGACCCCGGCCAACATCCTCGAAAAGATCATCCGTTACGAAGCCGTGCACGAGATCAGCGACTGGGACGACCTGCGCCGCCGCATCGATCCGGTCGACCGGCGCTGCTACGCCTTCTTCCATCCCGCGATGGTTGACGAGCCCCTGATCTTCGTCGAGGTGGCGCTGACCGAGACGATCCCCGGTGCGATCGCGCCGCTGCTGGCGGTCGACCGCCAGCATCTGCCGATCGAGCGTGCGCGCACCGCGGTGTTCTATTCGATCTCCAACACCCAGCGCGGGCTTGGCGGCATCTCCTTCGGCAGCTTCCTGATCAAACAGGTGGTCGAAGAGCTGCGCCGCGAGACGCCAAAACTCGACACCTTCGTGACGCTGTCGCCGGTGCCGGGCTTCATGCAATGGGTGAAGCAGGACAGGGACCTGCCGCTCTCGGACGAGGACCGCGAGGTGCTGAAGCGCCTCGACGATCCCAAATGGTTCGAGAACCCCGAGACGACGACGCTGCTCCGCACCGTGATCGAGCCGCTCGCGGCCTATTACTTCCTGAAGGCGCGCACGCCGAAGGGCAAGCTGATCGATTCCGTCGCCCGCTTCCATCTCGGCAACGGCGCACGGCTCGAGCGCATCAACTGGCTCGGCGACCTCTCGCCGAAAGGCGCACGCGAGTCCGCCGGCGTGATGGTCAACTACCTCTACCGCCTCGACGACATCGAGAAGAACCACGAAGCCTACGCCAACGACGGTGAGGTCGTGGCGTCGAGCGCGGTGAAGAAGCTGCTGAAGGGCGAGGGGCGCAGGCTGCTGGATATGCGGCTGTCGTAGGGGCAGCCCTGCTCGCGCCCCATCGTCATTGCGAGGAGCTCTTGCGACGAAGCAATCCAGATTGTCTCCGCGGAGAGAGACTGGATTGCTTCGCTGCGCTCGCAATGACGGAGGATGTGGTGGCACCCAGGGCGCTTCTGGCGCCAGCGTCGGCTACTAGACACGCGGCTGTCCTAAGCGCTAGACGTTTCATCAGTTCCTGCACCAAAGACGGGACACCATGAAACGACGCGACTTTCTCGGCCTGACCGCAGCGGCGGCAACCAGCCTCTCGCTTTCGCCCGCACGGAGTTTCGCGGAGGGATCTGGCTCCGGGCCAGAAATGACGGCGCTGTGCGACTACATGAGCGCTGCGAAAACCCGCGCGCTGCCACCCGAAGTCGTCGAACAAGCAAAGCACCACATCCTCGATACGCTGGCGTCGATGGTATCAGGATCGGAGCTGCCGCCCGGTCAGGCGGCGCAGCGCTACATTCGCGCCAATGCTGCGCAGGGGACATCGACCATTGCCGGCACATCGCTCACCGCGTCGCCAGTCGAGGCCGCGCTTGCCAACGGCGTCATGGCGCATGCCGACGAGACCGACGATTCGCACAGCCCGTCGCGCTCGCATCCCGGCTCTTCGACTGTTCCCGCGGCACTTGCGCTCGGCGAACACCTCGGAATCGACGGCGCCCATTTTCTGCGTGCGGTGACGCTGGGCTACGACGTCGGCACGCGCGTGGTGATGGCAATGGGCGGGGCCGATTTCAGCTATGAGAGCGTGCTGAGCACGCACAGCATTGCCGGCACGTTCTGCGCCTCGGCTGCTGCCGCCTGTGTCGCCGGCTTCGATGCGCGCCGGATGCGCTGGGTGCTCGACTATGCCGCGCAGCAATCCTCCGGCTTCATCGTGTGGCGGCGCGACGTCGACCATATCGAGAAAGGGTTTGTGTTCGCCGGCATGCCGGCCCGCAACGGCGTGACGTCAGCACTGCTGGTGCGTTCGGACTGGAACGGCGTCGACGACGTGTTCTCAGGGCCAGACAATTACTTCCTGGCCTATGCGCCGAAGGCTGCGACCGGCAAACTCGTGGAGAAGCTTGGCGAGCGTTACGAGATCGCAGGCACCGACATCAAGAAATGGACGGTGGGTTCACCGATCCAGGGACCGCTCGATGCGGTCTACGCCATCCGCAGCAAGCAGGCGTTCGAGGCCGATCAGGTCAAGCGCGTGACCGTGCGCCTCGCGCCGTCCGTCGCCGAGGTCGTGGACAACCGCGACATCCCCGACATCTGTCTCCAGCACATGGTCGCCGTGATGCTGCTCGACAAGACCGCCTCCTTCCACGCCGCCCACGACAAGCCGCGCATGCAGGACGCGGCGGTTTTGAAGGAGCGCGCCAAAGTGAATTTGGTGCGCGACGAGGAGCTGGCCAAACTATTGCCGGTGCGCGTCGCCGTCGTCGAGATCGAGCTCACTGATGGAAGCCGCCTCTCCGAGCGCGTCACCGCCGTGCGCGGCACGCCGCGCAACCCGATGACGCGCGACGAGGTCATCGACAAGGCACGCGATCTGATTGCCCCAGTGGTCGGCGGCGAGAAGGCCGAGCGGTTGATCAAGTCGGTGTATGAGATTGAGGCTGTGACCGACATCCGCAGCTTGCGGCCGCTGCTGCAACGCGTGTGAGGAGCGAAATTTCGTAAGGGATGGCAGACTTTCGCCACATCGTCATTGCGAGGAGCTCTTGCGAAGAAACAATCCAGACTGCCTCCACAGAGAGATTCTGGATTGCTTCGCTGCGCTCGCAATGACGGAGCGTGTGGCAGGCATCTCGCCCCGCGCCACGCGTCGTCGAGCTACAATTGGAATTCTTCCATGACATCCGATGGTGCCGCATCTCCTCGGGCAATAAGCCCCTCGGACCGGATCGACGCCATCGACGTGCTGCGGGGCATTGCCCTGTTCGGCGTCATGGCCATCAACGTGGTCATGGAATTTCGCATTTCGATCTTCGAGCAGTTTCTTGGTGCCAGGACGCTTGCTTCGCCGGTTGATCGCGCTGTCGAAACGATCCTGACGCAGGCCGTGGAGCTCAAGGCGTTTGCGCTGTTCTCGCTGCTGTTCGGCGCAGGCCTTGCCATTCAATTCGACCGGCTCGCGAACAGCGAGCGCCGCACTTTCCTGCTCCTGCGGCGGCTCGCTGTGCTGCTGGTGTTCGGCGTCATTCATTTGTGCCTGATCTGGAACGGCGATATCCTCACCGAATATGCACTGGCGGGATTCATCGTGCTGCCGTTCCTGTTTGGCCCGCGCTGGTTGCTGACGCTCGCCGCGCTGGCGTCTCTCGCGCTGTATCTGGCCATGCAGGCCTTTCCGCCCGCGGGGTTGTTTCCCGGCAGGACCGCGATCTGGCGGGACGTCATGGATGCAAATCGCATCTATGCGACGGGCGGCTTCCTCGACGTGCTGGCGTTTCGTCTCCGCGAAATTCCTCTCATCGCGTCCCTGCACGCGTTCGTCTTCTTGCGCACGATCGGGCTGTTTCTCGTCGGAGCGCTGGCCTGGCGGAGCGGCATTCTGCAAAATGCCCGCGGCCTGCTCGTCATCGCGCTTCCGGCTATCTGTCTCGGCGCGGCCTTGCTTTACGTCGGCATCGAGCCGCTCGGCAACATCCTGCTGGCGCTGGGCTATGGTGCCGCCATCCTCTTCATCGCCAGTTTCGGACGCGGCAAGAGGCTGCTCGGCTGGGCCGCGCCGCTCGGCCGGATGGCATTCACCAACTACATCGCACAATCGCTCATCTTCGGCTGGATCTTCTACGGCTACGGCCTTGGCCTGTTCGGACGGCTCGGCATCACCCAGGCCCTCGCTATCGGCATCGCCGTCTACGTCGGACAGGTGCTGTTCAGCGCATGGTGGCTGCGCCACTACCGACACGGCCCGATCGAATGGCTGTGGCGCACGCTGATGTATGGTGCACTGCAGCCGATGTTGTTGTCACGGGTGGAGGGCGTGCAGTGACCAAGGTCCCTCCGCCGTCATTGCGAGGAGCACTTGCGACGAAGCAATCCGGATTGCCTCCGCGGAAAGATTCTGGATTGCTTCGCTACGCTCGCAATGACGGGATGAGTGGCGCCCTCTCGCCTACTACCGCCACTCCCCCTGTAGTCAGATCAGCGTCTCGTAGAGATCCGTCCAGTCCGGATTGGCGCTCTCGATCAGCGCAAGCTTCTTCGCTCTGCTGCCACCCTTGATCTGCTTCTCACGTACAATCGCATCGGTCATTGTCGCGTGCAGTTCGTACCAGACGAGAAGCTTGCAGCCGTATTTCGACGAGAAGCCCTTCACCAGGCCCTCATGATGCTCGAACGCGCGGCGCGGCGGATTCGAGGTGACGCCGACGTAGATCGTCCCATTGCGACGATTGGCGAACATGTACACGCAGGGCTGCTTCATGATTATTCTCGATCAACGAGAGCGTTCACGATATCACAACCAAGAGATGATCGCGAGCAGCATTTGCAATAGGCGTGACAGAACGCAGCTCTCTCCGCCGTCATTGCGAGGAGCGCAGCGACGAAGCAATCCAGACTGCCTCTGCGAAAAGACTCTGGATTGCTTCGCTGCGCTCGCAATGACGGAGAGTGTCGGCGCGGCCGTCGAGCCCAATCCTACTCCGCCAGCGCCTTCATTTCCTTGTAGAGATCCGACTTGCCTTCGAAGCCGATGCCCGGCAGGTCGGGCATGGTGATGTGGCCGTTCTCGACGCGCACGCCATCCGGGAAGCCGCCGTAGGGCTGGAACAGGTCGGGATAGCTCTCGTTGCCGCCGAGGCCGAGGCCGGCTGCGATGTTGAGGGACATCTGGTGGCCGCCGTGGGGGATGCAGCGGCTCGGCGACCAGCCGTAGGTTTTCAGGACCTCCAGCGTGCGCTGGTATTCGCAGAGGCCGTAGGATAGCGCGCAGTCGAATTGCAGCCAGTCGCGGTCGGGACGCATGCCGCCGTAGCGGATGAGGTTGCGCGCGTCCTGGTGGCTGAACAGGTTTTCGCCCGTGGCCATCGGGCCCGGATAGAATTCGGCGAGCGCGGCCTGCAGCGCGTAGTCGAGGGGATCGCCGACCTCCTCGTACCAGAACAGCGGATAGTCCCGCAGCATCTTGGCGTAGGCGATGCCGGTCTCGAGATCGAAGCGGCCGTTGGCATCGACCGCGAGCTGCGCGTCCTTGCCGATCTCCTTCAGCACCGCCTCGATGCGGGTGCGGTCGTCTTCGATCGACGCGCCGCCGATCTTCATCTTCACGACGTTGTAACCGCGATCGAGATAGCCGCGCATCTCGCCGCGCAGCATCGAGAGATCCTTGCCGGGATAGTAGTAGCCGCCGGCGGCGTAGACGAACACGCGCGGATTGGCTTTGACGCCGTGCCGCTCGGCGAGCAGCCGGAACAGCGGCTTGCCTGCGATCTTCGCCACCGCGTCCCACACCGCCATGTCGATGGTGCCGACCGCGACCGAGCGCTCGCCATGGCCGCCCGGCTTCTCGTTGGTCATCATCGCGCCCCAGACCTTGTCGGGGTCGAGATTGTCACCGGCCGCATTCAGCAGCGACTTCGGATCGGCCTCCAGGATGCGCGAGGCAAAGCGCTCGCGGATCAGGCCGCCCTGCCCGTAGCGACCGTTGGAATTGAAGCCGTAGCCGACGACGCGCTTGCCGTCGCGGACGACGTCAGTGACGACGGCGACGAGGCTCGTCGTCATCTTGGTGAAGTCGATATAGGCGTTGCGGATCGGCGAAGAGATCGGCTTCGTGATCTCGCGGACGTCGACGATGCGGACGGACATGGGATTGGCTTTCGCTAACGGTGAGAAACGTTCGTCATTGCGAGCGGAGCGAAGCAATCCAGACTGTCACCGCGGAAAGACCCTGGATTGCTTCGTCGCTGCGCTCCTCGCAATGACGAGGACAGAGTATACGCGCGCTTACTTCTTATCCCTGAAATACGGCTCGACCGGACCATGCACCTTGATCGTCAGCGGATTGCCGTGGCGGTCCTTGGCGTTGCCGGCGGTGACGCGGACCCAGCCTTCGCTGATGCAATACTCCTCGACATTGGTCTTCTCGACACCCTTGAAGCGGATGCCGACGTCGCGCGAGAGAATATCCGCGTTGTAATAGGGGCTGTTCGGGTCGACCGACAGGCGGTCCGGAAATTCGTCGCTCATGATTGTCTCGCTCATAACAGGGTCTCGATTTGATTCCGCAGTCCTTCCGGCCGTGCGGTCGGCGCGTAGCGCGCGATCACCTTGCCGGCACGGTCCACGAGGAACTTGGTGAAATTCCATTTGATGGAGGCGCCCAGCAGGCCGGATTGCTGGCGTTTCAGGTAGTCATACAGAGGGTGCGCATGGGCGCCGTTGACGTCGATTTTCTCGAACAGGGGAAAGGTGACGTCGTAGTTGGTGGAGCAGAAGGCTTGGATCTCGCTCGCCGGCCCCGGCTCCTGCGCGCCGAACTGGTTGCAGGGAAAGCCGAGCACCGAGAAGCCGCGCGGCGAGAGGTCGCGATAGAGATCCTCGAGCCCGCGATATTGCGGCGTGAAGCCGCATTTGCTCGCGGTGTTGACGATCAGCAGCACCTGCCCCTCGAAACGGCGCATGGGCACCTCCTCGCCGAGAAGCGAGTTGGCCTTGAAGTCGTAGATCACAGACATCACTAACCCACGGGATCGATCGGCGACGGCGGCACGCCGCCCGCCTCGATCGCTTCGCCTGCGAGCAGACACAGATCCTCGCGATAGCGGCCGGACACGATGTGCACGCCGACAGGCGCCTTGCCGACCAGACCGGTGGAGACCACCAGGCCCGGCAGTCCCATGAACGGGGTCGCGATTTGCGGCATCTGCGCCTCCCAGACACGCTCGAAGGACTCACTGTCCTTGCGGTCGAGATGATCCGGGAACGGCAACTCGCCGGACACCGGCGTGAGCACGACGGCATATTTCTCGAAGAACAGCATCCAGTCGCGGGTCAGTGCGGCGCGGCGCGTGAGCGCCTTGGCGTAGTCCGCCTGGTCCATCGGCGTGACCTTGGCGCGATTGCCGCGCAGGCAGGCCAGCGCACCGGGATCGCCTTCGCGCTCAGCCATCTCCAGCTGCGCCTCATAGCCGTCGCCAAGCCAGAGTTTCCTCTGCCACGCGACCGCCTCGCGCATCGGCGGCGTGTTCTCGATGACCTCGACAGTCCAGCCGGCGCGCTCCAGCCGCTTGCCGGCGTCAGTCACGGCCGCCTTCACCTCCGGTTTGGTCGCAAGCCCGTCCGGATTGAGGCAGAGCGCGGCGCGCTTCGGCCGCGCGGGGCCCTCCAGCGGCGCCGGCACGAACCAGGGGTCGCGGATGTCGCGGGCCGACATGGCTTCGAGCGAGATCCTGAGATCGTTGACCGTGCGCGCCAGCGGGCCCGAGACGGCCATGATCTGCGGCCCGATCGGACGCTCCGGCAGCGCCGGGTTGAAGGCGGGGATGCGGCCGAGCGTCGGGCGCAGGCCGTGCACGCCGCAGGCATAGGCGGGATAGCGGATCGAGCCGGCGATGTCGGTGCCGTGGGCGATATGGCCGATGCCGGCCGCGACCGCCGAGCCGGCGCCGCCGGACGAGCCGCCCGGGGTCAGCGAGGCATCGCGGGGGTTCTTGGTGTCGCCATGGACCAGATTGGTGGTGAACCAGCGATAGGAGAAGGCCGGGCAATTGGTGCGGCCAAGCAGAATGGCGCCCGCTTTGCGGAAATTGGCGACCACCGGATTATCCTCGTGCGCGATCAGGTCGCGCTGGAGTTTCAGGCCGTTGGTGGTGGCAAAGCCTTCCTGGTCGACATTGGCCTTGATGGTGACGGGCACGCCGGCGAGCACACCGGGGTCTTCTCCCCGGGCGATGGCGGCATCGACGGCGTCAGCCTGCTTGAGCACGTCCTCCGGCCGGTGGTCGATCACCGCGTTGAGCTGGGGATTGACGGCGTCCAGGCGGGCGAGGCCGGCCTTGGCGGCCTCCCGGGCGGACACCTTTTTGGCCTTGACGAGGGTGGCGAGGTCGGCGGCCGACAGGCGCCAGAGATCTTGCATGGCTTGCTCCGTTTAACCGGCGTCTTTTAGCGCCGGGAACGCGGCAAAGCCATGCGGATTTCGCGGGGAGGAAGAGCGGGTTTGGCGCCGGGTGGCGCCTCATTCTCCGTCATTGCGAGCGCAGCGAAGCAATCCAGAATCCCTCCGCGGAGACAGTCTGGATTGCTTCGTCGCAAGGGCTCCTCGCAATGACGGGGGAGAGCGCGGGGGCCTCAATGCCTGGTCGCGGACTGATCCGGGATGTCCAGCAGGGCCTCGGTGAACGGGAATTCGAGCACGATCTCCCCGTCGTCGTCGGTCACCTCGATCACGGCCTCCATGAGCGCCGGCTGGGCGCCCTCCGACTTCACCACCTCCAGGATCATCTGGCGGGCGACCTCCCAGGCGCGATCGGGGTTACGCAGGTCCTCTCCGTCGGGATCCACGATCAATTCGTCGCCGATGCGGGTGTTGAAGAAGTATCTGGGCATCACGAGGGTCCAAATTGGGAGGCCTGTACCGGATTGAAAGCTGCACTGCACTCACAACTGCTTTATCAGGACAGGGTTCGCGACCGAATGCGCCACGCGCAAGGCAGCATCACGGGAAGTGATGTTCCAACATCATTTTCGCGGCGCAACATGGCTTTCTCGGGAAGATTTCACTAGCGAAGTTTTCCGCTCGCATTACTTTAACCGTTGGGCGGATACGTCCGAATTCGTGAAAATGGAGAGCCAAAATGGCTTGGAAAGCCCCGAAGATCGTCGAAGTGCCCTGTGGCATGGAAATCAACATGTATGTGAGCGCCACCCGCAAGTAAGCGGTTGGTGGTTTCTGCGCAGGTGGATCTTTCGGTCACGATCGGTTTCCGGAAGACACGAGCTTTGTCGGCATCCGTGTCGGCCTGAGATCCACCTCGCGACGTTCCCTCCAGGAGACGTATTATGCTTCGCGTCGTCGTCCTGGGCGCCGGGGCCGGCGGCGGAGTCCCGCAATGGAACTGCGGGTGTGAGGGCTGCCGGGCGGCCCGTGAAAATGGCCAGGAGCTTCAGAGAACCCAGGCCTCGGTCGCTTTCAGTGGCGACGGCGAGCACTGGTTCCTGATCAACGCCTCCCCCGATCTTCGCCAGCAATTGAACGCCACGCCGCAGCTGCATCCCAAGGCCGGCGCGCTGCGCCATACACCTGTTGCAGGCGTGATCCTGACCAACAGCGAGGTGGATGCGGTCGCGGGCCTGCTGTCGATGCGCGAGGGATCGCCCTTCACGGTCTATGCGCATACGAAGGTGCTGGCGATCCTGAAGAGCAACAGCATCTTCAACGTCCTGAACGAGAAGAACGTACAGCGCCAGCCGATTTCCATCCACGAGCCGTTCGAGCCGCGGCTGCCTGATGGCGCGCGCTCAGGACTTGAGGTGCTGCCCTTCGCGGTGCCCGGCAAGTCGGCCTGGTATCTGGAAGGCAAGGCGCATCCCGGCGGCGAGAGCGGCGACGGCGATACGCTGGGGCTCAAGATCACGGACAAATCAACCGGCAAGTGCTTCTACTTCATCGCCGCCTGCGCCGAGGTGACCGACGCGCTCAAGGCCGAGATCGACGGCGCCGCACTGGTGTTCTTTGACGGCACGGTCTGGCAGGATGACGAGATGATCAAGGCCGGGCTCGGCCACAGGACCGGCAAGAGCATGGGCCATGTCGCGATGTCCGGTCACGATGGCGCGATCGCGCGCCTCGCCGACCTCACTCTCGACAGGAAGATGTTTCTGCATATCAATAACTCGAATCCGGCGCTGCTGCCCGATACGCCCGAGCGCAAAGCGCTTGAAGCCGCGGGCTGGCGGATACCCGCCGACGGAACGGAGATCGTGCTGTGAATGCCGCGTCACTGACTGGAATGACCGCGCTCTCTGTTGGCAAGGACATCAGGCTCAACTCGGCCGAGGAGCTTGAGGCGACGCTGCGCCATATCGGCGCGACGCGCTATCACAGTCTGCATCCGTTCCATAAGCTGCTGCACGGCGGCAAGCTGAACAAGGGCCAGGTGCAGGCCTGGGCGCTCAACCGCTACTATTACCAGAGCACGATCCCGATCAAGGACGCCGTCGTGATCTCGCGCTTCCGCGACCGCGCTACGCGGCTGGAATGGCGCCACCGCATCGAGGACCATGACGGCGACGTCGGCAGCGAGGGCGGCATCGAGCGCTGGCTGAAGCTGACCGAAGGCCTCGGCCTCGACACGGCCTATGTGGAATCGACCGAAGGCATCCTGCCGGCGACGCGCTTCGCGGTCGAAGCCTATGTCCATTACTGCCGCGAGAAGAGCCCGCTGGAGGCGATTGCCTCCTCGCTCACCGAATTGTTCGCGCCGAACCTGCACGAGGAGCGCATCTCCGGCATGCTGGAGCACTACGACTTCGTCAATCCTGATATCATGAGCTACTTCAAGCGGCGGCTGGCGCAGGCGCCGCGCGATGCCGGCTTCGCGCTCGACTACGTCAAGGCGCATGCCACGACGCCGGAGCAGCGCGCCTCCGTCTGCAACGCGCTGATCTTCAAGACCAACGTGCTGTGGGTGCAGCTCGATGCGCTCCAGCACGCCTATGTCGAGGGCCACATTCCACCGGGCGCGTTCGTGCCCAAAGCGAGCTGAGGGACAAGCGCAATGGTCGGGCCGCGGAACATCAGCGTCAGCGAGGCAAGCCGCCCTGTGCTGCCGCGGCATGCCAAGCTGAAATATGACGAGACGCGCAAGGTCTGGGTGATCCTGGCGCCGGAACGGGTGCTGGCGCCCGACGAGATCGCGGTCGAGGTCTTGCAGCTCTGCGACGGCGAGCGCAATGTCGGCGACTTCGCCGACCAGCTGGCCGCGAAATACGCCGCGCCGCGCGAAGCGATCCTGGCGGACGTCATCGTCATGCTCCAGGATCTCGCCGACAAGGGCTTCCTCACCGAGGCCCGGGAGAAGACGTCATGAGCGACCTGCTCGGCAATCTTCCGCCCGACATCAGCGACAGCCTCGCGGTGCTGGAGAAGAGCCGCTCGACGGCGGAGGCGTTTGGCATTCCGCTCGCCGTATTGCTCGAGATCACCCATCGCTGCCCGCTGCAATGCCCCTATTGCTCCAACCCGGTCGAGCTCGATCGCTCCGGCAAGGAGCTGACGACCGAGGAGTGGAAGAGGGTCTTGAGCGAGCTCGCCGAGATCGGCGTGCTCCAGGTGCATTTCTCTGGCGGCGAGCCGACGGGGCGGAAGGACCTCGTCGAGCTGGTCAAACATGCCAGCGATGCCGGCCTCTACACCAATCTGATCACCTCGGCCGTGCTGCTGACGCGCGAGCGGCTCAGCGCGCTCGCGGACGCCGGCCTCTGCCATGTGCAGATCAGCTTCCAGGGTGTCGAGGAAGGCATCGCCGACCGCGTCGCCGGCTACAAGAACGGGCATCGCAAGAAGCTCGAAGTGGCGAAATGGACCCGCGAGCTCGATCTGCCGCTCACCGTGAACGCGGTGATGCACCGGCAGAATTTGCACCAGCTCCCCGACATCATCCAGATGTCTGTTGACCTCGACGCCGACCGGCTCGAGGTCGCCAATGTCCAGTATTACGGCTGGGCGCTGAAGAACCGCGCTGCCTTGATGCCGACCGTGGCGCAGCTTGACGAGTGCACCCGCCTCGTCGAGGAGGCGCGCGAGCGGCTGAAGGGCACGCTCGCCATCGACTATGTCGTTCCCGATTATTACGCGCTGCGGCCGAAGAAATGCATGGGCGGCTGGGGCCGGCAGTTCTTCAACATCTCGCCGGCCGGCAAGGTGCTGCCCTGCCACGCCGCCGAGAGCATCACCGGGCTCGAGTTCGAATCCGTGCGCTCCAACCATTCGATCGCCTGGATCTGGCAGAACTCGGATGCCTTCAACCGCTATCGCGGCACCGGCTGGATGAAGGAGCCGTGCAAGACCTGCGAATTCCGCGAGATCGATTTCGGCGGCTGCCGCTGCCAGGCCTTTGCGCTGACGGGCGATGCCGCCAACACCGACCCCGCCTGCGCGCTGTCGCCGCTGCACGAGACCATCTTCAAGCAGGCCGAGCGCGAGGCCGAGGGCGAGACCAACCGCTTCCTCTATCGCAATTTCGCCGGCGGCACTCTGGAATCCGGGAATGATGCCTGACGCCGACGCGGCCGCATCCGCCAAACGCGCCGATCCCTTTGCGCCGCTGACCTCCGACATGCTCGACGTCGGCGACGGCCACGAGCTCTATGTCGAGAGCGTCGGTCGTGCTGACGGCGTCCCCGCCATCTATCTGCATGGCGGGCCCGGCAGCGGCTGCCAACCCGACCATCGCAAGCTGTTCGATCCCGAACGCTTCTGCGCGGTGCTGTTCGACCAGCGCGGCTGCGGTCGCAGCCGGCCCAAGGGATCGCGCGAGCACAACACGACGGCGCATCTGATCGCGGACATGGAGAATATCCGCGAGAAATTTGGCTTCGACCGCTGGATGGTGGTCGGCGGCTCCTGGGGGGCGACGCTGGCATTGGCTTATGCCGAGGCGCATCCCGAGCGTGTCTCCGGCATTGCGCTCCGCGCAACCTTCCTGGGCACCCGCGCCGAGGTCGAAACCGCTTTCACATCGCGCCTGTCACAATTCTATCCGGCGCTCTTCGAGGATTTTCTGAGCGTGCTGCCGGTCGATGAGCGCGCACACCCGGTGGACGCCTATTGGCGCCGCATCCTCGATGCCGATCCGGCTGTGCACGGTCCTGCGTCGCGGGCCTGGCACGACACCGAGCGCGCTCTGTCTGAGCACAAGGCGGCAAAGACACGGCTGGACCTGGCATCGCTGAACGTGTGGCGCACGCTGCCCGCGACGCCATTCATGGAGGCGCATTATTTCGTCCACGACAGCTTCATGACGGATAACCAGCTGTTGCGGAATGCGGGCAAGCTCGCCGGCATTCCCGGCATCATCGTGCAGGGCCGCTACGATCTGTTGTGCCCTCCTGAGATATCCGAGCGGCTTGCGAAAGTTTGGCCGGGTTCCGAGATTCGGATCGTGGAAGAAGCCGGACATTCGCTCTATGATGCCGGCGTGCGGGACGCGGTCATGAAGTCGATCGCCGATCTCGCGTCGAAAGCCGCGGGCTAGATCGATCTCCTCATCCCGAGGAGCGCTCCAAAAGGAGCGCGTCTCGAAGGATAAGGGCCGGATCTAGCAGCGGGCCTTCATGGTTCGAGATGCCACTTCGTGGCTCCCCGCCATGAGGGTCTGAATGGGAAGGACAAGAACAATGCCGCTCGCCGGGCAAGGCATGCTGCTGACGTCGATGAACATCGACGTTCCAGATGAGGCCGATTTCAACCGCTGGTACGATCGCGAGCATCTGGAAGAGCGCGTCGCGATCGAGGGTTTCCTGGAGGCGCGGCGCTATGTCGCGCATGCCGCCAATCCCAAATATCTCTCGCTGTACTCGACCGCGACGCTCGACGTGCTCGACAGTCCCGCCTACCGGGCCCGCCTCGCCAACCAGACCGAATGGTCGCGGCGGACCATGGCGCATTTCAAGAACATGCTGCGCGTCGTCGCGCGCATCACCATCAGCAAGGGCACTGGTCGCGGCGCAGCACTCGGGCTGGTGCGGCTGCGGCCGAGCGCCGACAATGCCGGGACATGGCGTGATGCACTGCACGAAAAGCTGACGCCCGGGGAGCGCGAGGGCATCATCTCGATGCATCTGCTCGAAAGCGAGCCGGAATTGTCGGGCGCGACGGCCGACATTCCAGCGGTGCGCAATGAGGGCGCGCGCGACTGGTTCGTGCTGATCGACGGCACGCATGTCGGCGCGGTCTCCGCCGTCATTGCTGAACGCTTTACCGGCCCCGCCGCATCGCCCTTCCCGCTTCCTGTCTCCGTCGGCACTTACAGCCTGATGTGGGATCTCGCGAAGAGCGATATCGCGCCCGGCTAGCGGCCATCCGCAACGCAACATATTGCACCGCACGCATCTTGCGCGCGGCCGTTAATGCTGAGCGCGCGCAGCACCTATGAAAGCAGGTGATCGCGTAAATTTGCCGTTGTACTTCGGAACGGTTCTAATAAGCTAACCCAATGACGTCATTCATAAACCAGATCGACGCGCATTAGCGTTCGCCAAGCTCAAGAAAAGGCCGCCGGGTCTTTGGGCCTGTGCGGACAGGGTAGGAATGAAACCGACCGACATCGCGGCCCCCGACTACTTTCACAAAGTGGTCGATTGCCAGTGGGCCTGTCCTGCACACACCCCGGTTCCCGAATACATCCGACTGATCGCACAAGGCCGCTACAGCGACGCCTACATGATCAATTGGAAATCGAACGTGTTCCCAGGAATTCTGGGACGCACCTGCGATCGTCCATGCGAGCCGGCGTGCCGTCGCGGACGCGTCGAGGAAACGCCGGTGGCGATCTGCCGCCTCAAGCGCGTCGCCGCCGACTTCAAGGACGACATCAGGCAGCGCCTGCCGCGCCCCGCGCCGAAGAACGGCAAGCGCGTTGCGTTCGTCGGCGGTGGCCCCGCCTCGCTGACGGTGGCGCGCGATCTTGCTCCGCTCGGCTATCACTGCACCGTGTTCGACGGCGATCCCGAAGCCGGCGGTATGATGCGCACGCAGATCCCGAAATTCCGCCTGCCCAATTCGGTCATCGACGAGGAGACCGGCTACATCCTGGGTCTCGGCGTCGAGTTCAAAGGCGGTCATCGCATCGAGAGCATGAAGGCGCTGCTCGCGGAGAAATACGACGCGATCTTCGTCGGCTCCGGCGCACCGCGCGGACGCGAGCTCGACGTTCCCGGCCGGAAAGAAGCTGCCGCCAACATCCATATCGGCATCGACTGGCTGTCCTCGGTGTCGTTCGGCCATATCGACAAGATCGGCAAGCGCGTGATCGTGCTCGGCGGCGGCAACACGGCGATGGATTGCTGCCGCACCGCGCGCCGCCTCGGCGGCGCAGACGTGAAAGTCATTGTGCGCTCCGGCTTCGAGGAGATGAAGGCCTCGCCCTGGGAGAAGGAAGACGCGATCCACGAGGACATTCCGATCCTCAACTATATGGTGCCGGTGGCATTCAAGCATGTCGCCGGCAAGCTCATCGGCGTCACCTTCCAGCACGTCAAAGCCGAATACGACGCCAAAGGCCGCCGCAATCTGGTGCCTTCGGGCGACCCCGATCAGACCATTCCCTGCGACGACGTGCTGGTCGCGGTCGGCCAGGAGAACGCCTTCCCCTGGATCGAGCAGGATTGCGGCATCGAGTTCGACAAATGGCACATGCCCAAGGTCGATCCGAAGACCTTCGTCTCGACCAATCCGAAAGTGTTCTTCGGTGGTGACGCCGCGTTCGGCCCGAAGAACATCATCTGGGCCGTGGCGCAGGGCCATGACGCCGCGCTGTCGATCCACAAGATGCTCTCGGGCGATGACATCACCGAACGGCCGCTGCCGGAGGTGCAGATCTCCTCGCAGAAGATGGGCATCCACGAATGGAGCTATGACAACGACATCTCCAACGACAAGCGCTTCAAGGTTCCGCATCGCGACAAGGTGATTGCGCTGAAGGACATCCGCACCGAGGTCGAGCTCGGCTATGACGTCAAGCTGGCGCTGGGCGAAGCCGAGCGTTGCCTGAACTGCGACGTCCAGACCGTGTTCTCGACCTCGCTCTGCATCGAGTGCGACGCCTGCGTCGACATCTGCCCGATGGACTGCATCACCTTCACTGATAATGGCGAGGAAAGCGACCTACGCCAGCGCCTGAAGGCGCCCTCGCCGCATCCGGACCAGGACCTCTACGTGTCCTCTGATCTCAAGACCGGGCGCGTGATGGTTAAGGACGAGGACGTCTGCCTGCATTGCGGGCTGTGCGCCGAGCGTTGTCCCACCGGAGCCTGGGACATGCAGAAATATTTCATCGAGATGACTTACGCAGGTTCGACATGTCCGACAAAAAGCCGCTCAGCAGCGTAAACGACTTCGTCGTCCGCTTCGCCAACGTCAACGGCTCGGGCTCGGCCAGCGCCAACGAGATGTTCGCGCGCGCGATCCTGCGTCACGGCGTTCCGGTCTCCCCCCGCAACATCTTCCCCTCCAACATCCAGGGCCTGCCGACCTGGTACGAGGTGCGGGTGACGGAAGACGGCCATCTCGGCGCCCGTGGCGGCGTCGACATGATGGTGGCGATGAACCCGCAGACCTGGGACAAGGACATCGCCGGCATCGAGCCCGGCGGCTATCTGTTCTACGATTCCACCAAGCCGATGCCGTCGACCAAATTCCGCGACGACATCACCGTGATCGGCGTGCCGCTCACCGCGATCACCAACTCGACCTACACCGATCCGCGCCAGCGCCAGCTGTTCAAGAACATCATCTATCTGGGCAGCCTCTCGGCGCTGCTCGACATGGACCCGAAGCTGATCGAGCAGCTGATCGGCGAGCAGTACAAGGGCAAGGAGAAGCTGCTCTCCTCCAACGTCCATGCGCTGCATCTCGGCCGCGACTGGGCGCTGCAGAATTTGAAATGCCCGATCGGGCTGCGGGTGAAGAAAACCGACAAGGTCGGCGACCGCATCTTCATCGAGGGCAACAGCGCCGCAGCGCTCGGCGCGGTCTATGGCGGCGCCACCGTGTGCGCCTGGTATCCGATCACGCCGTCCTCGTCGGTGGCGGAGGCCTTCACCGCCCACTGCAAGAAGTACCGGCATGATCCCGAGACCGGCAAGGCGAAATACGCCATCGTGCAGGGCGAGGACGAGCTGGCTTCGATCGGTATCGTCATCGGCGCCTCCTGGAACGGCGCCCGCGCCTTCACCGCGACCTCCGGCCCCGGCATCTCCTTGATGACCGAGTTCATCGGCCTCTCCTATTTCGCAGAGATCCCGGCCGTGATCATGAACATCCAGCGCGCCGGTCCCTCGACCGGCATGCCGACCCGCACCCAGCAATGCGACATCATCGCCTGCGCCTATGCTTCGCATGGCGACACCAAGCACGTGCTGCTGTTCCCGGAAGATCCGGCTGAGGCCTTCGAGTTCGCGGCGGCCGCATTCGATCTTGCCGAACGGCTCCAGACCACGATCTTCCTGATGCTCGACCTCGACATCGGGATGAACCACCGTCTTTGCCGCCCGCTAAAGTGGGACGACGCGAAACAGTATGACCGCGGCAAGGTGATGACCACGGAGATGCTGGAGGAAGGCCGCGACTTCGGCCGCTATCTCGACGTCGACGGCGATGGCATTCCCTACCGCACCTATCCCGGCACGCATCCGACCAAGGGCTCCTATTTCACCCGCGGCACCTCGCGCGACCGCTATGCGCGTTACTCCGAGGAAGGCTCGGTCTATGCCGACAACATGCAGCGCCTGGTGCGCAAGTTCGAGACCGCGCAGGACCTGGTCCCGCGCCCGCTCCAGGCCAACGCGGAACGGCCGACCAAATATGGCGTGATCTATTTCGGCTCGACCTCGCCCGCGATGGACGAGGCGATCGGCCTGCTGGAGGCGCGCGGACATCAGCTCGACCGCCTGCGCATCCGCGCCTTCCCGTTCCACTCGAGCGTGGCGAGCTTCCTCGCCGAGCACGACTTCGTCTACGTGGTCGAACAGAACCGCGACGCCCAGCTCCGCCAGCTCATCGTCAACGAGAACGGCATCGACCCGGTGCGCCTCGTGCCGATCGTGCATTATGACGGCACCCCGATCACCGCCCGCTACATCGCGAAAGCCATTGGCGACCACCAGGATCACCTCAAGGTGACCCCGCTCCGCAAGGCCGTGTCATGACCTACGCTTTGCTCTCTCCACCGTCATGCCCGGGCTTGACCCGGGCATCCACGCCTTCCTTCTCTCCGGCCAAGACGTGGATGGCCGGGTCAAGCCCGGCCATGACGATGCTGGGACTGCAGGTGCGCGCATGACCTACATTGCAAAGCCGAAATTTCATCATCCGGGCCTCAAGAAGAACGAGCTCGGCTACACGCACCGCGACTACGAGGGCAAGATCTCGACCCTGTGCGCCGGCTGCGGCCACGACTCGATCACGGCCTCGATCATCGAAGCCTGCTACGAGCTCTCGATCGAACCGCATCGGGTCGCGAAGATTTCGGGCATCGGGTGCTCGTCGAAGACGCCGGACTATTTCCTCGGCAACTCGCACGGCTTCAACTCCGTGCACGGCCGCATGCCGTCGGTCTTGACCGGCGCCAACCTCGCCAACCGCGATTTGATCTATCTCGGCGTCTCCGGCGACGGCGATTCCGCCTCGATCGGCTTCGGCCAGTTCGCGCATTCGATCCGGCGCGGCGTCAACATGACCTATATCGTCGAGAACAACGGCGTCTACGGCCTGACCAAGGGCCAGTTCTCGGCGACCGCCGACCGCGGCTCGAAGTCCAAGAAAGGCGTGACCAACACCGACAACGCGATCGACCTCGTCGCGATCGCGCTGCAGCTAGGGGCCACCTTCGTCGCGCGCTCGTTCTCCGGCGACAAGAGCCAGCTGGTGCCGCTGATCGCCGCCGCGATCGGCCACAAGGGCGCATCCTTCATCGACGTCATCAGCCCCTGCATCGCCTTCAACAACCACGCCGGATCGACCAAGAGCTTCGACTATGTGCGGGAGCACAATGACGCCGTGAACCGGCTCGACGTGCTGGTCGGCCGCGATCCCATCGCCGTCGAGTATGCGCCGGGAACGGTGCAGGTGGTCGAGCAGCACGACGGCAGCAAGATCGCGCTGCGCAAGATCGACGCGGATTACGACCCGCACGACCGCCTCGGCGCCCAGACCTTCCTCCAGAAGCACGCCGCCAAGGGCCAGATCGTCACCGGTCTGCTCTACGTCGATCCCGATGCGGAAGACCTGCACACGCATCTCAACACGGTCGAGACGCCGCTCAATACGCTGGAGGCGGACACGCTGTGCCCGGGCTCGGCTGCGCTGGACAAGTTCAACGCCAGCCTGCGGTGATCATCGACCGCGCTCGACCGGCTGCCTGACACGTATGGTGATCTTCTCCGATACGACAGGCGGCTCGAACGGATAGTGCTTCGCGTCGCCCAGCACCAGCTGCAGCGTGTGCATCCCGGGTGGAAGTTCGAGCAAGGTTTCGGTCTGCCCCGCCCCGAAGTGCAGATGCGACTTGTCCTGCGGGATCGGCTCCTTGGGATCGATGGGATCGTTGACGTCGACCAGCAAATGATGATGGCCGGCGTTCTGGTACTCGTCGCCGGCGTGCGTCACGCCCATGTTGCGCAAGCCGAACCGGACCCAGAACCCGCCCCGAACCTTCTGCCCGTCACGCGGGGTGATGAAATAGAGCTTGGCATCCTTAGGAGCGGTCTTGCCCTGCGGATAGGCGACGCCTGGAAGCAATGCGAGCGCCGCCGCCAGGGCGGCGCAACGAATGATCTGCATCGAAATGACTCCACCACTTAAGGACTTAGCGCAACGCGGAATCCATGCGTCGGATAACGAACATTGGTATCGTAGCCATCGCGGTTGGACGGCCTCACATATCTCGAATCGTTCTTCCATGAACCCGAGCGCAGGACATGCGACGAGCAGTCCCCGCCGGTCCATGCCGAGCCGTCACCGGGTGCGCCCTGATAGGTCCTGCGCCAGCAGTCCTCGACCCACTGATCGACACCGCCACCCATATCGTGGAGGCCGAACGGATTCGGCTTGAAGCTGCCGACCTTCGCCGGCTGCTCGGCCGCGAGGTCACCGCAATCCTTGCATCCCGCCACGCCCGGCTGGAGCTTGTCGCCCCACCAATATTTCGTCTGCGTCCCGCCGCGCGCGGCGTATTCCCATTCGGCTTCGCTCGGAAGCCGATACGACTTCTTTGTGGTCCGCGCGAGCCAGGCCGCATATTGCTGCGCGTCGGTCCAGCTCACATTGGTGATCGGCGCATCGTCCTTGCCAATGGCGGTGAAGCCGCACGCCTTTGCAGCCGCGCATTCGTTCCATTCCTGCACGGTCACCGGATATTTGCCGATCGAGAACGGCTTGACCGTGACCTGGTGGACCGGACGTTCGGTCGGGTCGTCATTGCTTCCCATCGCGAAGCTGCCGCCGCGAATGGCGATCATCTCGGGTTCGCGGAACGGCGTGGCCGATGGGCTTGGTGCTGGACTTGACGTCGAAGCACTTGACGCCGAAGCACTTGGCGCGGAAGCACTTGGCGCCGGAGCACTTGGCGCTGAAGCACTTGGCGCCGGAGCGGGCGATGGAGACGATGCCGCCAATGAAGGAGACGGCTGCGGCGTTTGTGTCGCGGCTTCTCGCGGCGCAGGTTGCGGGCTCGGTGATGCGACCGGAGCCGCAGTTGGCGCGGCGGCCTGCTCCTTCACCCTGCCCGACGGCTGCGCCAGCAGATACCACAACACACCGGAAGCGATCACGAGGAGCGTGACGCCCAGAAGGAAGATCAGGGTATTCTCGCGCCGGCCTCGCGTCCTCCCGACCGCATCTGCGTCCGGCAGCACGCGATAGACGCGCACCGGATCGGTGATGTTCTTGACCTTGCGGTCGCCGAGCGACTCATAGCCGCACACCACCTTGTGCTTGATCTGCTCATAGATCGCGCCGGAGATGTAGACCTGACCGGGCTCGGCGATCCCCTCGATGCGCGTGGCGATGTTGACGCCGTCGCCGTAGACGTCGTCCGGCTCCACGATGACGTCACCGAGATTGACGCCAATCCGATATTCGATCCGGGAGTCCTTCGGAAGCGAAGCGTTGCGCCCGACGAGATTCTGCTGAATGACGATGCTGCAGCGAACGGCCTCGACCGGACTGTCGAAGATCGCGATGAAGCCGTCTCCCGTCGTCTTCACCAACGTTCCATGGTGTTCGACGATGCTGGGCTCGATGAGATCCCGCTCGATCCGCTTGACGCGAACATGCGTGCCTTCCTCGTCGGCCTGCATCAAGCGGCTGTAGGAAGCGATGTCACCGACGATGATTGCGGCGAGACGACGAGGCATCGAGCCGTGTGGAGGCGGCTCGTCATGATTTCCGGATCTGAAGTTACGAATCTCGCCCATTGCGGGGAACTCCACAAACGCGGGTGAGCTTACGACATCGAATTTCTGCTGTCTGTGAAGACTATCACATTGATGATCCGCGACAATCTCGCAGAAATCAGCGGCGCCGAGTTCCCGGGCGGAATCGCGGCAAGGATTGAACCTTCGCGGACCGACGGCGGACTAAGGCTCGCGCGACGACCCGGCAGCGCAGCCTATGCCTGCTTCGACCGCCGCTGCGATGCGCGGCATCTTACCCGATGCTGGCGATTCCTCGCCCGCTTCAGCTGACAGCCTCGGGCGCCGGTTCAGGCTCCGGCACGGAGTGGTCCGAAGGGGCCGGTCGTCCGGCGCCCCAATATTGCTTGCAGGTCTCGAGCAATGTCTTGACGTCCATGGTCAGGCCGCCCGCATTGACGATCACGCTGTCAGCGCCAAGCGTCTTGTTCATCAGCGACAAGGCACGCCCCAGGAAGCCCCCGGAGAACCGCCCGGCGACAAGAGGATCGAGCTTGAGCACCACGAACTTCTGCAGGCGCTGCTCCCAGATCTGTATCTTCCGCACGGAGCTCCAGGCGATGGTCTCGTCGGCGAGCCTGAGGTCGCGAATGCCGACACGGCTGATGAAGACGACCGGCGACCTGGCCGAGATCAACCTCCAGAGCATCCTGAAGGTGGCGAGGCCGAAAAACACCGCGCCGACATAGCAGGCGGCGACCTCGAACGTGGTGATGTTCTTGCCTTGCTGCCACATGAATGCGAGCGCAGCGCAGAGCAGCGTCAGCAGCAGACCGGCGCCGAAAAACACCAGCAGCCGTCCCCGGGAATAGCCGATCGTAATGTTGGGCAAGTTCTGACCTACGGACATGTTCGACCGCCACCAGCCTTTTGCAGCAACCCTGGGTTTACGAACGCCCCTTCTCCCGAGTTATTAGGACTGGAACCTTGCGCGAGGCTGCCCACGGGAATGCAAGGCATCGGCACTTGAACGCGCGGCGTTCGGCTTGCGACTAACCGCCAGTCGGCTCTCACCCCCCTCCGATGCGGCCGTCAATGGTTCACGCGCCCGGTGCGATCATGAAAACCGCCGGAGCATCTTGTGGAGCGCCGTCTCGGCCCTGGGCGCGGCGCTTGGCGGCTCCAGCGCGAAGGCCGCGACGGAAGCCGGCGCGGGCGACAAGCTCAAGGTCGTCTATCACCTCAGCGACGCCGAGAGGGTCAATTTCGTGCTCGGCAACATCCAGAACCACATTGACGGCGTCGGCGGCCCCCAACACGTCATCATCGCGCTGGTGATTCACGGGCCGGCGCTGAAGGCGTTTCGCCGGGCACCGGCCAACCCCGACGTCGGCAAGCGCGTCGGCGATTTCTCCAGGGACGGTATCGAGCTCGCGGCGTCCGCCAACACCATGAAGGCGCAGAACGTCACGCTGACGGGTTTGCTGCCGGGCTTCGTCAGCGCGGAGAAGGGCGGCGTGGTCCGCCTGGCCGAGCTCCAGTCGCAGGGTTATCTCTACCTGCGGCCTTAGGGCTGCCCGCGGCGCCGCCACATTCTCCGTCATTGCGAGCCACCGGGTCCGCGCGGAGCGCGGCCCGATGACAGGCTCCGCGAAGCAATCCAGTCCCTCCTCGGAGGCAGACTGGATTGCTTCGTCGCAAGGGCTCCTCGCAATGACGGCGGATAGGGGTGCGTCAGCGAAGCGCCACATCCTTCCATCGCACTTGACTTACCCATAACTCTGCGGTTATGAATTAATCCATAACTTATGGGTTATGGATTTCACATGTCCGCCGCGCACGATCTTCTGTTCAGGACGCTCGCCGATCCGACCCGGAGGGCGATCTTCGAGCGGCTGTGCCGGGAGGGCGAGCAGACGGTCGGGGCACTGACCGCGACTTCAGGCGTTTCCCAGCCGGCGGTCTCAAAACATCTCGGCGCGCTGAAGCAGGCCGGGCTGGTGCGCGACCGCCATGCAGGACGCCAGACCCATTACAGCGCGCAGCCCGGCGCGCTCAATCCGCTGATCGACTGGACCGGCCAGATGGCCGGCTTCTGGCAGAACCGGCTCGATGCTCTCGACGATCTCCTGAAGAGGATGGACCAATGACCGAAGCTGCCGCCGAGATGCGCTCCGTGGTGATCGAGCGCGAATTTGCCTTTCCGGCCGAGCGGATCTGGCGCGCGCTGACGCAGCCGCATCTGATCGAGGAATGGCTGATGAAGAACGACTTCAAGCCGGTCGTCGGTCATCGCTTCAATCTTCGCGGCGAATGGGGCGGCGTGCTGGACTGCGAGGTGCTCACCCTCGAGCCGCAGCGCGCGCTCGCCTATACCTGGAATTTCTCGCATGAGGACGCGGCGTTCGATCTGAAAAGCGTGGTGACCTTCACGCTGACGCCGACGAACGCGGGCACGCATTTGCGCGTCGAGCAGGCGGGCTTCAGCCCGACGCAGAAGCAGGCCTATGGCGGCGCGCATGCCGGCTGGAAGCAGTTTTTCGCCAAGCTGGACGAGGTGCTGGCGCGAGCTGACTAGGTCCGTCGCCGGCCTTCATCCGATCATCTCAAGAGGAGGTTTCATTGACCGGGAATATGTGGGTTCGACAAATCCATCGCTGGCTGTCGCTTGCTTTCACGCTCGCCGTGATCGCGAACATTGTTGCCCTGACGCTGCAAATCCAGGCCACGTGGATCGGGCTGCTGGCATTCGTCCCGCTGATTCCGTTGCTCGCGACCGGGCTCTACATGTTCGCGCTGCCCTATGTCAGCCGTCGCAGCGGCGCGCGGCAAGAGGCGTGATCATGAAGAAGGCTGTGACCGCGAAGACAGGCAGCGCGACCAAGACGGACGGCGCTTCGCCTTCCAGGATGATCGACGGCAGGATCAAGGAGCTCGGCGACTGGCGCGGCGAGATGCTTGGGCGCATCCGCGGCCTGATCAAGGAGGCCGATCCTGACGTCGTCGAGGAATGGAAATGGCGCGGCGTTCCCGTGTGGGAGCACGACGGCATCATCTGCACCGGCGAGACCTACAAGGCCGTCGTGAAGCTGACTTTTGCCAAGGGCGCGGCGCTGGACGACCCGGCCGGCCTGTTCAATTCGAGCCTCGACGGAAACGTGCGCCGCGCGATCGACATTCGCGAAGGCGAAAAGATCAACGAGAAGGCGTTGAAGGCGCTGATCCGCGCGGGGGTGGAGCTGAATGCGTTCAAGAAGAAGCCGGCGAAGAAGCGATCGACTTAGACCACGTCAAGTCGATGCAAATTCTTGGTGACGGCCTGAGCAAGCGCCTCGTCCTTCGAGACGACCGCTCCGCGGTCTCCTCAGGATGAGGCTAAGCAGAAGCGCTGTCTGTCGACATAGCTCCCGCACACTCCGTCCTCATCCTGAGGGCCCGCCAGAGGCGGGCGTCTCGAAGGATGGGCCGCGGGCGAGCTACCGCCACGTCGATGTTCTAGCAGCTACCAGCCGTCTCAGGCCGCCGCCGGGATCGGGCGCGGGCTCACGACATATTCGCGCAGGACCTTGTCGTTGGCGTCGACCTCGATCAGCGAGACGTCGTAAGTCCAGAGATCGGCAAGGTGCTGGAGCACGCGCTTGGCGTCGGTCTCGTTGAGCTGCGAGCCCTTGATGACGTGGTGATGCAGGATCAGCCGGCGGTCGCCGGAGAGATCGACGTCGACCACTTCGATATTGGCGTCGATGAAGCCGACATCATGCTGCCGCGCCAGCTCGCGCCGCACCCGGCGGAAGCCGCGATCGTCGTGAATGGCATCGACCCGGATTCCGGCGCGCTCCTCGGGATCGTCGTGCAGGTGGAACATGCGGAAATGCCGCATCAGCTTCGGGCTCAGGAACTGCGCGATGAAGCTTTCATCGCGGTAGTTGGCCCAGACGTCGCGCAGCACGCCCATCACGTCGTTCTTGCCGGCAATGTCGGGGAACCACTCGCGGTCCTCGTCCTCCGGCCGGGTGACGATGCGCTCGATGTCCTGCATCACGGCAAAACCGAGCGCATAGGGATTGAAGCCGGAGAAGCGCGGATCGTCGAATTCGGGCTGGAACACCACGTTGGTGTGCGACTGCAGGAATTCGAGGAAATTGCCGTCGGAGATGCGGCCTTGCTGATGCAGCTTGGTCATGATGCGATAGTGGACGTAGGTCGCCGTCCCCTCGTTCATCACCTTGGTCTGGCTCTGCGGATAGAAATATTGCGCGATGTGGCGGACGATGCGCAAAAGCTCGCGCTGCCAGGGCGCCAGCCGCGGCGCGCTCTTCTCCAGGAAGTAGAGCAGGTTTTCCTGCGGCAGGCCGAGCAGCTTGCGGCGGCGTTCGATGCTGAGCGCGGACCGGGTCTTCGACGCCCCCTTCGGCACGGTGCGCCAGAGGTCGTTGAAGACTTCCTCCTCGTGCTGACGGCGGCGCCCTGCCCGCTTCTCCTCGGCGCGCAGATCCAGCTTCTTCTTGCCGGGATAGCGGTCGATGCCGTGCGACATCAGCGCATGCGCGGCATCGAGCGTGCGCTCGACCTCGACGCGGCCGTAGCGCTCCTCGCAGGTCATCACGTAGTTCTTGGCAAAGTCGAGATAGTCCAGAATGCCGTCGGCGTCGGTCCACTGCTTGAACAGATAGTTGTTCTTGAAGAAGTGGTTGTGGCCGAAGGCGGCGTGGGCGATCACCAGCGTCTGCATCGTCGCCGTGTTCTCCTCCATCAGATAGGAGATGCAGGGCGAGGAGTTGATCACGATCTCATAGGCAAGCCCCATCAGGCCCTTGCGGTACGAGGCCTCGTGGAACGCGAAGTGCTTGCCGAACGACCAGTGCTTGTAGAACAGCGGCATGCCGACGGACGAGTAGGCATCCAGCATCTGCTCGGCGGTGATGACCTCGATCTGGTTCGGATAGACGTCGAGCCCGAGATCCTTCGTCGCCACCTCCTCGCAGGCATCGGTGATGCGCTGCAAGGTGTGGAAATCCCAATCGGCGCCTTCGAACAAGCGTTCCGTCATGGAGCGGCTTTCTCCTGGGAGTTTTCGCGGCGCTGGAACAGATCGTGGAACACCGGGAAGATCTCGCTGCGCTCGCTGACCTTGCGCATCGAGAGCGGTGCGCCGCTGTTGCGCAGGCGGTCGTAGAGGGTCCAGAGTGAGGAGTCGGAGAGATCGAAGGCGCTGCCGCCGGACTCCCCGACCTCGAGATAGGCAAAGAACTGGCAGACCGGCAGGATCTTGTCGGTCAGCAGCATGCCCGTGAGCTCGCCGTCGGAATAGGAATTGTCGCCGTCGGAGGCTTGCGCGGCGTAGATGTTCCAGTCCGCCGGGTTGAAGCGCTCGCGCACGATCTCATGCATGGCGTGGAGCGCGCTGGAGACCAGCGTGCCGCCCGAGGCCGGACCGTAGAAGAAGGTCTGCTCGTCCACCTCCTCGGCGCGGTCGGTGTGGCGGATGAAGACGATCTCGACATGCTTGTAGCGCCGCTTCAGGAACACGTAGAGCAGCATGTAGAAGCGCTTGGCGAGATCCTTCATGTGCTCGGACATCGAGCCGGAGACGTCCATCAGGCAGAACATCACCGCCTGCGCCACCGGCCGCGGCACCTTCTCGTAGCGGCGGTAGCGGATATCGAGCGGATCGACGAAGGGAATGCGCTTGGTCCTCGCCTTCAGCCTTTCGAGCTCGGCGAGCAGCACCACACGCTCGTCCTCGTCGGTGCACGCCGCGATCGCGGCTTCCAGCTCCTCGATCTCCTCCTTGCGGGGACGCTTGAGCGCGATGCGCCGCGCCAGCGCGAGCTTCACCGTCCGGCTGACCGAGATGTTGGCGGGCGAGCCGGACGTGGTGTAGCCGGCGCGCTGGATGCCCTCGCTCTCGGTCTGCGCGATCTTGCGCTTGGCAAGATCCGGCAGCTCGAGGTCGTCGAGGAACAGATCCACGAACTCGTCGCGGGAGAGGACGAAGCGGAACGCGTCCTCGCTGTCGCCTTCGCCGGGACCGGAATCCTTGGCGCTGCCCTGGCCGGATCGCTGGAGGTAATCGCCCTCGATGAACTTCTTGTTCCCGGGCAACACCATGTCGCGCGTTCCGCCTTCACGGCGGAAACGCGGCTCGTGCATGCCGTCGAGCGGTATCGTGACCTCACCACCCTCCAGGACGTCCTTGATGTCGCGTTCCTGCGAGGTCTTCTTGACGGCGCCCTGCACCAGGGATTTGGCCCGACGCAAGAACCGCTGCCGGTTCTCAAGACTCTTGCCGCCTGGATTCAGGCGCCTGTCAATAATGTGAATGGGCACTTTTCCATCCGCTCCATCCGCCTCAACCGGCCTGCTTCACACGCATGTACCATTCGACGAGCCGGCGAACCTGACGCTCGGTGTAGCCGCGCTCCACCATGCGTGCGACGAACTCGCCGTGCTTCTTCTCCGTCTCGCCGTCCTTCTTCGACCCGAAGGAGATGACCGGAAGCAGGTCCTCGACCTGCGAGAATATCCGCTTTTCGATCACGTCGCGAATCTTCTCGTAGGAAATCCAGGTCGGATTCTTGCCTCCGTTCTGGGCCCGCGACCGTAACGAGAATTTGACCACCTCGTTGCGGAAGTCCTTCGGGTTGGCGATACCCGCCGGCTTCTCGATTTTGGTCAGTTCCTGGTTCAAAAGCTCGCGATCGAGCAGCTGGCCGGTGTCGGCATCCTTGAAGTCCTGATCCTCGATCCAGGCATCAGCGTAGTCGACGTAGCGATCGAACAGATTCTGGCCGTAATCCGAGTAGGATTCGAGATAGGCCTTCTGGATCTCGTTGCCGATGAACTCGGCGTAGCGTGGCGCCAGGTCCGCCTTGATGAATTCGAGATAGCGCTTCTCGACTTCCTCCGGGAGCTGCTCGCGGCGGATCGACTGCTCCAGCGCGTACATCAGATGCACGGCGTCGGCAGCGACTTCCTGCGGATCGTGGTTGAAGGTCGCAGCCAGGATCTTGAAGGCAAATCGGGTGGAGACGCCGTCCATGCCCTCGTCGACGCCGGCGGCATCGCGATATTCCTGGACGCTCCGTGCCTTCGGATCGGATTCCTTCAGGCTCTCGCCGTCATAGACCCGCATCTTGCCGAACAGCGTGGAGTTCTCATGCTTGCGCAGGCGCGACATCACCGAGAACCGCGCCAACGTCTCCAGGGTCGAGGGTGCGCACGGCGCGGCCGCCAGCTCCGAGCCCTGGATCAGCTTTTCGTAGATCTTCTGCTCTTCGGTGGCCCGGAGGCAGTACGGCACCTTGATCACGCAGATGCGGTCGATGAAGGCCTCGTTGTTCTTGTTGGCCTTGAAGCTCGACCACTCGGCTTCGTTCGAGTGCGCGAGGATCACGCCGGTGAACGGGATCGCGCCGATATTCTCGGTGCCGATGTAGTTGCCCTCCTGCGTTGCGGTGAGCAGCGGGTGCAGCATCTTGATCGGCGCCTTGAACATCTCGACGAATTCAAGGATGCCCTGGTTGGCGCGATTGAGGCCGCCCGAATAGCTGTAGGCGTCGGGATCGTTCTGCGCGTAGGTCTCGAGCTTGCGGATATCGACCTTGCCGACCAGCGAGGAGATGTCCTGGTTGTTCTCGTCACCAGGCTCGGTCTTGGAGACCGCGATCTGGCGCAGCCGCGACGGCTGGATTTTTGCGACTCTGAACTGAGAAATGTCGCCGCCGAAGGCTTCCAGCCGCTTGTAGCACCACGGGCTCATCAGGCCGGTGAGACGCCGGCGCGGAATGCCGTACTTCTCTTCCAGCATCGGTCCGAGATGATCGGGATCGAACAGGCTGAGCGGGCTTTCAAACACCGGGCTCAATTCATCGCCGGCTTTGAGCACGTAGATCGGCTGCACTTCCATCAGCGACTTGAGCCGCTCGGCGAGCGAGGATTTGCCGCCGCCGACCGGGCCGAGCAGATAGAGGATCTGCTTGCGCTCTTCGAGCCCCTGCGCCGCGTGACGGAAGAAACCGACGATGCGCTCGATGGTTTCTTCCATGCCGTAGAAGCCGGCGAAGGCCGGATAGGTCCGGATGGTGCGGTTCAAAAAAATACGGCCAAGGCGTGGGTCCTTGGCCGTGTCAATCGTCTGAGGCTCACCGATCGCTGCTAGCAGTCGTTCGGCCGCGTTCGCGTATTTCATGGGATCGCTTCGACACGATTCCAGATATTCCGCCATCGACATGTCGTGTTGGCTTCTCGCCTCGAACGACTTAGCGAAAGCGTTGAATAGAGAATCGTTATACATGATCCCTCTCCGCGTGAGTTCCGCCACAAGCTGAAACGAAAGCAGTTACCGGACCGTTCCTCAGGCCATTTCGAATCAGCGTGAGCACATGACGATCATTGGACACCCTGGTGCCAACACGACGCAACGCACAACGTAGGCACTCGTTGAGTTACGAACAGGCACATGCCTGTAATTTGTGCGAATCTGTATCTATCTTCGCTCATTTCCAGAAAATGTCACTTGGTCGCAACATCCGGGCATTACCGGGGATGAGCCCATCCGGCACTGCAACATGGAGCGATCTGCGAGCGGCAATCTTATGACGCTTGTACGGCGAAGCCTTGCGTGCCGCGTTCATCTTCCTGCTGCAATGCGGTGCGCGCAGCGCTCGCAGCATGACAATCGCGGCAAGCGCGCAGCAGTGTATCAAAATCGGTCGCCAAACCCTCGGAGCGGATGACAATCCGTTCATTCTGCCGTTCATTCTGCGCACGGGGCACCAAGGTGCTGATGGTGCAGAGCTGCCGCTGCAAGGCCGGCGTCAGCGTCAGCACGATCGCCTTGTGGCCGCGGCCTTCCTCAGCCGAAATCTCCGCAATCGAGTCCCACAGCAGAAATTCGTTGCCGATGCGGAGGTCGCGGATGCCATAGGGGGTGACGATCACCACGGGTCCCCGCTCGGCGGGCAGCAGCCAGATCAGCCGGCCGGTCACCAGGCCGAACAGCACGACGCCGGCATAGCCGACCGTCGTATCGTAGTCGCCCAGACCGTCCCACCAGTCGAAGGCAAGGGTCGCGCTGAACAGGGTCAATGCGAAACCCGCCGCGACCAGCAGCCGCAGCTGGGTCGTACATGGACTGATTTCGAGATCGTGGGTCGCATCGATGCATGCGGCCGGCGCGACCGATTGCGGGCTGTCGGCAACGGCGAGCGTCAGGCGGTCATGATGTGCGTGCATGCTTTTCCCCAGCATGGCCATTCGCGGCCGAGCGACGATCTATCAGGCGGACCGTAATCCGCTGATGACACTCCACGCAGACTGGGCTGACGAGACGAAGCGGCTACGTTGGTAACGAGCCCCTGGCCATTGCTCCGGCCGACGACTTTTTACGCAACACGGCTACTTCCGCCTGGATCGCCATGATCGCGACGGAGTTACACTGGAGGGTAAGACGCCTATCCCCTTGATTGGTTCCCTCCCGGGAGCATGTAGGCTAGAGGATAGCGCGTCAGGACCGGCGCGGAAACCCCTCGCCCGCAGGCTTGGAGATAAATAAACATCATGAATCCCGTCAAAGAACTGGAAAAGCACGGACAAGCCGTCTGGCTGGACTTCCTGGCCCGTGGCTTCATCGCCAAGGGCGACCTGAAGCGGCTGATCGACACCGACGGCGTCAAGGGCGTCACCTCCAACCCGTCGATCTTCGAGAAGGCGATCGGCAGTTCGGACGAGTATGATGCGCCGATCGGCAAGGCGCTGAAGCGCGGCGACCGGACCGTGGCCGACCTGTTCGAGGCCGTCGCGATCGAGGACATCCAGAACGCCGCGGACGTGCTCCGCCCGGTCTATGACCGCCTGAGGGCCGGCGACGGCTATGTCAGCCTGGAAGTTTCGCCCTATCTGGCGATGGACACCGCCGGCACGGTCGCCGAGGCGCGGCGGCTCTGGAAGGATGTCGACCGCAAGAACCTGATGGTGAAGGTGCCGGCGACGCCGGAGGGCCTGCCGGCGATCGAGACGCTGATCGGCGACGGCATCAGCATCAACATCACGCTGTTGTTCGCCAGGGACGTCTACCTCCAGGTCGCCGAGGCCTATCTCGCCGGTCTGGAAAAATACGTCGCCGGCGGCGGCGACCCGTCGCACGTGGCGAGCGTCGCGAGCTTCTTCGTCAGCCGCATCGACTCGGTCGTCGACAAGCAGCTCGACGAGAAGATCGCCCGCGCCAACGATCCATCCGAGAAGGAGCGGCTCGCCGCGCTGAAGGGCAAGGTCGCGATCGCCAACGCCAAGGTCGCCTACCAGGATTACAAGCGCCTGTTTTCCGGCCCGCGCTGGGACAAGCTCGCTGCCAAGGGCGCCAAGCCGCAGCGGATGCTGTGGGCCTCCACCGGCACCAAGAACAAGGACTACAGCGACGTCCTCTATGTCGAGGAGCTGATCGGTCCCGACACCATCAATACCGTGCCGCCGGCGACGCTCGACGCGTTCCGCGACCACGGCAAGCCGCGCGACAGCCTGGAAGAGAACGTCGACGACGCCCGCCGCGTGCTGGAAGAACTGGAACGCTCCGGCGTCTCGCTCGAGGCGATCACCGAGGAGCTCGTCAAGGACGGCGTCAAGCAGTTCGCCGATGCCGCCGACAAGCTCTATGGCGCCGTCGCCCACAAGCGGGCAACCGTGCTCGGGCCCGCGATCGACCACCAGCTTCTCTCGCTCGGCGACGGCCTCGGCAAGGCGGTGGCCAAGAGCACCGAGGAATGGCGCGCCTCGGCAAAGATCCGCAGGTTGTGGCAGCGCGACAAATCGGTCTGGACCGGCACCGATGAGGACAAATGGCTCGGCTGGCTCGACAGCGCGGCGAAGGCCGACGTCGCCGACTACGAGGACTATGCGAGCCGCGTGAAGGGCCAAAAGTTCTCCGATGCCGTCGTGCTCGGCATGGGTGGATCGAGCCTTGGCCCCGAGGTGCTGGCCGAGACTTTTGCGCGGAAGTCCGGCTTCCCGAAATTGCACGTGCTGGATTCCACCGACCCGGCACAGGTCCGGGCAATGGAGGCCAGGATCGACATCGCCAACACCGTGTTCATCGTGTCCAGCAAATCCGGCGGGACCACCGAGCCGAACGCGATGAAGGATTATTTCCACGAACGCGTCGCACAGGCGGTCGGGCCGAAAGTGAAGACCGGCCATCGCTTCATCGCGGTGACCGATCCCGGCTCGTCGCTGGAGAAGGCGGCGAAGAGCCTCAACTACGCCCGCATCTTCCATGGCGAACCCTCGATCGGCGGCCGCTATTCGGTGCTCTCGCCGTTCGGCCTGGTGCCGGCGGCAACCGCGGGCATCGACGTCAAGACGCTGGTCAAACACGCGCTCTCCATGGCCCGCTCCTGCGGACCCGACGTGCCGCCAGGTGAGAACCCGGGCGTCCAGCTCGGCCTTGCCATGGGCCTCGCCGGCCTCGAAGGCCGCGACAAGGTGACGATCCTGTCGTCGAAGAAGATCGCCGATTTCGGCGCCTGGGCCGAACAGCTGATCGCGGAATCGACCGGCAAGGAAGGCAAGGGCCTGATCCCGATCGCCGGCGAACCGCTCGGCGAGCCCGCGCTCTACGGCAACGACCGTTTCTTCATCGACATTCGCACCGAAGGCGAAGCGGACGCCGCGCATGACTCCAAGCTCGCCGCGGTCGAAGCCGCCGGCCATCCCGTCGTGCGCATCGTGATGAAATCGATCGACCATCTCGGTCAGGAGTTCTTCCGCTTCGAGATGGCGACGGCGGTCGCGGGCAGCATCCTCGGCATCAACCCGTTCGACCAGCCGGACGTGGAAGCGGCCAAGATCAAGACCCGCGAGCTCACCGCGTCGTTCGAGAAGACCGGTGCATTACCGGCCGAACAGCCGGTGGTCAGCACCGACGAGGCCGATCTCTACACCGACGAGGCCAACGCCACGGCGCTGCGCGCCGCCGGCGCCAACGGCGACCTCACCTCGTGGCTGAAAGCGCATCTCTCCCGCTCGGGTCATGGCGACTATGTCGCCCTGCTCGGCTACATCGCGCGCGACAAGGCGACGATCGACGCACTCCAGACGATGCGTCTCGAAGTGCGCGAGAAGCGTCACGTCGCGACCTGCGCCGAGTTCGGACCGCGCTTCCTGCATTCGACCGGGCAGGCCTACAAGGGCGGGCCCGACAGCGGCGTGTTTCTCCAGATCACGGCCGACGATGCCAAGGACTTGTCGGTGCCGGGCCAGAAGGCGAGCTTCGGCGTGATCAAGGCCGCGCAGGCGCGCGGCGACTTCGACGTGCTCACCGAGCGCGGCCGGCGCGCGCTCCGGGTCCACCTCAAGGGCGGACTCAAGAAAGGTCTCGCGGCGCTCAACGCGGCGCTTAACGATGCGCTGAACTAAGGGAATCTCTCGATGCAACTCGGCATGATCGGCCTCGGCCGGATGGGCGGCAACATCGTTCGCCGCCTGATGCGCCACGGTCATACGACCGTGGTCTACGACAAGGACACCAAGGCCGTCGCGGGTCTCGCCGCAGACGGCGCACAGGGCTCGGCGACGCTGGAAGAGTTTGTCGCCAAGCTGGAGCGGCCGCGCGCGGCCTGGGTGATGCTGCCGGCCGGCCACATCACCGAGACGACGATCGACACGATTGCAGCCGTGATGCAGGCCGGCGACGTCATCATCGACGGCGGCAACACGTTCTGGCAGGACGACGTCCGCCGCGGCAAGGCGCTGAAGGAGCGCGGCATCCATTATGTCGATGTCGGCACCTCAGGCGGCGTCTGGGGGCTCGACCGCGGCTATTGCATGATGATCGGCGGCGAGAAGCAGGTGGTCGACCGGCTCGATCCGATCTTCGCGGCGCTTGCGCCCGGCGCCGGCGACATTCCGCGCACGGAGGGACGTGAGGGGCGCGATCCCCGCATCGAGCAGGGCTACATCCATGCAGGTCCCGTGGGCGCCGGCCATTTCGTCAAGATGATCCACAACGGCATCGAATACGGCCTGATGCAGGCCTATGCCGAAGGTTTCGACATTCTCAAGAATGCCAACATCGAGGCCTTGCCGGCGGATCATCGCTACGATTTCGACCTTGCCGATATCGCGGAGGTGTGGCGGCGCGGCAGCGTGATCCCGTCCTGGCTGCTCGACCTCACCTCGACGGCGCTCGCCGACAGCCCTGCGCTTGCGGAATATTCCGGCTTCGTCGAGGATTCCGGCGAAGGCCGCTGGACCGTGAATGCGGCGATCGACGAGGCCGTGCCGGCCGAAGTCTTGACCGCGGCCCTCTACACACGTTTCCGTTCCCGCAAGGAACACACCTTCGCCGAAAAAATTCTCTCCGCAATGCGCGCGGGTTTCGGCGGCCACAAGGAGCCGAAGCAGCCGGGCGCTTCGAAACCCAAATAAGAGCCGAAGTAACAAGTAACAGAGCGAAGGCCGATCATTCGTGACAAAAGACCCGCAGGCCAAGCGCAAGCCCGAAAATTGCGCCTTCGTCATCTTTGGCGCGACCGGTGACCTCACCCATCGGCTGGTGATGCCGTCGCTGTACAATCTGGCCGCCGAGCACCTGTTGCCGGAGAAGTTCTGCGTCGTCGGTGTGGCCCGCAACCGCCAGTCGGATGACGAGCTGCGCGACAGCCTGTTGAAGGGGCTGCGCCAGTTCGCAACCCGTCCCGTGGACGACGACATCGCCCGGAAGCTGCTGGAATGCGTGACCTTCGTCGAGGCCGATCCGAAGGATCCCCCGTCCTTCGACCGCTTGCGCGCGCATCTGGATTCGCTGGAATGCGCGCAGGACACCGGCGGTAACCGACTGTTCTATCTGGCAACGCCGCCCGCCGCGTTCGCGCCGACTGCGCGCGAGCTCGGCCGCACCGGCATGATGAAGGAGAACGGCGCCTGGCGTCGGCTCGTAATCGAAAAGCCGTTCGGCACCGATCTCGCGTCAGCCAAGGCGCTGAATGCCGAGCTCTTGAAGATCATGGACGAGCACCAGATCTACCGGATCGATCATTATCTCGGCAAGGAGACGGTGCAGAACATCCTGGTGCTGCGCTTTGCCAACGGCATGTTCGAGCCGATCTGGAATCGCAACCATATCGACCACATCCAGATCACCGTGGAGGAGAAGCTCGGCGTCGGCCATCGCGGCGGCTTCTACGATGCCACCGGCGCACTGCGCGACATGGTGCCGAACCATCTGTTCCAGCTGATGTCGCTGGTCGCGATGGAGCCGCCGGCGCGGTTCGATGCGCATTCCGTGCGCTCCGAAAAGGCCGACGTGCTGACGTCGATCCAGGAGCCGACCCGGGAAGAGGCGCTGAAGAATTCGGTGCGCGCGCAATATCTCGCCGGCCGCATCGGCGACGACGAGATCACGGACTATCGCAAGACCGAGGACGTCAAGCCCGGCAGCACCACCGAGACGTTCGTCGCGCTGAAGCTGATGATCGACAATTGGCGCTGGGCCGGCGTGCCGTTCTATCTGCGCACCGGCAAGGCGCTCGGCCACAAGCGCACGGAAGTGGCGATCAAGTTCAAGCAGGCGCCGCTGTCGATGTTCTCAGGCACGGATGTCGACCGCCTGTCGCAGAACTTCCTCACCATCGGCATCGCGCCGACCGAAACCATCGAGCTGCAGTTCAACGCCAAGATCCCGGGGCCGAGCATCACCATCGACGGCGTCGAGATGAAGTTCAAGTACGGCGACTATTTCCGCGCCGATCCCTCGACCGGCTACGAGACTCTGATCTACGACTGCATGATCGGCGACAACATCCTGTTCCAGCGCGCCGACGGCATCGAGGCCGGATGGCAGGCGGTGCAGCCGTTCCTGGACGCCTGGAAAAGTGAAGGCACCAACGGCATCGAGACCTACTCCGCCGGCAGCGACGGCCCCGCCTGCGCCGATGAGTTGCTCCGGCGCGACGGGCGAAGCTGGCGGAAGTTTACGTGATGGAAGCGGCCGACCAGCCGAAGCTGATCGTCGAGGCCGACGCCGAGGCGCTGGCGCAGGCCGCAGCCGAACGGGTGATGGCGCGGATATCAGCCAATCCCGGGCGGATCGCGATCTGCCTCACCGGCGGCTCCAGCCCGAAAAAGCTCTATCAATTGCTCGGCAGCGACGCGTATCGCGGCAAGATCCCGTGGGACCGCGTGCACTGGTTCATCGGCGACGAGCGTTTCGTGCCTTCGAGCGATCCCCTCAACAACATGGCAGTCGCGCGCGCGACCTTTCTCGACCGCAATGCGCCGTCCGGGCATATTCACCCGATCCCCACCACGGCTGAAAGCCCCGAAGCGGGTGCCGAGGCCTATGCGCGCGAGCTTCAGTCCTTCTACGGCGCCAAAAGCCTCGATCCGGCACGGCCGCTGTTCGACATGGTCCTGATGGGCGCGGGCCCGGACGGCCACACCGCCTCGCTCTTCCCCGGCTACCCCGCGATCGAGGAGACCACACGCTGGGTGGTCGGCGTCCCCAAGGCCAATGTCGCGCCGTTCGTGCCACGGGTCTCGCTGACCCTGCCCGCCTTGGCCTCCTGCCGCGAAATGCTGTTCGAGATTGCCGGGCACGACAAGCAGCCGATCTTGACGCGCCTGCTCAATGGCGAGACTCTGCCGGCTGTACGCGCGCGCTCGAATGGTGAGACCGTCTGGCTGGTCGACCAGGCCGCGCTTCCGGAGGGAATTCGTGGCGGGCGTTGAAGCACCTTGTGCGTTGATCGTGATGGGCGTGTCGGGTTCAGGCAAGAGTACGGTTGCGGAGGCGCTCGGGCAGCGGCTCGGCTGGCGTTTCGAGGACGGCGACAGCTTTCACCCAGCCAGCAATGTCGAGAAGATGCGAGCCGGCCAGCCCCTCACCGACGAGGACCGCTGGCCCTGGCTCAACGCCATCGCCGACGAGATTGCGCGGGTTTGCGATAAAGGCGAGCACGTGATCATCGCCTGCTCGGCGCTGAAGCACACCTATCGCGACGTGCTGCTGCGCGGACGCGACGACGTCCGCTTCGTCTTCCTGAGGGGCACCAGGGAGCTGATCGCCGCCCGCCTCGCGCAACGCAAGGGCCATTTCATGCCGCCCGAACTGCTGACGAGCCAATTCACGACGCTGGAGCCGCCCGAGGCTGGCGAGCACGTCGTCACCGTCTCGATCGATGAATCCGTCGAGGCGATCGTTGACGGCGTGGTCCGGCAATTAAAGCTGAGCGGGGCGAAACGCTGAGGCCGACAAACCCTGAGGTCCTGCCATGACGAAAATCTCACTGGTCGTCTCCGACGTCGACGGCACGCTGCTGACCAAGGACAAGACGCTGACGGAGCGCGCGCAGTCCGCGGTGCAGCGGCTGCACAAGGCCGGGATCGGCTTCACCATCACCTCCAGCCGCCCCGCGATCGGCATGCGGTTCCTGGTCGAGCCGCTGGCGCTCTGGCTGCCGATCGGCCCGTTCAACGGCTCCTCGATCGTCGATCCCGAGATGCATGCGGTCGAGCAGCACCTGATCCCGGCGAGCGCCGCCGAACGGTCCTTGCAGATCCTCCGGGAGTTCGGCGCCGACATCTGGCTCTTCACCACCGACAAATGGCTGATCGACAACCCTGATGGTAAATACGTCGCGCACGAGCAGCACACGATCCGTTCTGATCCCACCATCGTGACGGATTTCTCGCCGTACCTTGCAAGCGCCTGCAAGATCGTCGGTGCCAGCGCCGATGCCGCCGGCCTTGAGCGCTGCGAGAAGGCGATGCAGGAAGCGCTGGGCAGCGCGGCCACCGCGGTGCGCTCGCAGACCTATTATCTCGACATCACCCCGCCCGGCTTCGACAAGGGCACCTTCGTGCAAGCCATGGCCAAGCGCCTTGGGATTTCCACCGACGCGGTCGCCACCATTGGTGACATGCAGAACGACCTTGCGATGTTCCGCGTCAGCGGCACCTCGATCGCCATGGGCAATGCCACCGACAGCGTCAAGGACCAGGCCACCCACGTCACCGCGACCAATGAGCAGGACGGCTTTGCGGAGGCGATGGAGGTGGTTTTGAAGCGGAACGGGGTGGGCTGAGATCTGATGAGATGAGACTCGACTGACGCCGCGACGGAGGTGCGTTCCCTCCCCCCTTACTTCGACCGCTGAACCGCCGGCTTCTCGCTCTCCTGCCTCGCGGCCGAGAGATTGTGCGCGGTGTTGATCAGCGCGATGTGGGTCAAGGCCTGCGGGAAATTGCCGGTCTGGCGTTGGGCGCCTGAATCATATTCTTCGGCCAAGAGGCCGACGTCGTTCGCGATGCCGACCACGCGGTCGAGCAAGGCTTGCGCCTTGTCGAGATCGCCCGCCAGCACATGCGCGTCGGCCAGCCACAGGCTGCACGCCAGGAACGCGCCCTCGATCGGCTGCGTCTCCTCGGACACTTCGCGGGGGTCGTGGCGCAGCACAAAACCGTCGCGCATCATGTGTTTCTCGACGGCGGCGATGGTGCCCCGAATGCGCGGGTCCGATGGCGGCAGGAAGCCGACGGCCGGCAGCAGCAGCACGCTGGCATCGAGCAGCTTTGAACCATAGAAGTCGACGAAGGCATTCTCCTCCGCGTCAAATCCCTTGTTGCAGACATCGCGATGAATGGCTTCGCGCAGGGCACGCCAATGCAGCAGCGGCGCCTTGAAGCCAAAGGTCTCGGCGCTCTTGATGCCGCGGTCGAAGGCGACCCAGGTCATGACCTTGGAGAACACGTAGTGCTTCGGCTGTCCACGCAGCTCCCAGATGCCGTTGTCGGGATGGTCCCAGACCTCGGCGAGATGGTTGAGCACGACGCATTCCAGCGCCCAGGTCGTCTCGTCGTCGAGCTTCAGCTTCGCCATGCGCGACTGGTGGAAGGCGTCGATCAGTTCGCCGTAGACGTCGAGCTGGAGCTGCGCATGCGCGGCGTTGCCGACGCGCACCGGTTGGGCGCCCTCATAACCGTCGAGCCAGCCCGCTTCCCATTCCAGCAGACGCCGCTGGCCCCAGATGCCGTACATGATCTGCATGTCCGCCGGCGAGCCTGCCGCCGCGCGCAGCAGCCAATTGTGCCAGGCCAATGCTTCCTCGGTGTAACCCGAGTTCATCAGCGCCAGCAGCGTGAAGGTCGCATCGCGCAGCCAGCAGAAGCGGTAATCCCAGTTCCTGGCGCCGCCGAGCTTTTCCGGCAACGAGGTGGTGGGCGCCGCGACGATGCCGCCGGTGGGGGCGAAGGTCAGCGCCTTCAGCGTGATCAGCGAGCGTACGATCAGATCGTGATATTCGCCGTCGCGGGTGCAGCGGCTGCACCATTCGTTCCAGAATTTCTCGGTCTCCCGGAAGGCGATCTCCGGATCGATCGGCGCGGGCGGATCGAGATGCGAGGGGCCGTAGGTCAGCACGAACGGCACCGTCTCACCCGCCTTCACATCGAAGTCGGAGACCGTGGTCAGATCCTCGCCGCGGGTCTCCACCGGGGTGCGCAGCACCGTCATGTCCTGGCCGGCGATCGCCAGCAGCGAATGGTCGATGCGTCGCACCCAGGGAATGTCGACGCCGAAGCCGAAGCGGATGACAAGCTCCATCCGCATCTTCACCGTGCCCGTGAGGCCGCGGACCAGCCGCACGATGTCGGAGGCCTTGCCGCGCGGCGGCATGAAGTCGATCAGCGCAACGGCGCCGCTCCTGGTCTCGAAACGCGTTTCGAGGATGAGCGTGTTGCCGAGGTAGCGGCGCGAGATACCGGTGATGTCTTCGCCCGGCGCGATCAGCCAGCGGCCGTTCTTGTGCGTGCCGAGGATCGCGGCAAAGCAGGCATCGGAATCGAAGGCCGGCCAGCACAGCCAGTCGATCGAGCCGTCGCGCCCGACCAGCGCTGCGGTCTCGCAATCGCCGATCAGCGCATAGTCCTCGATCCTCTGAGCCAATGTGTCACGAGCCCCGGAAAATCCGCCGTTTCAACTCCCGCCGGTCAACGAGCGTTCCCGCGTCGCCGCCTTCAAGGCCGTAACATCGACCTTGGCGGCGATCTTGTCGAGCGCCACCGGCAGGCGCTGGCGCCAGTTCGGATGCTCATCGATCGTACCGGGAATGTTGGGCTGGTCAATCACGCCGAGCAGATCCTCCAGCGACACCGCCAGAAGACGCGACGGCGTCCGCGACAGGAAGGCGAGCACCGAATAGAGATCGTTGGCGTTGATGCCGTTCTGGCGCAGGATCTCGTCGAGCCTGCCGAGCGCATCCCAGCGCGCCTGGTCGTTCTCGCCGGGGTCGAGCCCGAGCGAGCGCTTCATCTTGAGATCGCTGAAGGAGCGCCAGCCGGCATAGGTGCACAGATCATGCGTGTTCAGCGTGACCAGCGCGTTGGGCCGGTAATGGTCGGCATTGCGGAAACGGCCGGCATCGTCGCGCTCGAACATCATGACGAGGTAGGACCAGATGCCGAAATCCTGCATGGTCTCGCGGAAACCTTCCGGCACGGTGCCGAGGTCCTCGCCGATCACGATGCATTTGTGCGCCGCGCTCTCGCGCACCACGGCGCCGAGCAGCGCCTCGAACGGCATCTGAACATAGGCGCCGTTGTCCGGCTTGAAGCCGCGCGGCACCAGATACAGCCGCTTCAACCCCAGCACGTGATCGAGCCGGATCGCGCCGGCATGGCGCATCGAGGCGGCCAGCATGTCGGCGAACGGCACGAAGGATTGCGCCTCCAGACCACCGGCATTGAAGCCGGCGAGGCCCCAATCCTGTCCGACGGTGTTGAGCACGTCGGGCGGCGCGCCGACGGCGAGATGGCGCGAAATCGCCATCTGCTCGTTCCAGGCGTCGAAGCCGTTGGACTGCACGCCGACGGCGACGTCGAGATAGAGCCCGACGCGCATGCCGAGCTGGCCGGCCAATTCCTTGGCGGCATGCAATTGGCTATCGGCCGTCCATTGCACGAATTCGACGAACTCGACCTCGCGCTTGTCGGGGCCGTTGCGGAGCTCGGCGCATTTGGCTTCATCCGGCTGCTGCCACTCTTGCGGCCACTCCCACCAAGGCCCGGAGAAGCGATGCCGCAGCACCTCGAAGCAGGCAAAGCGGGACAACAGCGGCGCACGGTCCGCGCAGAAGGCGTCGAATTCCTTGCGGCGCGCCTCGCTCGCGCTCGTCACGAAACTGTTGTAGGCGGCGCGCAGGCCGAGCCATTTCAGCGCCGCCATGTCCGCATAGGGCACGCGATCGCCTTCGCGCAGCCGCGCGGCGGTCGCAGCCGCGTCGGGGACGAGGTCGGCGGAAAATTCCGGGATCGCCTCGACGTCGATATAGAGCGGGTTGAGAAACAGCCGGCTGTTCGGCGAATAAGGGCTGCAATCGGCGGGGTGGTTGTCGAACAGGACATGCAGCGGATTGAGCCCGACGCCATCGGCGCCGAGCTGCCTGGCGAGCCGGACGAGATCGGCGAGGTCGGTGAAATCGCCAATGCCCCAATTGCGGTCCGAGCGGACGCTGTAGAGCTGCACGGCAAGCAGCCAGCCACGGGCGAAATCGCCGCCGAAGGCGCGTTCGGGCGCCACGATCATCGGCACCTCTTCCGCAACACCCTTGGCGTCGGTCAGCGTCAACCGGTGATAACCGAGCGGCAGGCCGGCGGGCCAGGCGATCACGGGCTCGTGGGTCTCGCCTTGCGCGATCACATTGCCGTTTGCGCGCAATGTCCATTGCAGCGGCGGCGCGCCGATTGTCCTCAATTCGGTGCGCGGATGTCCCAGGGCGCGCACCACCACGGGCCCGCCGACGAAGCGGTAAACCCGCTTCTCCGGCAGGGCCTCGAGGATGGATTTGAGGGCCACGGGATCGGTGACCCGCAGCTTTCCGAGGGCATCGACGAATTCGGACTGAACGCCCTTGATCCGGGCTTGAGCTAAAAGATCCATTCGGCACGCAGCTTGCAGGCCGTCATCCGGCCGGGGGCAGGGAATTTAACGAGGTCGTGGAAGAGGTTAGTCAGGGCTAACTCGCAGACCGTGCCTGCCGTTCCCAAGGGAACCAATGACACACAAGCGGCTTTCTATATTGGTATCAAGCGTAGGTTCCCGACAAGGGAAACGGGCTCCTGCTTTCTTGTCAATGGCATCACCGTGAACAAGACAATTCAAACTGTCGAGAGTGCCGCAGCCGGCGGTGCTTTCCTCATCGAAGATATCTATCCCTCGATCGACGGCGGCCGTTTCGCCGTGAAGCGTATTGCGGGTGAACGGGTCGACGTCTGGGCGGACATCTATCGCGACGGCGACGCGGTGATCGGTGCCGCGCTGATCTGGCGAGGAGAGCAGGACCGGGAATGGCGGAGCGAGCCGATGATCCATCACGGCAATGACCGCTGGTCCGGCGCGTTCACCCCCGTTGAGCCCGGCCAATATGTCTATGCGATCGAGGCATGGACCGACGAGTTCGCCACCTGGTCGCACGGGGTTGAGCGCAAGCGGCGCGCCGGCGCGGACGTCAACCTCGATGCGATCGAGGGCGCCGGCCTGCTGACCAAGGCACATGGCGCCCGGCAGGACGCCGCGGCGGTCATCGTGAAGCAATGCGAGGACTATCTTCAGACCGGCGATGTCGGCTCGCTGCTGGCAGCCGATCTCGGCGCGGCCATGGCTGAGAGCCAGTCGCGGCCCGACCTGACCCGCTCGCAGAACTTCCCGCTGATCGTCGACCGCGACAGAGCGCGCTTCGGCGCCTGGTATCAGATGATGCCGCGCAGCCAGGGCCAGAGTCCCGGCCGGCATGGCACGCTGCGTGACTGCATCGCGCGCGTGCCCGACATCGCCGCGATGGGCTTTGACGTGCTCTACTTCACGCCCATCCACCCCATTGGCCGCACCCGCCGCAAGGGCCGCAACAATGCGCCGGTGGCGACCGAAGGCGATCCCGGCTCGCCCTATGCGATCGGCACGGCCGAGGGCGGGCACGATGCACTGCATCCCGAGCTCGGCACGATCGAGGATTTCCGCGCGCTGGTCGCGACCTGTCTCGAATACGGCCTCGAGCTCGCGCTCGACTTCGCCGTGCAATGCTCGCCGGACCATCCCTGGCTGACGCAGCATCCGGAATGGTTCAAATGGCGGCCGGACCGCTCGGTGCGGACGGCGGATGATCCCTATTCGGACATCGTCATCCCCGATTTCGCCTCCGTCGACAGGGCCGGGCTGTGGAACGCGTTTCGCGATGCCATGCTGTTCTGGATCGACCACGGCGTCACCATCTTCGCCATCGACAATCACGACACCGCGCCGCTTCCGTTCTGGGAGTGGCTGATCAGCGACATCCGCCGCCGCCATCCCGAGGTGATCCTGTTCTCCAAGACCTTTGCACGACCGAAGCTGATGCAGGGCCTCGCCAAGCTCGGCTTTGCACAGTCCTTCAGCTATTTCCCCTGGCGCACGGCGAAGTGGGAGCTGGAGCAATATCTGGGCGAGCTGACCCGCTATCCCGAGCGCGATTTCTATCGGGCGAATCTGTTCGTGAGCACGCCCGACCTGCTGCCCTATCATCTCCAGGGCGGCGAGCCCTGGGCGTTCAAGTCGCGGGTCGCGCTGGCCGCGACGCTGTCCGGCAGTTACGGCATCTACAGCGGGTTCGAGCTGCTGGAGCATGACGCGATTCCCGGCCGCGAAGAATATCTCGATTCCGAGAAATACCAGATCAAGCCGCGCGACTGGGACCGGCCCGGCAACATCAAGACCTACATCGCCGCGCTCAATCGCATCCGCAACGATAACGCCGCGCTTCAGCAAACGGAGAATCTGCGCTTCCTCGGCGTCGAGGACGGCGAGACGATCGCCTTTGCCAAGGAGGCGGCCGATCCAGCCAACACCGTCGTCGCGGTCATCGCCCTCTCGGGCCATGTCCGCGAAGTCTGGTTGCCGCTGGGCGACCTCACCATCGACGCCGGCGGCGCACGCCGCCACGTCACCGCACTCGAAAATCTCATCACAGGCGAACTGTCCCGCATCGAATGGGGCGGGATCAGATTATATATCGATCCCGACCGCGACCCGGCGCTGCTGTTCCGCTGCCTGGCGTAAGGATCACGCCATGAATGTTTTGTCTTCCGTCGACACCCAAAAAGCCGAGGCAGCCGAGATCGTGGATGAACTCTGGTACAAGGACGCAATCATCTACCAGCTCCACGTCAAGGCGTTTGCCGACAGCAACCATGACGGCATCGGCGATTTCGCCGGACTGACCGAGAAGCTGCCCTATCTCCAGGAGCTCGGCGTCACCGCGCTGTGGCTGCTGCCGTTCTATCCATCGCCCGGGCGCGACGACGGCTACGACATCGCCGACTACGGCTCGGTCAATCCCGATTTCGGGACGATGAAGGACTTCAAGCGCTTCATCCAGGAAGCGCAGAAGCGCGGCCTGCGCGTCATCACCGAGCTCGTCGTCAATCACACCTCCGACCAGCACAAATGGTTCAAGCGCGCGCGCCGCAGCCATCCGGGCTCGAGCGCCCGCAACTGGTATGTCTGGAGCGACACCGACCAGAAATACCAGGGCACGCGGATCATCTTCACCGACACCGAGAAGTCGAACTGGACCTGGGACCACGAGGCCGGGGCGTTCTACTGGCACCGCTTCTTCTCGCACCAGCCGGACCTCAATTTCGACAATCCGCGCGTGGTCAGCGCCCTGATCCAGGTGATGAAGCGCTGGCTGGATGCCGGCGTCGACGGATTCCGCCTCGACGCCATCCCCTATCTCTGCGAACGCGACGGCACCAACAACGAGAACCTCCCCGAGACGCATGCGATCATCAAGCGCCTGCGCCAGGAACTGGACTCCTACTCCAAGGGCAAGCTGCTGCTGGCCGAGGCCAATCAATGGCCGGAGGACGTGCAGGAATATTTCGGCCGCGGCGACGAGTGCCACATGGCCTACCACTTCCCGCTGATGCCGCGCATCTACATGGCGATCGCGCAGGAAGACCGCTTTCCGATCACCGACATCTTGCGCCAGACGCCGGACATTCCCGCAAGCTGCCAATGGGCGCTGTTCCTGCGCAACCACGACGAGCTGACGCTGGAGATGGTCACCGACGTCGAGCGCGACTATCTCTGGACCACCTACGCCAACGATCCCCGCGCCCGCATCAATGTCGGCATCCGCCGGCGGCTGGCGCCGCTGATGGACAATGACCGCCGCAAGATCGAGCTGATGAACTCGCTGCTGCTGTCCTTTCCCGGCACGCCGATCATCTATTACGGCGACGAGATCGGCATGGGCGACAACATCTATCTCGGCGACCGCAACGGCGTACGCACGCCGATGCAGTGGAGCCCGGATCGCAATGGCGGCTTCTCCCGCTGCGATCCGGCCCGCCTCTATGCGCCGCTGATCATGGACCCCGTCTACGGCTACGAGTCGGTCAACGTGGAGGCGCAGTCGCGCAGCCTGTCCTCGCTTCTCAGCGCCACCAAGCGCCTGATCTCGGTGCGCAAATCGACCCTCGCCTTCGGCCGCGGCACCATGACCTTCATCCGCCCGGCCAACCGCGCCGTGCTGGCCTATGTCCGGCAGTACAACGACGAGGTGATTCTGTGCGTCGCCAACCTCTCGCGCGCAGCCCAGGCGACCGAGCTCGATCTGTCGCCGTGGAAGGACCGCATTCCGCAGGAGATGCTCGGACGCACGCGTTTTCCGCCGATCGGCGAGGTGCCCTACATGATCACGCTGGGGCCTTACGGCTTCTACTGGTTCCAGCTCACCGAGCGCAACAAGTCCGAGCCGGTGACGCCGCGCGCGGTGCCTGAATTCGAGACGCTGGTGGTGCCGGTCAATTCGACCTGGGTGTCGCTGGCGCGCGAGCGCGGCGTGTTCGAGCACGAGGTGCTGCCAGGCTTCCTGTCGCGCACGCGCTGGTATCCCGAGCAAGATCCCAAGCAGATCAAGCCGACGCTGACCTCGGCGGTGCCGTTCTGCGACATCGGCGACAACAGGCCCTGGATCGCGGTCTTCGAAACCCCGCAACAGGATGCCACGGCGCGCTACGTGCTGCCGATGCAGATCGAATGGGTGCGCTTCGACCGCGAACGCTTCAACCCGAAGGCGCTCGCCGCCGTGCGTCAGGGCGCGCGCGAAGGTACGTTGCTCGACGTCGCGACCGAGCAGATCTTCATCGGCCTGTTCCTGCGCAATCTGTCGCAGAACCTGGTGGTGGAAGAGAACAATCTGCGTCTGGAGTTCAAGGCGACCAGCCGGTTCGCAGATTACATCATCAAGGAGCCCGAACGCATCCGCGCCATCGAGCAGTCGAACAGCACGGCGCTGGTCGACAACCAGTACGTCGCCAAGATCTATCGCCAGCTCGAAGGCGGCATCAATCCCGAGATCGAGATCGGCTCCTACCTCACCGACGTCGCGCACTTTGCCAATACGCCGGCGCTGCTCGGCAGCGTCGAGCTGGTCGAAGGCGACAGAAGCAGCGCGGTCGGCGTGCTGCACGCCTATGTCGAGAACCAGGGCGACGGCTGGGCCGTCACCACGGGTTATCTCGACCGCTATATCGACGAGCAGCGGTTGGCGCCGATGAGCGAAGCGCCCCGAGAGACCCAGGAGCAGGCGCCTTATCTGCACTTCATGGCGCAGATCGGCCGGCGGCTCGCCGAGCTGCACGTGGCTCTCGCCGCCGCAAGGCCCGACAATCTCGCGCCGGAGCCGATCGGCCCCGCACAGGTCGAACGCTGGGCCTCCGACCTCAAGGCACGGGCCGAGCGGGTTTTTGAACGGCTCGCCGACAGCCGCGACGGCCTGCGGGAATCCGACCGGCCGCTGATCGATCAGCTCGTCGCGGTGCGTGCGACCCTGCCCGACCACCTCGACGCCCTCTTGCCATCCGGCATCGGCGGGTTGAACATCCGTCATCATGGCGACTTCCGCCTCGGGCAAATTCTGATCGTGAAGGACGATATCTTCATCATCGACTTCGACGGCAATCCGCATCTCGCGCTGGCCGACAAGCGGCGCAAGGCACCGGCCGCACGCGACGTCGCCGGCCTGATCCGCTCGATCGAGCTTTCGGTTAACACAGCGCTTAGCCGCGCGCTGACGGGCGCATCCGACGAGCAGGACCGGCTCGCGACCGCACTCGGCGAATGGCGCGAACGCGCCGCCGCGACATTCCTTAGCGCTTACCGCGAAGCCATGACCGATCGCCGGCTGTGGCCGGAAGATCGGCAATCCGCGGAAGGCCTGTTAAGGTTTTTCCTGCTTGATCAAGCCTTCGACGAAGTAGAGTACGAGCTGTCCCACCGGCCTGAGGGGCTCCGCGCGCCGCTGACCGGACTGCTTCGCATTCTGTCCAATGAGAGCGAAGCCCATGCCTAAACTGCCAGCCGAGGCCTACGCGATCATCGAGGGCCGCCACCCCGACCCCTTCCATTATCTCGGGTTGCATCCCGAGGGCGGCACGAGCGTGGTGCGCGCGTTCCTCCCCGAGGCCACCAATGTCGAGGCGGTGGGCGAACATGGCGAGGTGGCGAAGCTCGATCGCGTCCACGCTTCGGGCCTGTTCATCGGCGCCTTGCCGAACGGCTCGAAGCGCTATCAGCTCCGCGCCAGGTTCGGCGACAACATCGTCGAGTTCGAGGACGCCTATCGCTTCCCGCCGATCCTGACCGATTTCGATCTCTATCTGCTCGGCGAAGGCACCCATCAGCGCCTCTACGACAAGCTCGGCGCGCATCCGATGCGGCTCGAAGGCATCGACGGCATCGGCTTCGTCGTGCTGGCGCCGAATGCGCGGCGCGTGTCCGTGGTCGGCGATTTCAATTTCTGGGACGCGCGGCGCCATCCGATGCGGGTCCGCGGTGCCGGTTATTGGGAATTGTTCATCCCGCACGCCAAGGGCGGCGACCACTACAAGTTCGATATCATCGGGCCGCACGGCCACCAGTTGCCGCTGAAGTCCGATCCCATGGCCTTTGCGAGCGAGGTGCGGCCGAAGACGGCTTCCATCGTGTTCGACGAGGCACATCTCGCGCGCCCACGCCCGGCGCCGGATGGCATCAACGCGCTCTCGGCGCCGATGTCGATCTACGAGGTCCATCTCGGCTCCTGGCGCCGCAAGAACGGCGACGAATGGCTCACCTATCGCGAACTGGCCGAGCAGCTGCCGGCCTATGCCCGCGACATGGGCTTTACCCATCTCGAATTCCTGCCCGTCAGCGAGCATCCGTTCGACGGCTCCTGGGGCTATCAGCCGACCGGCCTCTATGCGCCAACCAGCCGCTTCGGCGGGCCTGAGGATTTCGCCGCGCTGGTCGATGCCTGCCATCGCGAGGGCGTCGGCGTGCTGCTCGACTGGGTGCCCGGCCATTTCCCTGACGATCCGCACGGGCTCGGCAGCTTTGACGGCACCTCGCTCTACGAGCATGCCAATCCGCTCCAGGGCCGCCACCTCGACTGGGGCACGCTGATCTACAATTACGGCCGCACCGAAGTGACGAACTTCCTGGTGTCGAACGCGCTGTTCTGGCTCGAGCGTTACGCGATCGACGGCCTGCGCGTCGATGCGGTCGCCTCCATGCTCTATCTCGACTACAGCCGCCCGCCGGGCGCCTGGATTCCGAACCAGTATGGCGGCCGCGAGAACATCGAGGCGATCGCTTTCCTGCGCCGCTTCAACACCGAATTGTTCGCGCGCTTCCCGCAGGCGACCACGGCGGCCGAGGAATCCACCGCGTGGCCGCAGGTCTCGCGCCCGGTCGAATTCGGCGGGCTCGGCTTCGGCTACAAGTGGAACATGGGCTGGATGCACGACACGCTGAACTACATCAGCAAGGATCCGATCCACCGCAAGCATCATCACGGCGATATCCTGTTCGGCCTGCACTACGCTTTCTCGGAGAACTTCATCCTGCCGCTGTCACATGACGAGGTCGTGCACGGCAAACGTTCGATCCTCGGCCGCATGCCCGGCGACGAATGGCAGCGCTTTGCGAATTTGCGCGCCTATTACAGCTTCATGTTCGGCCATCCCGGCAAGAAGCTGCTGTTCATGGGCGCGGAGATCGCGCAAAGCCGCGAATGGAATCACGACCAGTCGCTCGACTGGCACCTGCTCGAATACAAGTATCATTCCGGCATCCAGGCGCTGATACGCGACCTCAACCGGCTCTATCGCGCGGTGCCGGCGCTGCACCAGATGGATTGCGAACAGGGCGGATTCGAATGGCTGATCACGGATGACGCCAACCGCAACGTGTTCGCCTGGCTGCGCAAGGGATTCGACGAGCACGCACGGTGTCTCGTGATCATCAACTTCTCACCCAACGTCTATCGCAACTATCGCGTCCCCGTGCCCTTTGCCGGCAAGTGGAAAGAGGTGTTCAATTCGGACTCCGCCCATTACGGCGGCACCGATGTCGGAAACATCGGCGAGGTTCATGCCGCTGGCGGCAAGGCGCCCGAGCTTCGCCTCACCGTTCCGCCGCTCGCCGCGATCTTCCTCGTTCCGGAAAGCTGACCGATGCGCCTGACTGCCGGATCGCCCGCACGCCTCGGCGCAAGCTGGGACGGACGCGGCACCAATTTCGCGCTGTTCTCCGCCAATGCGCAGAAAGTCGAGCTGTGCCTGTTCGACACGCAGGGAAGGCGCGAACTCGAGCGTGTCGAGCTGCCCGAGCGGACCGAGGACGTCTGGCACGGCTATCTCAACGACATCTCGCCGGGCCAGCTCTACGGCTATCGCGTGCACGGCCCCTACGAGCCCGAGCACGGCCACCGCTTCAACGCCAACAAGCTGCTGCTCGACCCCTACGCCAAACGGCTCGCCGGGCGGCTGGTCTGGAGCGATGCCCATTTCGCCTATCGCACCGGTTCGCCGCGCGAGGACCTCTCCTTCGACCGGCGCGACAACGCGCGCGGCATGCCCAAGGCGGTCGTCGTCGACGAGACCTTCAACTGGGGCCGCCGCGAGATCAGGCCGAACATCCCCTGGGAAGACACCATCATCTACGAGGCCCACGTCAAGGGTCTGACGCAGAAGCGCGACGACGTGCCGCCGAATTTGCGCGGCACCTATGGCGGCCTGTCGTCGCCGGCGATGATCGAGCATTTGAAAACGCTCGGCGTCACCACCGTCGAGCTGCTTCCGATCCACAGCTTCATCGACGACCGCATTCTGGTCGAGAAGAAGCTCGTCAACTACTGGGGCTACAACACGCTGTCCTTCTTCGCGCCCGAACCGCGCTACGCCCAGGACAATGCGCTCGATTCCTTCCGCACCACGGTCGCGCGCCTGCACGATGCCGGCATCGAGGTGATGCTCGACGTCGTCTACAACCACACGGCCGAAGGCAATCATCTCGGTCCGACCCTGTGCTACCGCGGCATCGACAATGCCTCCTATTACTGGCTGAACCGCGAGAACCCGCGCTATTACGACGACTTCACCGGCTGCGGCTCGTCGGTGAACCTCACCCATCCGCGCGTGCTCCAGATGGTGATGGATTCGCTGCGCTACTGGGTCGAGGTCTGCCATGTCGACGGCTTCCGCTTCGACCTCGCCACCACGCTCGCGCGCGGACCGAACGGCTATGATCGCGGCAGCTCGTTCCTGACGGCGATCCGGCAGGACCCGGTGCTGGCGGCGGTGAAGCTCGTCGCCGAACCCTGGGATCTCGGGCTCGGCGGCTACCAGGTTGGCGCATTCCCTTCCCAATGGTCGGAGTGGAACGATCGGTATCGCAGCGCCATGCGCCGCTACTGGAGCGGTGAAGGCAGCCTGATCGGCGACATCTCGAGCCGCATGACGGCGTCATCCGACCTGTTCAACCATGACGGACGGCGGCCGCGCGCCGGCATCAACCACATCACCGTGCATGACGGCTTCACGCTCGCCGACCTCTTCAGCTACAACGAGAAGCACAACGAGGCCAATGGCGAGGACAATCGCGACGGCTCCAGCGACAACCACAGCAACAATTGCGGTGTCGAGGGTCCGACCGACGATCCCGGGATTCTCGGGCTGCGGCGGCAGCTTCGCAAGAACGTGCTGGCCTGCCTGATGCTGGCGCAGGGCGTTCCGCTGATCCTGGCAGGCGACGAGGTCGGCAATTCGCAGTCCGGCAACAACAACGCCTATTGCCAGGACAACGAGGTCGGCTGGGTCGGCTGGGACAATCTCGGCAAGGATGGCGACGACATGATCGATTTCGTCGCCGGGCTCGCCGAGATCCGCCGCCGGTTCTCGCAGCTTCGCAGCCATCGCTGGCTCGACGGCCGGCCCAAGGACGGCGTCTCCTACGGCGCGCTGTGGCTGACGCCTGCCGGCGACGAGATGACGGAGAACGACTGGAAATTCCCGGAAGGGCGGTTCCTCTCGTATGTGATGGGGCCGATGGAACCGGGGAGCGCCGCGATCTTTATCGTACTGAACGCCGCCCCCGAAGAGATCGCATTCAAATTGCCCAAAATGGCCGAGTACAAAAGCTGGCAGCAGATCCTGAACACCACTGATGCCAGGCCGAACAGTGTTGATCTGCAGCCCGGAAGCGACAGCAAGGCGCCGCCGCGCTCCGTGCTCGCCTTCGCGGGGGCGCTATGAGACCATCCTTCGGGGCGAGGCCGACCAAGGACGGCGTGTCGTTCCGGCTGTGGGCGCCCGGTGCTCGCCGAGTCGATCTCCTGCTCGACAGACGGCACGCGATGCAGCGCCGGCAGGATGGCTGGTATGTCGCCGAGATTGCCGGCCTGCCCGTCGGCAGTCCCTACCAGTTCAGGATCGACGACGAGATCGACGTGCCCGATCCCGCATCGGCCTTCCAGCCGGAGGACGTTTTTGGCCCGAGCGAAGTCGTCGATCATGATGCCTTCGCGTGGCGCGCGCGCGATTGGCGCGGACGTCCCTGGGAAGAGACGGTGCTGATCGAGACCCATGTCGGCACCTTCACGCCTGAGGGCACCTACCGCGCCATGATCGACAAGCTCGATCATCTCGTTGCGACCGGGATCACCGCGCTGGAATTGATGCCGCTGGCCGATTTCGCCGGCCGCCGCGGCTGGGGCTATGACGGCGTGCTGTGGTACGCGCCCGACAGCGCCTATGGCCGGCCCGAGGACCTGAAGACACTGATCGACGAGGCGCATCTGCGCGGGCTGATGGTGTTCCTCGACGTCGTCTACAATCATTTCGGCCCCGAGGGGAATTATCTCGGCCGCTATGCGCCGGCCTTCTTCACCGATGCGCATACGCCATGGGGCAGCGCGATCGATTATCGCGTGCCGCAGGTCCGGGCCTTCGCGGTCGAGAACGCGCTGTCCTGGCTCACCGACTACCGCTTCGATGGCCTGAGACTGGATGCCGCCAATCACATCATGGCGATCCCGGGCGAGCAGTCGATGTTGCAGGATCTCAGCGTCGCCGCCGGCGAGCTTGCCAAGGCCACCGGACGGCATATCCATCTCGTGCTGGAGAACGGCGACAACCGCGCCAGCCTGCTCGATGCCGCGCAGGATCCGCCCAACGGCAAATATCGCGCGCAGTGGAACGACGATTATCACCACGTCTGGCACGTGATGCTGACCGGCGAGCTCGCGGGCTATTACGCCGACTACCAGACGCCGCGCATGGATCTTGCGCGCGCGCTCGCCTCGGGCTTCGTCTACCAGGGCGAGACCTCGGAGTTCTGGGGCAAGAAGCCGCGCGGCGAGGCGAGCGGCGAGCTGCCGCCGGCGACCTTCGTCAACTTCCTGCAAAACCACGACCAGATCGGCAATCGCCCATTGGGGGACCGGCTCGAGAGCCTGGCATCACCGCGGCAGATCGAAGCCGCGCTCGTGGTGACCCTGCTCGCACCGATGGTGCCGATGCTGTTCCAGGGCGAGGAATGGGGCTCCACGGTGCCCTTCCCGTTCTTCTGCGATTTCCAGGGTGGCCTTGCCGATGCCGTGCGCAAGGGCCGCAAGCAGGAATATGCCTGGGCCTCCGAGAAATACGGCGACGAGGTCCCCGATCCGCTCGATCCCAAAACGCTGCAATCGGCCGTGCTGGATTGGACCGGCCACACGCCGGGGCAGGATGCGCGGCTGGCGCTGGTGCGGGAGCTGCTCGCGCTGCGTCACAAGGAGATCGCACCGCGCCTGAAGGGTGCGAGGTTCGGCGATGCCGCGACGGCCGATAGCGGCCTGCTCACCGCACATTGGCGCATGGGCGACGGCGCGAGGTTGCGCCTGACCGCCAATCTCTCGGACAAGGACATCGCACGTCCCAGCGACGCGACAGGCACGCCGATCTGGGGCTCCGTCAGCGGCGATCGGCTCCCACCCTGGTCGGTGATCTGGCATCTCGGAGGTTAGCATGCCTCCTGCCATTCCTCTTGCGACCTATCGGCTTCAGCTCACCGCGGATTTCGACTTCGACAAGGCCGCCGCGGTCGTGCCTTACCTCAAGGCACTCGGGATCACGCATCTCTACGCCTCGCCGGTGATGAAGGCGCGCAAGGGCTCGACCCACGGCTACGACACCGTCGACCACAGCCAGTTCAATCCCGAGCTCGGCGGCGAGGCCGGCTTTGCTCGATTGAGCGATGCCCTCACGCAGCACGACCTCGGCCTCATCATCGACTTCGTGCCGAACCATGTCGGCGTGCACTTTGCCGACAATCCCTGGTGGCTCGACGTGCTGGAATGGGGCCAGGCCTCGCCGCATGCGGTTTCCTTCGACATCGACTGGGATCAACTGGCCTATCGCGCCCGGGGCGGCGTGCTGCTGCCGATCCTCGGCTCGCCCTATGGCGAGGCGCTGGAGCGCGGCGACATCGAGCTGCGCTACGATGCCGATGAAGGCAGTTTTTCCGCCTGGTATTTCGAGCATCGCCTGCCGATCGCACCGGAACGCTATGGCGAAATGCTGCGCGTGATCGTGAAGGAAGCCGACGCCGCCGAGACCGAGGCCGGCAAGCGCCTGCTCGCGCTCGCGGCCCGCTACACGGGGTTGCGTCGTCCCAACCGCAGGGAAGCGCCCGGCTTCAAGGCGGAGCTCAAGGAGATCGCCGGCAGCGCCGACATCATCGAGCGCGGCCTCCCCGCCTATCGTTCCGCCAAGGATCGTCCGGCGCAGACGCTGGCGCTGCATCATCTGCTGGAGCGCCAGCACTACAAGCTCGGGCACTGGCGGCTTGCCTCCAGCGACATCAACTATCGCCGCTTCTTCGACGTCAACGGGCTTGCGGGCCTGCGCGTCGAGGACGCGAGCACGTTCGCCGCCACGCACCGGCTGGTGAAGCAGCTCATTGCCGACGGCAAGCTGCAAGGCATCCGCCTCGATCACATCGACGGCCTGCGCGATCCTGCACAATATTGTCAGCGGCTGCGCCGGCTGGTGCGCGACGCGCAAGGCAACACAAAGCCGTTCTATACCGTGATTGAGAAGATCCTGTGCGAGCACGAGCGCCTGCCGCATTTTGCCGGCGTTCAGGGCACCACGGGCTATGAGTGGATGAATGTCATCACTCAGGTTCTGGTCGACGCGAAAGGGCTGGAGGCGCTGAACGAGACCTGGCGGCAGATCAGCAACCGTCCGCCGCGGCTGGCTCCTTACGTCAAGGACGCCAAGCGGCGCGTGCTGGAGACGCTGCTGACCAGCGAATTCACCGTGCTGACCCGCCTGCTCGCGCGCATCGCCAACGGGCATTACTCGACCCGCGACTTCTCCGCCGACAGCCTGCGGCAGGCACTCGAATTGTACGTGCTGCACTTCCCGGTCTATCGCACCTATTTGACGCATAGCGGCCCGACCGCGCTCGACCGCAAGCTGATCGACGACACCATCGAGCGGGCCCGCGCGGAATGGTTCGCCGCGGATGAAGGCATCTTCGACTTCCTGCGCGACGCGCTGACCATGGACCTGCTCAAACCCGGCCGTCCCCCGCACAGCGCCCCGCGGGTGCGCCGTTTCGCGCTGAAGGTGCAGCAGTTCACGGGACCGATGATGGCGAAGTCGCTGGAGGACACCGCGTTCTATCAATTCCACCGGCTGCTCGCCCTGAACGAGGTCGGCGGCGACCCCGCGAGCAATGGCCTCACGATACCTGCCTTCCATGAGGCCATGCGCGCGCGTGCCAACGAATGGCCGCAAGGGATGACGGCGACCGCGACCCACGACACCAAGCGCGGCGAGGATGCCCGCGCGCGCATCGCGGCGCTCAGCGAGATTCCCGGCGAATGGACCAGCGCGGTGGCACGCTGGAAGGTGCTGAACGCGCCGCACCTCGCGCTCGACGGCAATCTGCGCGCGCCGTCGGCGACGTTCGAATACATGCTCTATCAGACCCTGCTCGGCGCCTGGCCGCTTGAGGAGACAGCCGATGCCGGCTTCGTCGAGCGCATCCAGGCCTATGCGCTCAAGGCCGCGCGCGAGGGCAAGGAGGAGACCAGCTGGCTCAACCCGCACGAGGCCTATGAGAACGGCGTCGCGAGCTTCATCGGGAAGATCCTCGATCCAGCGCAGTCCAGCGAGTTCCCGGAGGCGCTGCAAACCCTGGCACGCCGTGTCGCGCTGCTCGGCGCCTTGGATTCGCTGAGCCAGCTCACGCTCAAGGCGATGCTGCCCGGCGTGCCGGACTTCTACCAGGGCACCGAATACTGGGACCTGTCGCTGGTCGATCCCGACAACCGCCGCCCGGTGGACTTTGCCGCGCGGCAGACGGCGCTGACGTCACTGGATGCGCCGGACTGGCGCGGGCTGATCAAGACCTGGCCGAATGGCCAGCTCAAGCTGGCCTGGACGCGGCACCTGCTCAAACTGCGCAACGAACTCGCCGATGTGTTCGCGCAGGGCGAGTATCAGCCACTGCAGGTCCAGGGCGCGCACGCACACCACGTCATTGCCTTTGTCCGCCGACACGGCCGCACGGCTGCGATCGTCGTGGTCGGGCGCCAGTTTGCGCCGTTCACGCAAGAGGGCCGACAATGGCCCGCGTTCGAGGGTGTTGACGCGACGATCGACATCACCGGCTACACCGGGCCGGGCTTTGCCGGCAATCAATTGCCGCTTGCGCAAGCCTTCCGGGATATTCCCGCTGCGGTCATCGAAGCACGCGCCGCAAGCACGGCGAGACCCAGGCAACAGCGCGCTCGTAGCTGACGGCTACTTGCCCCCGTCCTTGGTCAGCAGCAGCTGCCCGCGCTTGCGGATGGTCGCCTGCGCCATCTCGGCGAAGCGCTGCAACAGCCACGGCAGCACCACCTCAACCTTGACGTGGTCGTCGGCGACATCGACCTGACCGCTCGCGATCTGCCCGAGCGCGCGGATGCGAAAATTCATGCTGTCGCCGTTCCAGCGCTCCTCCTCGACCTGCATCACGGGAATGCTGGCTGCGGCGCGGCCGAGCCCGGTCTTGAGCCGGCGCACGGCTTCCTCGCGGCCGAGACGATGCGGAATGGAGACGACAAGCGGTGCTGACATGGCGCTGCCCTGTGGTGACTGATCCTCACATAGTCATGCCGCCTGGACTGGCAAAGGTTCCATGCAAGTTGGCCCCGTTCGCCGTGTTTCATCGTGGGAACTATAGAACCTGCGGCAAGTTGCCCTCGCACCACGGGACAGGTGCAAACGACCCTTTCAACAAAGGGCTGGAGGAGACTAGCATGTCTATCGGTACGATCATTCTGATCATTTTGGTCATCGCGCTGCTCGGCGGCTTCAGCGGCATCGGCGGCGGCCCGTTCTACGGCACCGGCTATTACGGCGGCGGCGGCCTCGGGCTCGTCATCGTCATCCTGCTGATCCTGCTGTTGCTCGGACGGATCTAGCGCAAGGAGCTGTAGCGGCCTCGTAGGGTGGGCAAAGGCGCAACGCGCCGTGCCCACCTCTTCGCCGCAATAAGAAAGCTGGTGGGCACGCTTCGCTTTGCCCACCCTACTTCTTCTTCCCCGCGAGCTTCTTCGCCGCCGCAGTGATCGATGTGGCCGCGTCGTCATAGCCATCCCAGGCCTTCGAGCGCGCCAGCAGACCCGGCACCGTCCGCACCGTGTACCGCTTCGGATCGAGATCGCCCTTCACCTGCGCCCACGTCACAGGCATCGACACGGTCGCGCCATCGCGCGCACGGGGTGACAGCGGAGCTACCGCCGTCGACAGGCGATCGTTGCGCAAATAATCCAGGAAGATCTTTCCGTTGCGCAGCTTCTTCGACATGTTGAGCAGATAGCGCTCGGGATCGTCGTCGGCCATCCACTGGCAAACGCCTTGCGCGAACGCCTTGGCCTCCTTCCAGCTCACCTTGTCGCGCGCGCCATGGAGCAGCGGCACCACCACGTGCAGGCCCTTGCCGCCGGTGGTCTTGCAAAAGCTCTCCATGCCGACGTCGGTGAGGCGCTGCCGCATCTCCTTGGCGGCGTCCACGACATCGGCGAATTTGACGTCCGGCGCGGGATCGAGATCGAACACCAGCCGGCCCGGCGTATCGTAGGCGTCCGGGGCACAATTCCAGGGATGCAGCTCGACGCCGCCGATCTGCGCGACCGCGGCGAGCCCCTCGACGCGATCGATCTGCAGGTACGGCTTGCGATCGCCCGAGACCTTTGCGAGCTCCAGCAGGTTCGACGTGCCCTGCATGGCATGGCGCTGGAAGAATTTTTCGCCGCCGATGCCGTCAGGCGCACGCACGATCGAACAGGGCCGGCCCTTGATGTGCTCGATCATCCAGGCGCCGACGGCCTCGAAATAGCGCGCGAGATCGAGCTTTGTGACGCCCGCGCCGTCGCCGCCATCCGGCCACAGCTCCTTGTCCGGCTTCGAGATGACGACACCGATCACCTCGGCCGTACCGGCATCCTTCCGCTTGCCTGCCTTCGGCACAGCAGGCTTCCTGGTCGAGGGTTTTGCGAGTTCGGTATCGACGGGTGTTTCCGCCTCGACCTCCTCGGCCGGCTTGTCCTGCCGCAGGCCCTTGAAGGCGGCCTGGCGGATATTGCCGTCGGCGGTGAACCCGGCGAACTCGATCTCGGCGACGAGCTCCGGCTTCAGCCAGTGCACGTCGCGCGTCTTTTTCGGCGCGTTCTTGCCGCCGAAGGGGCTTTGCCTGGCCTCCATGGCTTTCAAGGACGGCATGATGCGCCTGACCGTGTCCGCGCCGAAGCCGGTGCCGACCATGCCGACGAAGGCAAGATGATCGCCGCGGTGCACGCCGGCCATCAGCGAGCGGAATTTGCCGTTGGTGGTCTTCCAGCCGCCGATCACGACCTCATGGCCGGCGCGGCATTTGGCCTTGGTCCAGCTTTCCGTTCGCCCCGACCGGTAAGGCGCATCGAGCTTCTTCGACACCACGCCTTCGAGCTCGAGCTTGCAGGCCGATTGCAGCACGGCATCGCCGCTGCTCTCGAAATGCTCGACATAGCGGATTTGGCTCGATTTCTTCTTGCCTGCTTCCAGGAGTTGCCTGAGGCGGTCCTTGCGCTCGCCAAGTGGCAGGCGCCGGCAATCGAGCCCCTCGGCGAACAGGAGGTCGAAGGCAAAGAAGATCAGGTCCTCGGTCTTGCCGTCCGACAGCGCGGCCTGGAGCGAGGAGAAATTCGGTGCGCCGTTGTGATCGAGCGCGACGATCTCGCCGTCAATCATGGCGTCGGGAAGCTCGCCCGCCTCCTTCGCGATGGCTGCGAACTTGTCGGTCCAGTCGAGGCCCTTGCGCGTCTTCAGCGTCGCCTCGCCGTCCTCGACGCGGAGCTGGACGCGATAGCCGTCGAACTTGATCTCGTGGCACCAGCCGTCGGCCGCCGGCGGCCGCTCGACCGGGGTGCAGAGCTGCGGCGCGACGAAGTCCGGCATCTCTGAGACTCTTTTCGCGCTTGTCGCGGTCGTCGCTTTCGTCTTTGCGCCCGTCCCGCGCTTCAACGTCGCACCGGGCGCCGGCCTGACGGTGCGCCCTTTCGGCTCCTCGACACGATTGGACTGCCAGACCGCATCGGCCTTGACCTTGGCACCCTTCGCCAACATGAACGGTTTTGGCGCGCGACCCTTGCCATCGGCGATCTCTGCCATCGCGCGGCCGGAGGCCACCGACTTGTCCTCGCTGAGAATGTCGTCGCTCTCGCTGGCATATTCGTCGCGATGCTTGATCAGGAGCCAGTTGGTGCGCTTGCCGCCGGTGCGGTCATGCCTCATCCGCACCAGCACCCAGCTTCCATGCAGCTTGTCGCCGTGGAGCGTGAACTTGAGGTCGCCCTTTTGGAAGCCGCGCTCGGGATCCTCGGACTCCCAGGTGCCGCGGTCCCAGAGCATGACCGTGCCGCCGCCATACTGCCCGTCCGGAATCGTGCCTTCGAAATCGCCATAGTCGAGCGGATGGTCCTCGACCTCGACCGCCAGCCGCTTGTCATGCGGATCGAGCGAGGGTCCCTTGGTGACCGCCCACGACTTGAACACGCCGTCGAACTCGAGCCGCAGATCATAGTGCAGTCGCGTCGCATCGTGCTTCTGGATCACGAAGCGCCGCTGCGCCGATGGCGCCACCGCGGTCTTGCCCGACGGCTCCGGTGTCTTCTCGAAATCGCGTTTCTGTCGGTAGGTGGAGAGTTTTCGCAGCACGACCGGTCCCGCATTCTCTTTCGGCGTTGAAGCCTATCACGGCGGAAGTCCCACCCGGAACCAAAACCCGATGGGGCTGTTGGGGTTCCAAAATGCCTTGAAACGCTGGAGAACGGAATGGCCCCGCGCGCCTATTGGAAGGGAACGTTAAAGCTCTCGCTGGTCAGTTGCCCGGTCGCGCTTTATCCGGCGACCACCGCGGCCGAGAAGACGCGGTTTCACATGATCAACCGCGAGACCGGAAACCGGCTCAAGCAGCAGATGGTGGACTCCGGGACCGGCGACGTGGTCGAGAGCGGCCAGAAGGGGCGCGGCTATGAGCTGCGCAAGGGCAAATATGTCGAGATCGAGCCGGAGGAGCTCGAGGCGGTCCAGATCGAAAGCAACCACACCATCGACATCGAGAGTTTCGTGCCGAGCGACGAGATCGACCAGCGCTATCTCAATCATCCCTATTATATCGCGCCCGACGGCAAGGCTGCGGTCGATGCCTTCGCCGTGATCCGCGACGCCATGAAGGACCAGGACCGCGTGGCGCTCGCCAAGATCGTGCTCACCAACCGCGAGCACATCATCGCGATCGAACCGCTCGGCAAGGGCCTGCTCGGCACCACGTTGCGCTTCCCCTATGAGCTTCGCGACGAGGACCAGTTCTTCGACGGCATCAAGAGCCCCAAGATCACCAAGGACATGGTCGAGCTCGCCGGCCACATCCTGCAGACCAAGGCCGCGCATTTCGACCCGAGCAAGTTCAAGGATGAGTACGAGACCGCGCTGAAGGCGCTGGTGAAGCGCAAGGCCAGCGGCAAGACAATCGAGCTGCCGGAGCGCGACGAGCGCCCGAGCAACGTCGTCAGCTTGATGGACGCGCTGAAGCAGAGCCTGAAGGGACGCGGTGGGAAGAAGGCGGTGGCGAAGTCCCATGCGCGTCGTGCCACCGGCCGCCCGCGCAACGCGAAGAAGACGCAGCGCTCGACGACGCGGCAGAGGAAGGCGGGGTGATTTCGCCGCGCGCCCCACTCTCTGCCCTCATGGTGAGGAGGCGCGAAGCGCCGTCTCGAACCATGCAGGCCTCGCTGCCGCAGCCGGGCCTTCATCCTTCGAGACGCTCGTTCCGCGCTCCTCAGGATGAGGATCGAAAGCTAATCCCCCGCCTTCAGCCGGTACCCGATCCCGGTCTCCGTCAGCACATATTGCGGGCGTTCGGGATCGGCTTCGATCTTCTGGCGGAGCTGGCGGACATAGACGCGCAGATATTGCGCGTCGGTGAGCTCGTCCCAGAGCTCCTTGAGCAGGAAACGATGGGTCAGCACCTTGCCGGCGTGCTGCACCAGCACGCGCAAGAGATCGTACTCCTTCGGTGACAGCTTTATCTCGCGCTCGCCGACCTTGACGATGCGGCGCACGAGATCAACCGAGAGATCGCCGGTGCGGAACACCGGACGCTCGCCCTTGACCTGGAGCTGGTGCCGCAGCGCCGCACGCAGGCGCGCCAACAGCTCGTCCATGCCGAACGGCTTTGTCAGGTAATCGTCGGCGCCGAGATCGAGCGCCTGCACCTTGCCGGCCTCGTCGCCGCGGCTCGACAGCACCACGATCGGCACGCCTTCGTTGCGGCCGCGGATGGTGCGCAGCAATTCGTGGCCCTGGATGTCCGGCAGGCCGAGATCGAGAATGATCAGCGCGGGTTCTTCCGCGAGCTTCTCGAGCGCGGTCTTTCCGTTCGACGCTTCCAGGATCTCGTAGCCCTGCGTCGAGAGTCCCATCCGCAGCAATTTTCGGATTGGCGGCTCGTCGTCGATGACCAGAACCTTGATCGGGGCGGCACTCATGCGGCTGTATCCAATGCGTGGGTCCGTGCCGGAACGGGCAGCCGGATGGTGAGGATCGCGCCGCTGCGGTCGCCGCGGTTGGCGGCCGAGATCGTGCCCTGCATCGCCTCGACGAAGCCGCGGGAGATGGCGAGCCCCAGCCCGGTGCCGGGACGGACATGGTCGCCCTTCTGCACGCGATAGAACTTGTCGAACACGCTCTCGAGCTCGTCAGGCGGAATGCCGCCACCCTGATCGGCGATTTCTAGCACAACATGATTTCCCTCGCGCCGGCTGCGGATCGAGATCGTTGTATCGGGCAGCGAATATTTCGCGGCATTGTCGAGCAGATTGAACAGCACTTGCTCGAACAGCACGGCATCGAGCTGAAGCATCGGCAGATCGGCGGCCAGCACCAGCTCCACTTTGTGCGCCGTCAATATCTTGCTCGCACGCCGCAGCGCGCTGCCGACGATCTCGCCGAGATCGTGCAGTGCCGCGTTGGGCACGATGGCGCCGGATTCGAGCTTTGTCATGTCGAGCAGATTGGCGATGAAGCGGTTGAGGCGCTCGGACTCGTCGATCACGGTGGCGAGCAGATCGCGCTTCTCGGTGTCGGACAAGGCACCGGCGAGATCGCGCATGGTCGAGGCCGCGCCGAGCACGGAGGCCAGCGGCGTCTTGAGATCGTGCGAGATCGATGTCAGCAGCGCGGAGCGCAACCGCTCGGATTCGACGGTGCGCTTGACGCGATCCACGTCCTCGACCAGCAGCACGCGCTCGATTGCCAGTGCGCCCTGGTCGACGAGTGCATCGAGCAGCCGGCGCTGGTCCGGGGTCAGCAGCGGACCGGTGCGATCATTGTCGATACCGATGACGCCGATCGGACCACGCCCGGTGCGCATCGGCAGGAACAGCCGTTTGGCACCGGGCAGCGTGTCCGAGCCGCGGCCGGCGGGACGATCATTGCTCCAGGCCCAATTGGCGGCGGCGAGATCGGCCTGGTCGATCTGGTCCTCGGGCGGATAGCCGGACTTCACCGTGAGCAGGCCTTCCTCCGGCAGCAGCAGGACCACGCGAACCTTCAGCATCAGCGCAGTTTGATAGGCAGTTGCCCAGAGCACGTCGTCGAGCGTCCCGGTGCCCGTGAGCTTGCGGCTGAACGCATAGAGCTGCTCGGTCGTGCGGATGCGGCCGAGCGCGGTGTCCGCCTGCGTGCGCACCCGCCCGGCGACGTTCGACACCACGAACGCGATCAACATGAAAAAGAAGAACGCCGCGACATTGGTCGGGTCGGTAATCGTGAAAGTGTAGACCGGCGGCAGGAAGAAGAAGTTGTACGCCAGCGACGCCGCGACGCTCGCAAGGAGCGACGGCCACAACCCGTAGCGAACAGCCACGGCGACAACCGCGGTCAGGAACATCAGGTCGACGTTTTCGATGCCGAAATACGGCTTGATGGCCACCGCTGCGGCAAGGCCGAGCGCGGTGATCCCGAGCGCCTTCAAGTAGGGACGTGCATCAAACGCCTCTGCCCGTGCCGCCGTCTGAACCGCCGTCTTCGGCGCCGGCTCGGCCGCGAGCTCATCGCCGGGAATGACGTGAACGCTGATATTGCCGGAACTGCGCACGAGATCATGCACGACGGAGCCGCGCGTCAGTTCGAACCACCGCGAGCGCGTCGATTTCCCGATCACGATCTGGGTGACGTTGTTGCCTTGCGCGAAGTTGATGACGTCGTCGGCGATGCGGCGGCCGACAGCGGGGATGGTCAGCGCTTCACCGCCCAGCGATTCGGCAAGCCGCAGCGTATCGGCGAGACGATCGCGCTCCTCGTCCGAAAGCTGGAGCGACCGCCGGGTCTCGATCGAGATCGCGGTGAATTGCGCATGCAGCCGGTCGGCTAGCCGCTTGGTGTAGCGGACGAGCCCGGCCGCGCGCGGATCCTCGCTGATGCAGACGAGGATGCGCTCGCCCGCGGCCCAGGGGCCGGCGATGGCATTCGCCTGCATGTGATTGAGAAGCTGCTCGTCGACCCGCTCGGCCGTACGCCGCAGCGCCAGTTCGCGCAGCGCGGTCAGATTGCCCGGCGAGAAATAGTGCTCCAGCGCCCGCTCGGCCTGCTTGGGCACATAGACCTTGCCCTCCCGCAGCCGCTGGATCAAATCGTCGGGCGTGAGGTCGATCAGCTCGATCGCATCGGCGCGGTCGAATACCGAGTCGGGCACGGTCTCGCGCACCCGCACATGGGTGATCTGGGCGACGACGTCGTTCAGGCTCTCGATATGCTGGATGTTGACGGCGGTGTAGACGTCGATGCCGTGGGACAACAGCTCCTCGACGTCGAGATAGCGCTTGGGATGGCGGCTGCCGGCGGCATTCGTGTGAGCGAGCTCGTCAACCAGCGCGATTCGAGGGCGGCGCTCGATCACGGCATCGAGGTCCATCTCCTCGACGCTCTGGCCGCGGTAGTCGAACCTCTTGCGCGGCACCACCTCGAGCCCGCGCACCAGCGCCTCGGTCTCGGCGCGGCCATGGGTCTCGACAAAGCCGACCACCACGTCGATGCCCGCCTTGCGCCTGGCATGGGCGCTTTGCAGCATCTCGTAGGTCTTGCCGACGCCGGGGGCGGCGCCGACGAAGATCTTCAGCTTGCCGCTCGCGCTCTCCTCCCGGCGCGCGGCTTCAAGCAGCGCCTCAGGGGACGGACGTTGTTCGGGATCGCGGCGCTCTCGGACCATCAGGCCAATATAATCATCCGCCCGCCCCCAGCCTAGACCGCTACTTCGCGGTGGCGCGATCGAGCGCGAGGTTCAGTGCCAGAACGTTAACCCGCGGTTCGCCAATCAGGCCGAGCAAACGGCCCTGGGTGTTGGAGGCCACGAGCTGCTTGACCTGAGCGTCCGGCAGATTCCGCGCCTTCGCCACCCGCGGCACCTGAAATTCAGCCGCTTCCGGCGAGATGTCCGGGTCGAGGCCGCTGGCCGAGGTGGTGACCAGGTCGACCGGCACGGCGGCGTTCGGATTTTCAGCCTTCAACTTGTCCACATCCTCCTTGAGCCGGTCGGCCAGCGCCTTGCTGGTCGGGCCAAGGTTGGAGCCGCCCGAGTTGGCCGCGTTGTAGGGCGCCGACACCGTCTTGGTCGAATCATTCGGGTCCGGCGCCAAAGTCGCCGAAAGGCGGCCGTGGAAATATTTGTCCTCCTTGAACTCCTGCCCGATCAGGGCGGAGCCGATCACCTTGCCGTCCCGCTCGATCAGGCTGCCCTGCGCCTGTGAGGGGAAGATCGCACCGGCAATAGCGGTCATTGCGAGCGGATAGGCCAGGCCGGTGATGGCGGTGAGCACCAGCAGCAGGACGATGGCGGGGCGAATTTCTCTGAGCATGTTAGGTCTCCAAATCTTTCGTCACTGCGCGGGGCGCGGTGCGCCCCGCGGCGACGATCAAGCCAGATGCAAGGCGGTGACGACGAGGTCGATCGCCTTGATGCCGATGAAGGGAATCACGATGCCGCCGAGGCCGTAGATCAGGAGGTTGCGCCTCAGCAATGCGCCGGCACCGACCGCGCGATAGGCCACGCCCTTCAGCGCCAGCGGGATCAGCGCGATGATGACCAGCGCGTTGAAGATGATCGCCGACAGGATGGCGCTCTGCGGGCTCGACAGGTTCATGACGTTGAGCACGTTGAGCTGCGGGTAGAACGCCAGGAACATCGCCGGGATGATCGCAAAATACTTTGCGACGTCGTTGGCGATCGAGAACGTGGTCAGCGCGCCGCGCGTCATCAGCAGCTGCTTGCCGATCTCGACCACCTCGATCAGCTTGGTCGGGTTGGAATCGAGGTCGACCATGTTGCCGGCCTCGCGGGCGGCCTGGGTGCCGGTGTTCATGGCGACGCCGACGTCGGCCTGGGCGAGCGCGGGCGCGTCGTTGGTGCCGTCGCCGCACATGGCGACCAGCTTGCCCTTGGCCTGCTCGTCGCGGATCAGCTTCAGCTTGTCCTCGGGCGTTGCCTGCGCGAGGAAGTCATCGACGCCCGCCTCCGCCGCGATCGCAGCGGCTGTCATCGGGTTGTCGCCGGTGATCATGATGGTGCGGATGCCCATGCGGCGCAGTTCTGCGAAGCGCTCGCGGATGCCGCCCTTGACGATGTCCTTGAGCTGGATGACGCCGAGCAGCTTGCCGTCCTTGGCGACCGCAAGCGGCGTTCCGCCTGCTTTCGAGATCTCGTCGGCAATGGTCTGGACTTCACGGCCGGCGTCGGAAAGCACTGCAGGCTGGATGGCGCGCGCGGTGTTGCCGGAGGCAACGGCCAGCGGCGCACCGCCGCCGACATAGTTGAGCATGGCATCGACCGCGCCCTTGCGCACCGACGAGCCGCCGGCATCGACACCGCTCATGCGGGTTTGTGCCGTGAACGGAATGAAGGTGGCGCCAAGCTCGGCCATATCCCGGCTGCGAATAGAATACTTCTCCTTCGCCAGCACGACGATGGAGCGGCCTTCCGGGGTCTCGTCGGCGAGCGAGGCGAGCTGGGCTGCGTCCGCGAGCTCCTGCTCGGTGACGCCGCGCACAGGACGGAACGCGGTGGCCTGACGGTTGCCGAGCGTGATCGTACCGGTCTTGTCGAGCAGCAGCGTGTCGACGTCACCGGCAGCCTCGACCGCGCGGCCGGACATCGCCAGCACGTTGAAGCGGACCAGGCGGTCCATGCCGGCGATACCGATCGCCGACAGCAGCGCGCCGATCGTGGTCGGGATCAGCGTCACGAACAGTGCGACCAGCACGACCACCGAGATCGAGCCGCCGGCATAAGCCGCATAGCTCGGAATGGTGACGGTGGCGAACACGAAGATGATGGTGAGGCCGGCGAGCAGGATGTTGAGCGCGATCTCGTTCGGCGTCTTCTGCCGCTCGGCGCCCTCGACCAGCTTGATCATGCGGTCGATGAAGGTCGAGCCTTGCGCGGCCGTAATGCGGACGCGGATCCAGTCGGACTGCACCTGCGTGCCGCCGGTCACCGCCGACCGGTCGCCGCCGGACTCGCGGATCACCGGCGCGGACTCGCCGGTGATGGCGGCTTCGTTGACGGAGGCCACGCCCTCGATCACCTCGCCGTCGGATGGGATGACGTCACCTGCCTCGACCAACACGATGTCGCCGACCTTCAGGCTGGTGCCCGGCACCAGCGTGAAGGCCTGGCCCGCGCCGCTCAGGAGCTTGGCCTGGCTCTCGGTGCGGGTCTTGCGCAACGATTCGGCCTGTGCCTTGCCGCGGCCTTCGGCCACCGCTTCGGCGAAATTGGCGAACAGCACCGTGAACCAGAGCCAGAGGATGATCTGGAAGGTGAAGCCGAGATTCTCGCCGCCGGCGACGAGGTCGCGCAGGAAGATCACCGTGGTGAGCGCGGCCACGATCTCGACCACGAACATCACGGGGTTCTTGATCATCAGCCGCGGGTCGAGCTTGGTGAAGGACGCGCTGATCGCGGGCAGAACGATCTTGGGATCGAGCATTGCCGACATCGGGGCACGTTTTTGCAGTTTCATCGTATCCATGGAGGTCACTCCAAACAATCAGAAGACGTTGCCGGCGTTCATCGCGAGTTGCTCGACGATCGGGCCGAGCGCGAGTGCCGGGAAGAAGGTCAGGCCGCCGATGATCAGGATCACGCCCACGACGAGGCCGACGAACAGCCCACCCGTGGTCGGGAACGTGCCCGCCGACGGCGGGATCGACTTCTTGGCGGCCAGCGAGCCCGCAATCGCCATCGCCGGAACGATCATGAAGAACCGGCCGACGAACATCGCGGACGCGAGCGTGAGGTTGTAGAACAGCGTGTTGCCGGTGAGGCCCGCGAAGGCCGAGCCGTTGTTGCCGGTCGCCGAGGTGAAGGCGTAGAGCACCTCGGTGAAGCCATGCGGGCCGGCATTCGCCATGGAGGCGACCGCCGCCGGATAGACCACGCCGACCGCGGTCCAGCCGAGATACATCAGCGGCAGCACCAGGATCGCGAGCATCGCCATCTTGACCTCGCGCGCCTCGATCTTCTTGCCGACATATTCCGGTGTGCGGCCGACCATCAGGCCGGCGACGAAGATCGCGAGCACGACGAACAGCAGCATGCCATAGAGGCCGGCGCCGACGCCGCCGATGATGACTTCGCCGAGCTGCATGTTGATCAGCGGGATCATGCCGCCGAGCGCGGTGAAGCTGTCATGCATGGCGTTGACCGCGCCGCAGGAGGCAGCCGTGGTCACCACGGCGAACAGCGAGGATGCGACGATGCCGAAGCGGACTTCCTTGCCCTCCATGTTGCCGCTGGTGAGGCCGAGCGCATGCATCATCGAGGTGCCGTTGGCTTCCGCCCAGTAGGTGATGGAGACACCGGCGATGAACAGCACGCCCATCACCGCGAAGATCGCCCAGCCCTGGCGCTGGTTGCCGACCATGCGGCCGAACACATTGGTCATGGCCGCGCCGATCAGGAAGATCGAGAGCATCTGCACAAGATTCGACAGCGCGGTCGGGTTCTCGAAGGGATGGGCGGCGTTGGCATTGAAGAAGCCGCCGCCATTGGTGCCGAGCATCTTGATCGCGACCTGCGAGGCCACCGGGCCGACCGCGATGGTCTGCTTGGCGCCTTCGAGCGTCGTAGCCTCGACGTAATCACCGAGCGTCTGCGGGATGCCCTGCCAGACCAGGAACAGCGTGTAGACGACGCAGATCGGCAGCAGCACGTAAAGTGTCGTGCGGGTGACGTCGACCCAGAAATTGCCGACCGTGCGCATCGAGGCGCGCGAGAATCCGCGGATCATGGCCACCGCGAGCGCGATGCCGGTCGCCGCCGACAGGAAATTCTGGTGTGTCAGGCCGAGCATCTGCACGAGATAGGATACCGTGCTCTCGCCGCCGTAATTCTGCCAGTTGGTGTTGGTGATGAAGGAAATCGCGGTGTTGAAGGAGAGATCCTGGGCGACCGCGCCCTGCCCGGCCGGGTTGAAGGGCAACACCGCCTGAAGCCGCATCACGCCGTAGATGATGAGGAAGCCGCCGACATGGAACAGCAGCATCGAGACCGTGTAGGTCAGCCAATGCTGCTCGCGCCTCTCTTCGACGCCGGAAAACCAGTAGATGCCGGCCTCGATCGGCCGCAGCACCGGCGACAGGAACGTCCGCTCGCCGTTGAACACAGCCGTCATGTATCCGCCGAGCGGTTTTGTCAGCGCGACGATAATCGCGCAAAAGAGAATGATCTGGAGCCAACCGATCATAGTCATGGCATCAACCCTTTAGGACGTTTGACCTGCGCAGGAGCGGCAGGATCAGGGCAAGCAGGCACGCCACCAGCGCGGCGTCCGCGAGCAGCAATTCGAGAAGCAGCAGCACGGGTCAGAACCGCTCGGGCCGCAGCAGCGCATAAGTGAGGTAGAACAGGAGACCGAGCGAGACGACGGCGGCGAGCGAATAATCGAAGGTCATGGTCCGCTCCCTCACAGCCGTTCGCAGGCGTAGGTGTAGCCGATCGCGAGCGCGAAGAAGCCAAAGCCCAGCGCCAGCATCAGAATGTCCATCATGGGAATGCTCCTCGTTGCGGCTTTATGTCGGACGCAACCGTTTCTCAGGCGTCCGGCGAGCGCGTGGAACGAAGGAAATGCAAAGCATTTCCACGGCACCAGCCGGGACTTTTGACCGTGTTGAAGTGCCACCACCGGCATAGGTTTTCGAGATGAGGCCTATGGCGAAGTTATATGAATTCCATAAAGGCCGGCACGTCGTGGCTGTCCGCCATGTGGCACCGACACTGTATTCCGGGCGGCCGTTCCGAGCAGGCAGCGCAGCGACACAAGCCACCGTTGCTTTCACTACCGTTGTTAAGGCAGGCCATGGCCAGGGTCTTTTCAAAAAGCCCTGCTTCTATAAGCCTCGACCTTCGGCGGCGACGGCGGCCGAGGATCTGTCGCTCTTATCCGGAAGATTCCGTGCACTTATGAAATCCTTATATCTCCCGTCCCGTCCCCATCTCGTTTTCAAATGCGCTTCCAGCCATCTTGGAGAGGCCGGCCGACTGACCGACGCCAATTCCAGGAGGCCAGACATGACCGCCGTTCTCCGACGCCTTGCCCCACCTTCCCTCAACCAACTGCTTCGCGCGGCACCGGCAATGACGCGTCCGCTGATGCTCGACATCATCGATCAGGCCTGCCGGCGCTTCCCGTCGCGCGGGCGGAGCGAGCGCAGTGCGCGCATCATGCGCCTGGTCGATGCCGAGGCCTGGACCGACGCCGCGCTGGCGCTGATCGAGTTCGAGCTGCCGCTGTGGCAGGTCCGCCGCATCGCCTATGACGAGGGCGAGTGGCATTGCGCGCTGTCGCGCGAGCGCGAATTGCCGGACTGGCTCGACGCCGCTGTCGAAGCCCGGCATGCCGATCTCGCACTTGCCTTGCTGTCGGCCTTCATCGAAGTACAGGCATTGGCCGTGGAGGTATCGCGGCCGAGCGTTCCCACCGTGCGCCCCGCCCCGGACCCGCTCTATCAGCCGGTCGCTTGCGAGAATTTCAGCTAGGCCAAGCGGAGGTTCGCGCCTTGCCGCAATCTTCAGACATGTCGCGGGGCCTCAGCCCGACGCGGTTGATCGCGCGCTTTGCCGTCCGCATCGCACTGCTCGTCGCCTTTGCAGCCTTCGGCAGCGTCGGCTTTGCACGCAGCCTCTCCGCCCTGCTCTGGATGTCGATCATCCTGTGCGCCCTCGCCGGCCTCGTCAGGCGCGAGCCGCTGTTCGGTGCCGTCCTTAATCATTGGGACGAGGGCGTTGCCTTCGGCGCCCTGTTCGCGCTGGTTCAGGTCGTCAACGAGCTGGCCTGAACATCGGGCTTTATGACCTTCCTATGAGATCGTCGCGCAGCCTCACTCGAAATCATATTCGCTTGAAAAGATATTGATCGGGTGGTCGCGGGACACGCACCCGCCGCCCGCGTCAATCGGAAGGAATACGAAAGTGAAACTCGTCGAACCTCCCTCGTGCAGCTCTCCCTCGACCATCGTCTTCATCGGCCGCAACCACAGGGGACAGTGGGTCGCCCAGCAGCAGAACGGCCTCTACGGTGGCCTCTTCGTCAACCGCGCCCAGGCCATCAAATATGCGCTGTTCGAAAACGGACAGCATCCCGAGACCATCATCGAGCTGCCACGCGAGATCGAGCTCGACATGGGCAGCAGGCCCGATGCCGCCGCTCCCAAGCGCGCCGCCTGAGTTCCTCGGCAAAAACCATGTTCATCCCACCCTCCGCCTGGTTCACCGGGTTCATACCGGACCTGCCGACGCCGTTCGATTCGGCCGACGCGATCGACCTGAAGGCGTTCGCCGCGCTCTGCGAGCGTCAGATCGCAGCCGGCGTACCCGCGCTGGTGGTGTGTGAGACCGCCGGCGAGGCACCGACGCTCTCGCCGGCCGAGCAGGCGCTGATCATTCGCACCGCGGTCGATGTCGCGCGTGGCCGCGTGCGGATCATCGCCGGCGCCGTGTCGAATTCAACGAGCCACGCCATCGAACTCGCGCGGCGCGCGGAGGCCGCCGGCGCCGATGCCGTGATGTCGGTGGTGCCCGCCTACAACAAGCCGATGCAGGACGGAATGCTCGCGCACTTCCGCGCCATTGCCGGCGCGATCGGCCTGCCCGTGATCCTGCACGACGTACCCTCCCGCACGCTGCGGCCGCTCGCCGACGAGACGCTTCTGCGCCTCGTCGAATCGCGCCAGTTCGTCGGCCTGCGCGATGCGACCGGCGACATCACCCGCCCGATGCGCCTGTCCCGCCGCCTGCCTGCCGGCTTCCGCTGTCTATCCGGCGACGACACCACCGCATTCGGCTTCATCGCGGACGGCGGCGATGGCGCGATCTCGGAGGTCGCCAACATCGCGCCGGATCTCTGCCGCACGATTTTTTCACATGTCAGGCAGGGCCGGCTGCAATCCGCCCGGTACCTGCACAGGCGCCTGATCCCCTTGATCGCCTGCCTCGGGAAGGAGAGCCCGGCCGCACTTAAATGTGCACTCGGCGTGCTTGGCCTGATGTCGCCCGCCACAAGGCTTCCGATCGTTCCGCTGGACGCAGCCGCGCAGAGGGAAGTGGTACGCGCATTCGCCGCGATCGCCGACGAGGAGCTGATCGACCGCGTCGGCGCCTGAGGCGTCGCACGGCATCCGGGTATCCCCATGCGGCAATCAATCGAAAGGCCTCACAGGCTGCTCCGCGCCTGGCAGCTCGCGCTGCTGCGATTTGCCGTGACGCTCGATGAGTCCGACAGGCTTAATGTCGCCGCGCTCGCGGCGGACCTCGATCATCTGGGCGGCGGCGCCAGGGACTCCCTCCACTTCTTTCGGCGGACCAGCTCGCAACTCTGTGCGGCCATCAGCGGGCAGCGGCAGAGTGTGGAAGCGACGCTGGAATGCTTCTGCAAGCAGATCGATGAACCGCGGCTGCGGAACGCCTTTGCCGCAGCGATCGGGATGACGCATTTGGATCCTGCGCCGTCTCAGGCCCGGCCGAAGCGGAACCCCGGTCTCTTCAGAGGGCTGCCGGCGCGACGGTCGGCATCATTATAGCATTCCTATACTGGTGCCTCGGCGCTCATCTCGCAATCCTACGCAACGATGGACATCATACGAGGCAGATTGCGGCGGCCTCGGCCACCGCCACGCTGACGAAGGAATGCAGACATGTCGATGCTGACACATGGCGCTGAGCGCTCCCTTGGCTGGGCCGAACGCCCCGCACGGATCTCGCCGGAGCGCAAGGCACAGCTCAAGCGCCTCGCGCTCAGCGCGCTGACCCTGCTCTCGATGGGCAGCGTGCTCGCAGCGCTGATCGCGCTGAAGACCGCGATCTATGTCTGGCACCTCCACGCCTGACGGCATGGGAGACCATCATGACCTTGCAGATGTGTGAGGAAGCCGCCATGGCCGCGATCGCCCTTCAAGCCGCGCGTCGCCAGCCCGAGCGACCGACAATCGCCGCGTCCGCGGCGTGCCTTGGACCGATCGACCCGGATGTCATCAGCACCGCCATCCCCGCCTTCTTCATCGGGCGCAACGGCGCCGGCCTCTGGGTCGCGCGCGAGGCGCATGGACGCATCGGCGGTCTCTTCCTGTTCAAGAGCTCCGCGGTCGACTTCGCCAACCGGCAGAGTGGGCCCGCAAGATGCGCGCTGGTGTTTCCCGCCGAGACCTTCGAGCTCGATATCGAGAACCGCGGCAATCCGCTGATTGCGCTGGCGGAGGGCGCGAGGCGGCTCCTGGCCCGCGCGGCGGCAAGGCTGCGGACATGATCGAGCTCAAGATCGCCATCCTGGTTGCGGTGATGGGTGCATTGCTGCTCGGCCTGCGCATCGGCGTCGCGCCTGCCACGGACAAGTAGCATGCAGCTCCTCAAGGGAAATCTGGAGCAGGCGGTCACGACAACGATCCTGACCATGACGCTGAGCCTGATCTGGGGCGCGGTCCTGACAATCGTGATCACGCTCGTGGCACGCGGGCTGGGAGTTTAGAACCCGGCACATCGATGGACCGTGAATTGACCATGGCTGCCTACGAGGCGAGCAGCTGGGTACGTAGCGCCGTCGCGATGCCCGCGTGAGGCCGCGTATCCCCGCGAAAAGATCTGGCCGATCTGGCGCTATTTCACGGAACCGTGTAGATCGGTTTCATGAGCACAAGCAGCGTCAACGTCGTCGCCCACCCCCTGGTCCAGCACAAGCTCTCCCTCATGCGGGAGAAGGACCGCTCGACCAAGAGTTTTCGCGAGATCCTGAACGAGATCGGGATGCTGCTCGGCTACGAGGTGACGCGCGATCTGCCTTTGGAGCTGGTGGAGATCGAGACGCCGATCTCGCCGATGCGGGCACCGAAGATTGCCGGCAAGAAGCTCACGCTGGCGCCGATCCTGCGCGCCGGCGTCGGCTTCCTCGACGGCATGCTGGCGCTGATGCCCTCGGCGCGCATCGCCCATATCGGGCTCTACCGCGACCCCGAGACATTGCAGGCCGTGGAATATTACTTCAAGGCGCCGCAGGACCTGTCCGACCGCACCGTGATCCTGATGGACCCGATGCTGGCGACCGGCAACTCGGCCTGCGCCGGCGCCTCCCTGCTCAAGGCGCGCGGCGCCCGCGACATCCGCTTCGTCTGCCTTCTGGCCGCGCCCGAAGGCATCGCGCAGTTCCAGAGCGAGCATCCCGACGTGCCGATCTGGACCGCCGCGATCGACGAGCGGCTCAACGACCACGGCTACATCGTGCCGGGCCTGGGCGATGCCGGCGACCGGATGTTCGGCACCAAGTAGACAGGTCTGCGCGATCGGGTTAGTCCGGTTGCCATGAGCGTCAACCAATTTTCGCTTCAATCGCTGATCGGCACCGAAGGCGCCGAGCCCGCCTTCGTGTTTGACGGCAGGCCGGTCTCGCGCGCGGAATTCTCCGGGAAGGTCGAGCAGACCGCCGCATGGCTTGCCGCGCAAGGCATCGGCCGGGGCGACGTGGTCGCGGTCTGGCTGGTCAACCGGGTCGAATGGATCGCACTGCTGTTCGCCGCCGCCCGCTGCGGTGCGATCGTCGCCTCGGTCAATACCCGCTACCGCAGCGCGGAAGTCGGCCATCTGCTCAAGGTGTCCGGCGCCAGGCTGATGGTGGTCGAGGCCGCGTTCCGCTCGATCGATTTTGCCGCCATCCTCGCCGGGGTCACCAGGGACGAAGTGCCCGCGCTGCAAAGGCTCGCGGTGGTTGGCGGGGATGCGATCCCCGCACACTGGCCCTGTGTGCGCTTCGATGCGTTCGAGACGTCCTATCCGCCAGCACCGCCGGCGCGGGACGAGGTCGATCTGCCGGTGCTGCTCTACACGACATCGGGCACGACCAAGGGACCGAAGCTCGTCGCGCATTCGCAGCGGACGCTCGCCACGCACGCCGCCTCCGTCGCCAAGGCGCTGAAACTCTCGCCACAGCGCCATTCGCTGCTGGCCATGCTGCCGTTCTGCGGCACCTTTGGCATGACCAGCCTGCTCGGCTTCATCGCAGCCGGCGCGACCATCCATGTGCTCGATGCTTTCGAGGCGGCATCAGCGTCGAAGGTCCTTGGCGAACACAAGATCACGCACGCCTTCGGCTCCGACGAGATGTTCCGCCGCATCCTCGCGCTCGCCGACACACCACGGCCATTCCCGCATCTCGAAGTCTGCGGCTTCGCCGCGTTCCAGCCCGGCTGGCGTGAACTCGCCGCGGAGGCCGAGGCGCGCGGCATGCCGCTGTTCGGCCTCTACGGTTCGAGCGAGGTGCAGGCGCTGTTCTCGATCGCCCGCTCCGGTGATGCCTTCGCCGCTCGCATCGAAGGCGGCGGCTGGCCGATGTCTCCCGACGCGAAGGTGCGCGTGCGCGACACTGAGACCGGGGAGCTGGCGGCGCAAGGCGTCTCCGGCGAGATCGAGATCAGCGCGCCCTCGCGCTTCCTCGGCTATTTCAACAACCCGGATGCGACGCACGACGCGATCACCGCGGACGGCTTCTTCCGCACCGGCGACATCGGCCGGATGCGCAGCGACGGCGCCTTCGTCTACGAGACCCGCGCGGGCGATGCGATGCGGCTCGGCGGCTTCCTGGTTGCGCCCGGCGAGATCGAGGACGAGCTCAAAGCCTGCACGGGGGTTGCCGACGCCCAGGTTGTCGCGGTCGATCTTAGGGGTCAGGCGCGCTGCGTCGCCTTTGTGATTCCGGCCGAGGAGCCGCCGCAGCAGGAGATGCTGGTGGCCCGCCTGCGCGAGCGGCTGGCCGGCTATAAGGTGCCGGCACGAATCTATATCGTCGACGCTTTCCCCGTCACCGACAGCGCCAACGGTGTGAAAATCCAGCGCGCCCGGCTTCGCGCCATGGCAATGGAACGGATCGCCGCCGAATAGGCCCGCCTGTTTCAGATGGCTCGCCAGATTCTAGCGCGCGGCGCGAAGTTGTGCCGACAGCGCATCGCGGTGCCCGGGCGCCGCGATCGCGACCATGCGGCGCGCGCGCTCGGCAAGTCCGCAACCACGCAGCTCTGCAACGCCCCATTCGGTCACGATGGCATCGACATCGGCGCGCGGCGTCGTCACGGTCTCCACATGGACGACAATGCGGCTGGTCCCGTCGGACGCCGTCGCCGGCAGCGCGATGATCGCCCTGCCCCCGGGCGATGCATTGGCACCGCGCACGAAATCGAGCTGCCCGCCGATGGCGCCGATCGCGACGCCGTTAAGCGTTTCGGAGTTGACGCTGCCATCGAGCCCGACCTGGAGCGCCGAGTTGATCGCGACCAGCCGGTTGATCCACGCCAGCACATTCTGGCCGTGCGTATATGACGTCGGCCGCACCGAAACCGCCTTGTTCTCGTGCACGAAGCGATAGAGCCGCTTCGTGCCGATCACCTGGTTCGTCACCGTGGTCCCGGCATCGATTCCCTTCTCTGCATTCGTCACCGCGCCGCGCTCGATCAGGTCGACAACGGCGTCATTGATCAGGCCGGAATGGATGCCGAGATTGCGGGCATGGGAGAGCGAGGACAGGATCGCGTCCGGAATGCGTCCCACACCGAACTGAAGCGTACTGCCGTCGGCGATCAGGCTCGCCGCATGCGCGGCGATCAGCCGGGAGATGTCATCGATCGGGGGCGAGGCCAATTCCACCGGCGGGCGCCGGGCCGGCACACGCAAATGGATCGGCACGTCCTCGGGCCATTCCGCCCCGAACGTAAGGGGCGCATCCGGATTGATCTCGGCGATGACCACTCGCGCGCCCCGTGCGGCATCGATGACATAATCGTTGGAGAGGCTTGCGCTCAATCGACCATCGCCGGACTCGGCGAGTTGCACCAGCACCACATCCGCACGATGGCGCCGTGAGGCGAAATCGGCGCAGAAGGCGCTGTAGTTGCTCGGGATCACGTCGAGCCGTCCCGCTTTCGCGAGCCGCCGCGCATTCCCGATCACGCCATAGCTCTGGAACGAGATGTTGGGCGCGCACGCGGCGGAAAACGTGTCGGAGAATATTGGACCGACCATCATGCGGAACGCCGGCAGATGCCCGGCTTGCGCGACCAGCGCTTCGGTCAGGGTGACCGGCTCAGCCGTTGCCTGCCCGCACACGACACGGTCGCCCTCCCGGATCAGGCCGGAGAAGTCGAGGTTCATTGGCGTCCCCGCTAAGCGATCCGCGCGAAGACTAGTAAGACTTCGCCAGCCCGAGCACCTTTTCCGCGATGAAGCTGAGCGCGAGCTGCGGGCTGACCGGCGCGATGCGCGGGATCAGGACCTCGCGCAGATAACGCTCGACGTGGAATTCCTTGGCATAGCCGAAGCCGCCATGGGTCATCACTGCCTGCTCGCAGGCATGGTAGCCGGCTTCGCCTGCGAAATATTTCGCGGCGTTCGCGCCAGCGCCGCAAGGCAAGCCCTTGTCGTATTGCCAGGCTGCCTGCATCACCATCAGCCAGGCCGCCTCGAGCTCGACCCAGTTCACCGCGAGCGGATGCTGGATGCCCTGGTTCTTGCCGATCGGACGGTTGAACACCACGCGCGTCTTGGCGTATTCGGTCGCGCGCGACAGCGCGAGCTTGCCGAGGCCGACCGCTTCCGCCGCGATCAGGATACGCTCGGGGTTCATGCCTTCGAGGATGTACTGAAAACCCTTGCCCTCTTCGCCGATGCGGTCCTCCATCGGGATCTCGAAATCCTCGAAGAACAGCTCGTTGGAATCGACGATCTTGCGGCCCATCTTCTCGATCTCGTGGACCTTGATCTTCTTGCGGTCGAAATCCGTGTAGAAGAGGCTGAGGCCATGGGTCGGCGACCGCACGTCCTCCAGCGGCGTGGTGCGCGCCAGCAGCAGGATCTTGTGCGCGACCTGCGCGGTGGAGATCCACACCTTCTGGCCGTTGACGATGTAGCGGTCGTTCTTGGCGACGGCACGGGTCTTGAGTTGCGTGGTGTTGAGGCCGGTGTTGGGCTCGGTGACGGCGAAGCACGCCTTCTCGCGGCCCTCGACCATCGGCGGCAGCATGCGCTTGCGCTGCTCCTCGGTGCCGAACACCACGACGGGGTTGAGCCCGAAGACGTTGATGTGCACCGCGGAGGCGCCGGACATGCCGGCGCCGGATTCCGCGATGGCGCGCATCATGATCGCGGCCTCGGTGATGCCGAGCCCGGAGCCGCCATATTCCTCCGGCACGCAGATGCCGAGCCAGCCGGCATCGGCCATCGCCTTGTGGAAGTCGTGCGGGAAGCCGCCGTCGTGGTCCTTCTTCAGCCAATAGGCGTCGGGAAAGTCCTCGCAAACTTTTGCGACGGCGGCACGAATGGCTTCCTGCTGATCGGTGAGCGCGAAATCCATGATGGTCTCCTTATGGAGGCTCGTTGGGCCTAGCGCCCCATCTGCGAGGGCAGCCAGAGAATGATCGAGGGAAACGCCACCAGGATCGCGATTGCGATCAGGTGCGCGATGAAGTGCGGGAAGGTGCCGTGGAACACTTCCGCCACCGGCCGCTTGGCATAGCGAGCAACGATGAAGCAGTTGAGCCCGACCGGCGGCGTGATCATGCCGACTTCTGCGGTGACGATTTTGATGACGCCGAACCAGATCGGATCAAAGCCCAGCGTCTTGATCAGCGGCAGCACGATCGGCACGGTCAGCACCAGGATCGCGATCTGGTCCATGAACGAGCCGAGCACGATGTAGCCGCACAGGATCAATGTAATGATCACCCAGCGCGAGGCCGGAAGGCTGCCGATCCAGGCGACGAGGTCCTGCGTGACATGGGTCAGCGTGAAGAAATAGCCGAAGATCGAGGCACCGACCAGGATCATGATGATCATGCAGGTGCCGTGGCAGGCGCGCAGCAGCGTCGCATAGAGCGAGGACGGCGTGATCTTGCCCTTGACGATGGCGAGCAGGAAGGCGCCGAACGCGCCGAAGGCGGAGGCTTCCGTCGGCGTTGCGACGCCGAGATAGATCGTGCCTGTCACGATCGAGAACAGCACCACCATCGGCGAGACCTGCCACAGCAGCGCAAACTTCTCGCGCCACGGTACAGACTTCGCGGCCGGTGCGCGCGAAGGATCCTGCCAGACCAGGAAGTAGATCGTGGCCATGATGGTGAACGTGACCAGGATCGCCGGGATGATGCCGCTGATCAGCAGCTTGCCGATGTTTACCTCCGCCAGCAGGCCGAAGATGACGAGCGCAACGCTGGTCGGCAGCAGCATCGACAACGTGCCCGAGATCGCAACGACGCCGGCCGCCATCTTCGGCTCGTAGCCCTGGCGGATCATCGCCGGCAGGCTGGTCGAGGACAGCGTCGCGGCGGAAGCGGTCGAGGTGCCGCAGATCGCGCCAAAACCGGCGCCGGCGAGCGCGGTTGCCATGCCGAGGCCGCCGGGAATGCGGCCGACCCAGGCCGAAGCGGTCTTGAACAGATCGTCCGCGACACCCGACAGCAGCACGAGGTCTGCCATCAAGAGAAACATCGGAATGGTGATCAGCTCGTAGGCCGAGACGGTCGAGAGCGGCGCTGTCTGCAGGATGCCGAACAGCGTGGGCCATCCGCCAACCATGACGAGGCCGACCGAGCCGGAGAAAGCCATGGCAAAGCCGACGGGCGTGCCGAGGGCAAGCAGGCCGAACAGCAGGGCGAGAACGATGAAAGGTGTCATGGGGATATCGCCCGTTACTCGAAGCCGCGTGCTTCGCCGACGCCGGTCACCGGCGGCAGCGGATAGAGGTCGCGGCCGCTGACGAGGCTCAGCACATTGCCGACGAGCTGCAGCGCCAGCCGCAGCACCAGCACGCCGCAGCCGAACGGCACCAGCGCCGCCGAAATCCAGGTCGGCCAGGGGATCGCGCCGGAGAGCACGTCGTGCTGCTCGTAATTCTCCAGCGCGCGCTCGAACCCGACCTTGCAGATCAGGATGAATACGAACAGGCCGGCGAGCGCCGTGACGATCTCGGACAACCGTCGCCCCGTCAGCGAGAAGCGCGACAAGAGGATGTCCACGCCGACATGGACATGCTCACGCAGCGCGTCCGACAGCGTGAAGAAGAACACGCCAGCGAGGAGATAGAGCCCGATCAGATCATAGGTGAAGGAGAAAGGGCTGTTCAGCGCGTAACGCATGAACACGTCGGTCACCACCAGCAGCATGATCACGAACATGAACACCACCGCGATCACCGTCAGCGCGCGCTCCAGCGCGCCGAGCACATCTCCTGCCCGTTTGATCACCTCTAGCGCCTCCCTGTTGGATGTCGGACTACCTGGCGCTCTACTTGGCGCCGCCCGCGGCGAGCAGATCGTCGAACTCCTTCAGCGCGGCAGACGCCTGCTTGCCGCGGCTGTCGAGCCCGCTCGCCCACTCCTTGCCGACGCCCTTGAGCTTGTCCTTGATCTCGGTGCGCGTCGCCTCCGGCAGCGGATCGAAGCTGATGCCTTCGTCCTGCATTTGCTTCCTGGTGACTTCGCCTTCCTTTTCGACGCCGGCGCAGGCTTGCGGCGTAATCGCCTCCGAAGCCTCGTTCATCGCCTTCTTCACGTCGTCGGGTAGCTTGTCCCAGACCGACTGGTTGATGGAGTAGGCAACGATGAAGCTGCCGAAGCTGACGCCTTCGGTGGCGTGCTTGACCAGCTTGTCGAGGCCGTATGAGACGACGCTGTCGAGCGGGAACAGCAGGCCGTCCATGGTGCCGCGCGACAGCGACTCATAGGCATCGGGCGCAGCCATGCGCACCGGCACGGCGTTGAGCGCACGCAGCGTCAGGTCCTGCGCGCCGCCGGTGGTGCGCAGCTTCAGGCCCTGCATGTCCTTGGTGGTTTCCACCTTCGACTTGACGGTCCACACCTGGTAGGGCGGCAGCACTACGGCGAGCAGCAGCTTGATCTTGTTCGGCGCGTATTCCTGCTTGGCCAGAATGCCTTCGCGCGCAGCCTTCCAATAAGCCATCGTGCCCTGGCACGCAGTCTCGAACGCACCCGGCAATTGCGCGACCTCCGACAGCGGCATCTTGTCGGAGACGTAGGACGGTCCGATGTAGCCGATATCGACCACGCCGGACTGGGTGAGCCGCAGCATGTCCGCCGCCTTGCCGATCTGCTGGTTCGGATAATAGGTGAAGGTCACCGCACCGTTGGTGCGCCTTGTGACGTCGTCCATCCAGGGCTTCAGCATCAGGCGGACGAGATAGTGACCGGCGGGGAAGCTATCGGCGACCTTCAGCTCCAGGGCCTGCGCCTGCAGCGTCGAGACCGGCAGCGAGAGAGCGAGCACTGCTGCAGCCCGGACCAGATTCTTCTTCATGTCGTTCTCCTTGACGCGTCCCCACGCCGAACGCGGCAGCGAATTGCTGCGGCGCCGTCCGGCCCTCGCTCTATTTCTTGCTTGAAAATGTACATATAGGTGAATTTATCTGTCAAGTATATGAATTATTCATGGAGCCATGCGCCGTAAACTGGAGTCGCCGAATTGACACCGCTATTTTATGAACTCTAACTTCACGTATATGAATTTATCCAACGAGGCCTCATGGGACCGCTCGCCGGCTTCACCATTCTCGACCTGACCTCGGTGCTGATGGGCCCCTACGGCACCCAGGTGCTGGCGGACATGGGCGCCGACGTGATCAAGGTCGAAAGCCCTGAGGGCGACATCGTTCGCCAGATCGGTCCCGGCCGCACGCCCGGCATGGGCGGGATGTTCCTCAATGCCAATCGCGGCAAGCGCAGCATCGTGCTCGACCTGAAGAAGACGGAAGGCCGCGACACCTTGCTGCGGCTGGCGAAGCACGCCAACGCGCTCGTCTACAACGTGCGCCCACAGGCAATGGCGCGGCTCGGCCTCGACTACGAGACACTTCGCGAGATCAACCCCGCGCTCATCTATGTCGGCGCGTTCGGCTACGGCCAGTCCGGGCCCTATGCCGCAAAGCCCGCCTATGACGATCTCATCCAGGGCGCCGCCACGATTCCGACGCTGCTTGCGGCGGCCGGCGACGGCACGCCGCGCTACGTCCCCGTCACCATCGCCGACCGCATCGTCGGCCTGATGTTGGTCAATGCGATCATGGGCGGGCTGATGCATCAGAGCCGCACCGGCGTTGGCCAACGCATCGACGTGCCGATGTTCGAATCGATGACGGAGTTCGTGCTGGTCGATCATCTGGGCGGCCTCACCTACGATCCGCCGCTCGACCATGGCGGCTATGCCCGCCTGCTGTCGCGCTATCGCCGCCCCTACAAGACCAGTGACGGCTATCTCTGCGTCCTCATCTACAACGACAAGCACTGGCGCAGCTTCTTCGAGGCGATCGGACAGCCGCATTTCCTCGATCAGCCGCGCTTCGCCAACCACGCCGCGCGGACGAAGCACATCGACGAGATCTACGAGGAGATCGGCCACATCTTCCTCACACGCACCACCGCAGAATGGCGCGATCTGCTCGAGCGCGCCGACATTCCGGTGATGCCGATGCACACGCTGGAGACGATCCTCGACGATCCGCATCTCAATGCGATCGACTTCTTCAGGACGGTGGATCATCCCGTGGAAGGCCGGATCCGCCAGATGCGCGTGCCCTCCACCTGGAGCGTAACCCAGCCGGAAGCCGCCGGCCCCGCACCGACGCTCGGCCAGCATGGCCGCGACATTTTGCGCGAGGCCGGCTTCTCGACCGACGAGATCGAGCAGCTCGCAGAGCAAAAAGCAGTTCACCTGGCCGCGCCGCCCTAACGGCAGCGCTGGCCAGAATCGCAGCTATACAGGGAGGAAACCGCGATGGCCGGGCTTTATTTCGAGGACTTTTCTGTGGGCCAGGAGTTCAGGCATCCGCTGACCCGGACCGTCACGGAGATGGACAACACCATGTTCAGCCTGCTGACGCTCAACCCGCAGCCGCTGCATATCGACGCGCATTTCGCTGAAAAGACCGAGTTCGGCCAGCGCATTTTCAACAGCCTTTACACCCTCGGCATCATGATCGGCATGACGGTCTATGATACGACCATGGGGACCACTGTTGCCAATCTCGGCATGACCGACGTCACGTTTCCAAAACCGGTCTTCCATGGCGACACCTTGCGGGCGACGACGAAGGTGCTTTCGTTGAGGGAATCCAAATCGCGCCCGAGAGCGGGTATCGTCGAGTTCGAGCACCACGCCTTGAACCAGAACGACGAGATCGTCGGCAAATGCCGCCGCATGGCGATGATGCACAAGAGGCCGGTCTGATGCGTTCGATGCTGTTCGTGCCGGGGGATTCCCCGCGCAAATTCGAGAAGGCGAGCGAAGGCAAGGCCGACGCGCTGATCATCGATCTCGAGGATTCCGTCGTCACCGACAAGAAGCCGGAGGCGCGCACCCTGACGCTTGCGATGCTGAAGGGCCGCCCCGGCCCGCATCAGCTCTATGTCCGCGTCAACGCGCTCGACACCGGCCTGACGCTCACCGATCTCGCCGCGGTGATGCCCGGCAAGCCCGACGGCATCGTTCTGCCGAAATCGCAAGGCGGCGATGACGTGCGCCAGGTTGCAACCTGGCTCGAAGCCTTGGAAGCCGCGGCCGGCATCACCGTCGGCGCGACGCGCATCGTCTGCGTCGCGACGGAGACAGCCAGCTCGATCTTCGGCCTCGGCAGCTACAAGGGCTGCTCCCCCCGCCTCGCCGGATTGATGTGGGGTGCGGAGGATCTCTCGGCTTCGCTCGGCGCCACGGAAAAGGCCGCAGGCGGCGTGTTCCACAGCCCCTACCGCCTCGCGCGCGATCTTTGCCTGATGGCCGCGGCCGCGGCCGAGGTCGCGCCGATCGACACCGTCTATACTGACATCGATAATCTCGCCGGCCTCGAGCAGGAAACGCGCGCCGCGCGGCGCGACGGGTTTTCGGCGAAGGCGCTGATCCACCCGAAACATGTCGACGTCGTCAACGCGGCGTTCGAGCCGACCGAGGCTGAGCGCACCTGGGCGGAAAAAGTGATCGCCGCATTCGCGAGCAATCCGAACTCCGGCACGCTGCGGCTCGACGGCCAGATGATCGACAAGCCGCATCTTCGCGCCGCGAAGAAGATCCTCGGCCAGACCTAGATCGGAACGCCGCCACCATGATCGTTCGCCAAGCCGCAAACGTCCTGGAGATCATGGAATTCTTCGCGCAAACGAGGAAGCCGGCGACGCTTGCTGAGATCGCCGATCATTTCGGCTGGCCGCGCTCGTCGACCTTCAACCTGCTCGCGACGCTGTCGGAGAAGGGGTACCTCTATGAGCCGCGGCCGCGCGCCGGTTTCTATCCGACGCCGCGCTGGCTGGCGATGGCGCGGATGATCTCCGAGGTCGAGCCGCTGCCGCCGTGGACGCATCAGCTGATCGCAGATCTCTCGGCGGAGACCGGCGAGACCGCATCGATTGTGGCGCCGGCGGGCGTCATGGCGGTGTTCATCGACGTCGTCGAATCCCAGGCCGCGATCCGCTATTTCGCGACCATCGGGCACCGCGTTCCGATCCACGCCACCGCCAGCGGCCGCGCGCTGCTGCTGCAATATTCACAGGAAGAGCGCGACTCCGTCTATCGTAAGATCGAGTTCAAGCAATACGGCCCGTCGACGCCGATCAGCATCGAGGCCGTCGAGATCGAGCTGCGCAATTCGATCGCGCGCGGCTATTGCCAGAGCTTTGCCGATTACAGCCGCGATCTCGCCGGCGCGGCGATCCCGCTGCCGATCGGTGATCGCCGGCTCTCGGTCGTCGTCGCAGGGCCGGAATTTCGCATTGGTCCAAAAGTGCCGGAGGTGGCCGCGCTGATCGCACGGACCGTCGACCGGCTGCGGCCGAAGACGACCGCGGCCTAAAGCCGGAGCCTCATTCGAGTCCCTGAACGGGCGGGGTCGAAGTCTCCGCCGGCGGAGCCGGGGCAGCTTGAACTGGCTGCACCGGAGGCGCGGCTTGAGCCGGCGGATTCGGATTGCTGGCGGCTCTGATCTGGCCGTTGGCATTCATCGCCTCACGTGCGCTCGGCGGAGCGCCGGTTGCGGCTGCGCGGTACGCCTCGCGGCGTGGCGGCTGCTGGTGTCTTGCCGACCGCGAACCTCTCACGCCCCATGACCTCGCGATTGAAGGACCGGCGGTATAGCCAATCACTGCACCCGCGACCGCACCGACCGGACCGAGCACGACGGCCCCGGACACGGCGCCTATCGCCGCAGCACCAGCGCGCTCCTGCGCAACGGCGCTCGCAGGCACGCCAGCCAGCAGCACGACCGCAGTGATCAGAACTTTCTTCATCGCAAGCGCCTCCCTCTCGGGAGATCACTCTTACTCAAATATGGCCGCACGAGGTTTGTTCGTTGCCCAACACGGGGCAATGGCCGATGGAACTCCGGCAATTCAAAGACCTCCGCCGCCACTCGCGGTTCCAGCGGGGCCAGATCACGGCGCGATCTTGTCGCTGGTAAATCCATTACCATCGAGCGCACGACGCACGGTGCCGTCTATCTTGGCTTCATCCAGGAAGCGCGCCGCCCAGGTCTTCGCCACGGCCTTGCCCTTGGGAACGACCACGACCACGCCGGTCGACTGGATCACCTCATCCAGCACCTTGGTTCCGGGCAGCTTTCGCGAAAGGTCTTCCAAGGCTCCCATTCCCATGGCGAGAGCATCGAGCTGCCCCTTGCCGATCAATTCGGCCGCCTCTTCCGGCTTCACGAACTTTGTCAGCTTCGCCTGCTTCAAGGATTTTTCGACCGTGCGTGACGTCGATGTCCCTTCGATACAGCCGACCCGCATGCCGGCGCGATCGACATCCGCAACGATCCGGATGTCCGATCCGGCGCGGGTGAGATAGCCGCTCATATAGGCGACGTAAGCGGGCCCTTGGTCCACGAACTGCTCGCGCTTGACGTCCGCCGGCATGAAAGAGAGATCCCAGACGTCCTTGCTGCCGGCGGCGGCGATCTCGTCGGAGCTCGGGTATTCGACGAGCTGAAGCGGAACGTGCAGCTTGTCAGCGGCAGCCTTGGCGAGTTCGACCGTAACGCCGCGCGGTTTTCCGGTCGATGGATCGCGCGTCGTCCAGAACGCCGACGCGGCCGGGCCGACGGCCACCGCCACGCGGAGCGCTCCCGTCGGCGCGATGTCGACGGGGCCTTCGGCTTTCGAGCTGGGAATGGAGGTCATGATGAAGACCAAGCCCAACGCAGCAATCAGACCACGCCGCAACATTTAGCGCCTCCAAGATTGGACAATCCGTCGACAAGCTGACGGCGCGCTCCCTCGCCCCCGTTCTTACGGGGAGAGGTAAAGAACTACACGATCTTGATCGACATATCCGGCAGGCCCTCGAGCTTGCACAGCAGAACGTCGCCCTTCACCACCGGGCCGACATTCTCCGGCGTGCCGGAATAGATGACGTCGCCGGCCTTCAGCTCGAACGCTTCGGAGAGCTTTGCGATCTGCTCGGCAACGCTCCAGATCATCTTGCTGAGATCCGAGTTCTGTTTCACCGTGCCGTTGATCGCGAGCGAAATGGCGCCCTTCTCGAAGTGGCCGGTTTTGCTCACGGGGTGGATAGGGCCGATCACCGCGGCGTGGTCAAAGCTCTTGCCGATCTCCCAGGGCTTCTTCTCCGCGGCCATGCCGTTCTGGAGATCGCGCCGGGTCATGTCGAGGCCGAGCGCGTAGCCATAGACGTGATCGAGCGCCTTGTCGGCCGGGATGCTGATGCCTCCCGATTTCAGCGCGGCGACCAGCTCGACCTCGTGATGATAGTTCTTGGTCAGCGACGGATAGGGGTGGTCGGCAACCTCGCCGATCGCGACGTTCTGGATCGCGTCCGTCGGCTTCTGGAAGAAGAAGGGTGGCTCGCGGTTCGGATCCGACCCGCGCTCGATCGCGTGCGCGGCATAGTTGCGGCCGATGCAGTAGATGCGGCGGACCTGGAACACCTGGGTCTCGCCGACGATCGGAATCGTGACCATCGGCACCGGGAAGATCGGCTTCGGTCCGGCCTGCGCGGCGGCCGGCGCCGCCTCAGTAAGGCCTGCCGCTGTCATCGCGGCTGCGGCCGTGAGCACGCTGCGTCGCGTGGTTTTTGTCATGGCTTCACTCCCTGATATTTGCCGTTTCTTGTCGAACGGTAGTCTTAGAGCCAAATGCGGGGCGGGCCAATGGCCCGCCCTGTACGTCTTAAGTCGCGACGCGATCGAAGAACGCGCGAACTTTTTGCGCGCACGCGTCCGGGTCAGTCGCGGCGACGTGATAGGAATCGCCCGGTAGCACTTCCAGCTTCGAGCCTGGAATCGTTTCCTGCCATGCCTTCACGGAGGCGACGTCGCCGAGACCGGAGCCGGTCGTGGTGATCACCAGCGCCGGGCGCTTGATGGACGGAAGCTCGCCGGTGACATCGACCGTCGGCACCATCTGCAAAAACGCCTCCAGCGTCGAAGCCTTGGTCTTCGACATCAGCTTGATCCACCAGTCCAGCGCCGCCGGCGGCAGCGACGAGCCGAGCCGGCCGGCCGTGGTCTCGCGCACCCAGGGCTCGACGCCCTGCTCGCGGATCTGCTTGCGCCAGGTCGGCGCCCGCTCGTTGAACGAGGTGAGCGAGGCCGGCGCACCGACCGCGGCGACTGCGATCACGCGATCCGGGTGTTTTGCGGTCAGGTGCATCGCCAGGGTGCCGCCGATCTTGCCGCCAACCAGGAAAACGCGATCGAGCTTCAGCACGTCCAGCATCCGGATGATGTCGTCGCCAAGGCCTGCGAAGCGATAGACATAATCGCCCTGCATCGGCGTCGAATCGCCGTAGCCGCGCAGATCCGGGCGCACCACGAGGTGATGCGTGGCGAAATAGGGCACCCAGCGCCGGAACGCCTCGCCGCTCTCGGCGAGCCCGTGCAGCATCACGACCGGCGGTTTGACGTCCCATGGCAGCAGATAATCATCGATGCGAACCGCAAGCTCGCAATCCTCGCTGACACCGATCTTCCGCAGTTCGCTACCCATCAGATACACCTCGTTCCGCCGCCATCGACATTGATGCAGGTACCAGTAATGAAGGACGCGCGGTCTGAACAGAGGAACGCGACGATGCCGGACACCTCGTGCGGCTGCCCGACGCGGCCGAGCGGAACCGAGGCGATCGCCGCAGCATTGGTCGCGCCCTGATCTTGCCCGGCGATCGCCGCACCTTGAGAGATGAGGCTGTCCCAGCGGTCGGTCTGCACCGGTCCGGGATTGACGCCGGTGACCAGCACATTGTCGGGCGCGCATTCCTCGGCGAGCGCCAGCGTGAAGTTCAGCAGCGCCGCGTTGACCGCGCCGCCCGCCATATAGGCCGCGCGCGGCTGGTGGCCGCTGCGGCCGATGATGTTGATGACGCGGCCCCAGCGGCGGTCGCGCATTTCCGGCAGGACATTGCGCGCACAGCGCATGTAGCCGAGCAGCTTCAGCTCGATCGATTTGGCCCAGGTCGCATCCGGCGTCTCCGCGATCCGGCCCATCGGAGAGGCGCCGGCGTTGTTGACGAGGATATCGATGCGGCCGAAGGCCTCGCGCGCGGTGGTCATCGCTCGCGCGATGTCGTCGGGCTTGGTCATGTCGCCGGCACAGGCGATCACACGCCGGCCGGTGTCCCGCGACATTTCCTGTGCTGACGCCGAAAGCCGCTCGGCATCGCGGGCGACGATGACGACATGCGCCTGCTCGCGCGCGAGTTCGGCGGCGATCGCGCGGCCGATACCGATGCTGCCGCCGGTAACGACGGCAACCTTGCCGCCCAGATTGAGATCCATGACGCTACCCTAATCCACTGTGGCGCCGGACGCCTTGACGAGCTTGCCCCACTTCGTGGTTTCGTCCGCCATGAACTGCCCGAACGCCGGCCCAAACACCGTGCCGGGCTCGGCGCCAAGCTCGGCAAGCCGCTTCTTGACGTCGGGCATCTTCAGAATGGTCTCGAGCTCGCCGCTCAGCTTGGCGAGCGCGGGTGCTGGCGTCTTGGCCGGCGCCACCAGCCCAAACCAGGACGAAGCCTCGAAGCCGGGAATGGTGTCGGCCACGGTCGGCACGTCGGGCAGTGCTTCCGCACGCTTGGTACCAGCAACCGCGATCGCATTGATGGCCCTGCCCTGCACCTGCGGCAGCACCGCCGGCATGTTGTCGAACATGAAGGGGATCTGGCCCGCGAGCAGATCGTTCATCGCTGGCGCGGCGCCGCGATAGGGCACGTGGACGATGTCCACGCCGGCCATGCTCTTGAGCAATTCGCCCGCCAGATGATTCGTCGAGCCGATGCCGGACGAGCCGAAATTGAGCGAGCCGGGCTTCGCCTTGGCCAGCGCGATCAGCTCACCCACGTTCTTCGCCTGCACCGACGGATTGACGACCAGCACAATCGGCACCGAGGCGATCAGCGCCACCGGCGCAAAGGCCTTGGCCGGATCGAACGGTAGCTTTTTGTAGAGGGAGCCGTTGATCGTCAGTGGAGGCGGCGCGGTCAGCAGCAGGGTGTAGCCATCGGGCTCTGCGCTCGCGACCGTCTCGGCGCCGATATTGCCACCGGCGCCGCCGCGGTTCTCAACGAGGAAGGTCTGGCCGTTCCGCTCGGTCAGCTTCTGCGCGACGATGCGGGCGATGATGTCGTTGGACCCACCGGCCGGGAACGGCACGATGATCTTGACGGGTCGGGAGGGATAATCCTGCGCTACCGCGAAGCCGGAGAACAGAACGGCCGCACAGGCGGCCACAAAGGTGCGTCGCATAACCCCGCGCATGGGCACTTCCTTGATGTTTGTCTTGTTGTTGATTGATTCATCACGCCGTCAGCAATGGCCTCAACTTGCCGACGTCGTCAAGCCGTTCGAGATTGCCGATCTGGTCGATCAGCCTCTCGGCCCTGTCACTGCCCAATACCGGTGCAATCAGATCCCGCGTCTTGGCCGCCACTGCTTCCGTGCTCAGCGGATTCTCCTTGGTGCCCGGCGGATACTTCGTGAAGTGCTCGACCTTCCTGCCATCGGTCAATGTCACCTCGACGACAGCACCGCGCGGCGCCGCCGGGTCCATCAGCGCCTTGTCGCCGGCCAGCGTCACCTTGGCGCGCTGCTCCAGGATCTTTGGATCATGCATCAACGCGACGTCGTGACTGTCATTGAACGACACGGCGCCCTTGACCAGCGCGACAGCCGCGAGATGCTGGCAGTTGACGTCTGGCATCGCGCTCTCGCCCACAATTCCCATCGCATCGGTCGGCAGCTTGACTAGAATATTACGCACATTATCTGGCGTGAGGCTGTGCTGCTTGCGCAACGTCAGCATTGCATCCAGGGGCGACTGGATGGGATAGCCGACCGAAAATGTCTTGATCGCCGTCTCCGTGACATAGAAGCGCTTGCCGAGATCCTTCACCATCTCTTCCGGCTTCGGATCGGTCGACAGCGCGATGAAGAGATTGTGGGTGCCATCGAGCACGTCGTCGACGCCGGTGAGGCCCGCTTTCACCATGTCGACCGCCATGACGCCGTTGCGGGCCCCCATGCCGGCAAAGTCGAACGCCTTCTCGATGTGATCGTGATCCTTCACCCAGCTCCACAGGCCGGACACCTGCTGCGACGAATAGGAGATCGCGTAGCGCATTCCCTTTTCATCGAGCCGCGCCAGCGATGCGGCGGCCCCGAGCGCGCCAAACGTCGAGGACGTCCCTTCGGCACTCCGATGCGAACCGCGGACGAGGTCGGGACCCAGAGCGAACAGCAGCCGGCAGGTCAGGTCGTAGCCGAGCGCGACGGCGCGAATGACGTCCTGTCCGCTGCGATGCTCGCGCTCGCCAATCGCGAGTGCAGCCGGCACGACCGAACACCCAGGATGCGCCTTGGTGACGGGCTCGAAATCGTCGGTCTCGTCGGCATGCGCACACATCGCGTTCGCCAACGCCGCGTTGACAGCCGTGGTCCGGAAATCGGAGCCGACGACGGACGCCTGTGCATCGCCGCCGAGGGTGCGCACATATTTCAGCGCCATTTCGCCCGGCCGCATGCGCGAGCCCGAAACCATCGCGCCGAGCGTATCGAGAATGCGGTGCTTGCATTCACGCAGCACCTGCTCCGGCAGCTCCTGGTCGCGCGCGACGACCATGTAGCGGGCGAGACGCTCGGTGACACCTGGGCTCGCCGCGAGAGCCGCACGGCCGCCGGTGGCGACCAAGGCGGCAACCGAACCGGCGGACTGCAGGAAACGGCGGCGTGACGGCATGCTGTTCTCCTCCGCGGTCAGGTTGCGACCGACATCCTTGCGATCTCCGCCGCGTTCGGCAGGTTCTCGACATTCCAGCAGGCGTCCATCACGCGCCGGATCGTCGCAGCAGGGATGATACCCTCTGCAAGGTCCGAGAATTTGGTTTCGAGCTGCTTGTCCGTCATCGGCACCTCGACGCTGCCGATCGCATGCTCGATGTAGCGGTTGAGCTTGCGGCCGTCCTTGAGCACGATGGTGAGATCGACCTGCTCCGGCTTGATGCCGGGTGTGATCACCGGATTCACCTTGCCGCGCAGCGCGACGACGGTCGGATCGGTCACGGCCCGGTCGCTGAACTGCTTCTCGCCGCCGGCGCCCTCGACGATGGCGACCGCGACCGCGTGATAGATGCTGAACTTGCCTTCGAGGCCCGCCTTCGGCGTCTTCTTGCCGGTGAGTTCCAGCACCAGGGGATGGACCTTGAGGTCGACGCGCTCGATCTGGTCCGCAGTCACCTTGCTCTCGTTGCGGAGCTGGATCGCGGCGTCGATCGCCGGGTGCATGACGATGCCGCAGGCGAATGGCTTGTAGGTATTGAGCGCGGCCTCATAGCGTTTGCCGAGGTCGCCGAGGATCTCGTTGTAGTCCTGCTTGGTGCTGATCGTGTTGGCCCAGCCGCGCTTGGCCTCGATCATGGCGTCGGACGAGGTGAAATTCTTCGAGGCCAGGATCGCCGCGAAAATGCCGCTTGATGCGGCACGGCCTGGATTGAAGCTCTTGTTCATCGAGCCGAAGGATTCCCGCAGGCCCACCGGCTGGGATGCGGCCAGTCCGAGCGCCCATGTCATCTGCTGCTCGTTCAGCTTCAACAGCTTGCCGACGGCCGCGGCCGAGCCGAACACACCGGCGGTGCCGGTGATGTGCCAGCCGACATCGTAATGGTTCGGATAGACCGAGTTGCCGATCCGGCACTCGGTCTCGACGCCGAGCACCAGCGCGTTCAGGAAATCCTTGCCCGATACCGGCTGCATCTCCGACAGCGCGAGAATGGCCGACGCCACGGGACCGGCAGGATGGATGATCGTCTTCAGGTGGGTGTCGTCATAGTCGAAGATATGGCTCGACACACCGTTGATGAAGGCCGCGTTCATGATGTCGAACCGCTCGCGCCGCCCGAACAGCGAGGCCTGCTGCGGCCCGGAGAACGGACCGAGCGCCGAGACCGCGATATCGACCGTCTCGTGATGCGATCCGCCGATGGCGACGCCGACCCAGTTCAGCAGCGTGCGCACGCCTTCCTTGCGCACATTGGCCGGCAGGTCGTCATAACTCGCGGTCACGAGATAATGCGCCAGCGCACGCGTCACCTCCTTGGGTGGCGCTGCTGCGGGCGTTGCGGCCGGCGTCTGCGCGAAGGCGGCGTTGGCGCCGACGGTTGCGAGCGGCAGCGCGGCCGCCGCCTGGAGCAGGGTCCTGCGATCAGTTTGCATGGGCAGCCTCCTTGACCTTGATCGATACCAGTTGCGCTGCAAGGCGGACCGCGCTTTCGAGCGCGCCGGTCTTGGCGACGCCCGTGCCGACGATGTCGAACGCGGTGCCATGCGACGGCGTAGTGAAGACGGTCTCAAGGCCCGCCGTGACGGTGACACCGCGGTTGAAGCCGCGCAGCTTGGTCGCGATCTGGCCCTGGTCGTGATACATCGCGACCACGCTGTCGAACTCGCCCGCGAAGGCGCGGATATAGACGGTGTCAGCGGGATATGGCCCGGTGCACGCAATGCCGCGCTTCGCAGCGGCTTCGACGGTCGGTCGGATCATCTCGATCTCGTCGCGGCCGAACAGGCCGTTCTCGCCGGCATGCGGATTGAGCGCGGCGACCGCGATGCGCGGCCTGGCGACGCCAGCCCTCCGCATCATGCGGTCGACCAGCTCGATCGAGTCCGTGATGCTCTCCGGATTGATGCCGTCGAGCGCCTCGCGCAGCGATTGATGCCCGGTGACGCGCGACATCCACTGGCCGTCGAGCACGTTCATCTCAGAGAAGTAAGTCTTATGCCCGAGCAGGCTCGCGAACATCTTGTGCTCGTCGGGGAACTTCCAGCCGCCGTCGAACATCGCGCGCTTGTTGAGCGGCGCGAAGGTAATGGCGTCAACCTCACCCGCCTTGGAGAAGTCGATCGCGCGCGACAGCGTCTCGCCGGTCAGCCGGCCGGACTCGGCGCTGGCTTTGCCGATCGGGAATTTGGCGGGATCGGTGTTGCCGAGGTCGACGAGCTGCACCGTGCCGCGGCCCCAATTGGCCGCCTTGGGCGAGGCAATCCGCTCGACCTTCAGGTTCACGCCGGCATGCGCCATGCCCATCTCGAGCACGCGGGCATCGCCGACAACGACGAGGCGGGCTGCGTCAGCAAGCCGGTCGTCGGAGAGGATGCGCGCGATCTGTTCGGGGCCAATGCCGGTACAGTCGCCAGGGGTCAGCGCAATGACGGGCAGTTCGTTGGTGTTGGTAGCCATATTGAAAGCCTTGGATCCTTACTTCACTGCTTGGATTTGAGCGGCGGACTGGGCCCAGTCCTCGCGGTTGAATTCTCCATCCCACTTCGCGACCACGATGGCGGCGACCGCGTTGCCGATGGTGTTGGTGATGGCGCGCGCCAGCGACATGAAGCGGTCGATGCCGAGCAGCAGCGCCAGTCCCTCCGCCGGCAACCCCGCGGCGATCACCGTCGCGGCGAGCGCGGCGAAAGCGCCGCCGGTGACGCCCGCGGCGCCTTTGCTGGTGAACAGCATCACCACGAACAGGCTCAATTGCTGGCCGGCCGACAATTCGATGCCGTAGACCTGGGCGACGAACATCGTGGAGAGCGGCAGCGTCAGCGCGACACCATCGAGATTGAAGGAATAGCCGGAGGGAATGACGAGGCCAGCGACTGCCCGCCCCACACCCGCCTTCGGCAGCTTCTCCATCATGCCGGGGATGGCAGTCTCCGACGAGGAGGTGCCGAGCACGACGAGCAGCTCGTTGCGCAAGAGGCGCAACAGGTCCATCAGGCGGATGCCGGCGAGACGGCAGATCACGTTGAGAATGACGAAGATGAAGAACGCCATCATCGCCCAGGCGGTGCCGACCAATAGCGCCAGCGCATAGAGCGTGGCGGCGCCGAACTTCGCCACGGTGAAAGCCATGGCACCAAAGGCGCCGATCGGCGCCAAGGCCACCACGACATGCACGACGCTGAAGACGAGTTCGGTGATCCGCTCAAGGCCCGTCCGCAGCGGAGCAGCCTTTTCGCCGAGCAGCAGCAAGCCGATGCCGCACAGAAGCGCGAGCACGAGAACCTGGAGCACGTCGCCGGCCGCGAACGCGCCGACAAAACTCTCCGGGATCATGTGCTGGATGTAGGCTGACAGCGACCCGACATGAGCCTGCGAATAGCGCGCGACGGTCTCGGCCTGCTGCGCGGTGGCATGCGCCACGCCGGCGCCGGGCTGCACCCAGCGCACCACCACGAAGCTGATCAACAGGCAGATCGTCGTCACGGCCTCGAAATAGGCAAAGGCCTTGAGGCCGATTCGGCCAACCGCCTTCATGTCACCGACCTGCGCGATGCCGGTGACCACCACCAGGAAAATCAGCGGCGCGATCGTCATCTTGATCAGCGAGATGAAGGCATCGCCGAGCGGCTTGAGTTCGACCGCGAAGGCCGGAAACAGAGCGCCGAGCAGCGCACCCAGCGCGGCGCCGGCGACCACCAGAACATACTGCTCGCGCCAGAGCGGCTTGCGGCGCCGTTCGGAAACCGGGCTCAATATAGGCTCCGACAGCGGAGTTGCGGCGATCTGCAATTGATTTCCTCCAACGCATCGTCGCGCCATGCGTAGTGGCGCCTTGTTCTGGTTTTGCGCTGTTTACATTGGACCAGCAGCGCCCGAGGCGCTAATGCCGTATCGGTATGATTTGAGGACAAAACCGCATCATGGACCTGGTCTGGCTGGAGGATTTCCTTGCCATCGCCGAGGAAGGCGGGTTCTCGCGCGCGGCCCAGCGACGGCATGTGACCCAGCCGGCGCTGAGCCGCCGCATCAGGTCGCTCGAGGAGTGGCTGGGAACACCGCTGTTCGAACGTTCGACCCACACGATCACGCTGACGCCGGCCGGCGAGAGTTTTCGCCCCGTCGCGGAGGACGTGCTGCGCCGGGTCCTGGTCGGACGCGAGGAAGCGCTCGAAGTGGCGCGGCTGAAGGCCGAGACCATCACCTTTGCCGCCACGCATTCACTGTCGCAGACCTTCTTTCCGGAATGGATTCGCAACTCCGACAGCGCGCGGGCCGACTCGGCCGTTCAGCTCGTCGCTTCGAATTTCGCCGGCTGCGAGAAGCTACTTCTGGATGCGCAGGCCCATTTCATGCTGGCGCACTACCATCCGACGCTGGTGAGCCGGCTCGACATGGACCGCTTCCAGCGCGTCGATCTCGCGACCGACGTGCTGATCCCGATCAGCGCGCCGGCCGCAAAACCGGGCCGCGGTGGACGCAGCAGCAAAAAGGCACAGCCTCGTTATGCCCTGCCCGGCGCATCGGGCGCGCCGCTGCCCTATCTCGCCTATCACCCCGGCTCGGGCGTGGGGCGGCTCGTCACCTCGTTCCTGGCCGCGAAGGATTCGACGGCGTGGCTGGCGCCCGGCTTCGCCGCGCCGGTCATGCTGCTGGTCGACATGGCGCGCGAAGGGCGCGGCGTGACGTGGGCTCCGATGAGCCTCGTCCGCGCCGATCTCGACAGCGGCCGCCTGTTGCGCGCCGGCGGCGCGGATTGGGACATTCCGATCAGCGTCTCGCTGTTCCGCACGCGGGCCCGCATGACCCGGGCGGCCGAGAATTTCTGGAATTCGGTGCGCAAGGGCCGGCCGGGAGGGAAATCCATCGCCCCCGCGCCGCGGACCAGATGACCGTGTCGCGGATCAAGTCGGCCTTCGGACTGCTTCGGCCGCAGATGCTGCTGATGAGCCTGCTCGCTGCCACAACGTTAGACGCGGCGCACGCCGGCGGCGCCTCCATCGCACCCGCCGAGCTGAAGGCGATCGGGACGATCGATGCGCGCTTTCAATCCTACAATATCGAGATGGTGGAGGTAACCGGCGGCTGGTTCTGGAAGCCTTATCCGCGAACAATGCGCGCGCTCGATGAGCGGGATCGTTACGGCGAGAGGCCGCCGATCGATCTTGCCAATGCGCGGCTGCGCAAGCTCGCCGCCGCTTTGGCGCCGGCCTATCTGCGCGTGAGCGGCACCTGGGCCAATGCGACGTTCTTTGCCGACACGGACCATGCGCCAGCCAAGCCCCCGCCGGGATTCAATGACGTGCTCAGCCGCAACCGATGGCGCGACGTCATCGACTTCGCGCGCGCAGTCGACGCGGAGATCGTCACCTCCTTCGCGATCAGTCCGGGCAGCCGCGATGCGGATGGCGTGTGGAAGACCGATCAGGCGCAGCGCCTGATCGACGCGACGCGTTCGCTGGGTGGCCACATCGCGGCGGTGGAATTCATGAACGAGCCGACGCTTGCGGCGACGAACGGCGCACCGCCGGGATATGATGCGGCCGCTTATGGCCGGGACTTCAGGATCTTTCGCGAATGGATGCAACGCGCGGCGCCCGAGACGTTGATCGTCGGTCCGGGTTCAACCGGCGACGCGCCGTTGCCATCCGGGTCGGGCATCACCACGCGCGATCTGCTGGCCGCATCCGCCCCCGGCATCGATCGCTTCTCCTATCATCACTACAACACGCTCTCGCCGCGCTGCGGCGGCCGCGACGATCCGGCGCAGGCGCTCTCCGCGGACTGGCTGGCACGCACCGACGCGACGTTCGCGACCTATCGGGCCCTGCGCGACGCATTCGAGCCGGGCAAGCCGATCTGGCTGACGGAGACGGCAAACGCCGCCTGCGGCGGCAATCCATCGGACAAGACCTTTCTCGACACATTCCGCTATCTCGACCAGCACGGACGCCTGGCGAGGGCCGGCGTCCAGGTGGTGATGCACAACACGCTGGCCGCCAGCGACTACGGCCTGCTCGACGAGGGAACGTTCCGTCCGCGGCCGAGCTACTGGGCTGCGCTGCTCTGGCATCGGCTGATGGGAACGATCGTGCTCGACGCGAACCCGGTCGCCGCGCCAGATCTCCATCTCTACGCGCATTGCCATCCGGGCATGCGGGGCGCCGTGTCCATGCTCGCAATCAACGCGTCGCGGCACGCATCATTGACCCTGACGCTGTCACACCCCGCCGAGCGTTACACGATACATGCGAGGCGGCTGCAAGACGCGACAGTTCAGCTGAACGGCAAGACGCTCGCGCTGAGTGCCGACGACGAACTGCCCCGACTTGAGCCGCGCGCAACACCTGCGGGGGCGATCCGGCTGGTGCCGGCGACCGTCACCTTCCTGGCGTTTCCGGACGCAGCAAACCCCGCCTGCCGGTGACGGCCCTTACGACTTCAGCGCGTCGCGCGCCGTCTCCGGCGCCATCAGCGTCGCGATGATCGTGATGACCGACAGCGCGATGATGTAGACCGACACCGGCCAGTAGGCGCCGGCCCATGCGAGCAGCGCCGTTGCGATCAGCGGCGAGAAGCCGCCGCTCAGCGCCGCCGCGACATTGGCGCCCAGCGAGGCGCCGCTGTAGCGCACCTGGGTGCGGAACAGTTCCGGCATGAACGCCGCCTTCGGCCCGAACAGCAGGGCGTGCGTCAGCGTCATCGTGACGACGAGCGCGAACGTGATCAGCGCCGGCTCCCTGGTGTCGAGGAACCAGAACAGCGGAAACGCCAGCGCCACCGAGAACACCCCGCCGGCGAGATACAGCGCCCTGCGGCCGAAGATATCGGAGAGCCAGCCGGCGAGCGGCAGCGTCGCGAACTCGACGAGCGCGGCATAGACCACCGCGTTCAGGATCACCTGGCGAGGCAGGCCGAGTTTCGTCGTCGCATAGACCACGGTGAAGACGGTGAGGAGATAGGCGAGCCCGACCTCCGACACCGTGATGCCGATCGCGAGCAGAAAACTGCGCCAGTCGCGGCGCAGCACCTCCAGCACCGGCTGCGCCAGCACTTCCTTGCGCTCGACGACTTCCTTGAAATGCGGCGTTTCCGCGAGCTTGAGCCGCACGATGAAGCCGACGCCGACGAGCAGGATGCTGATCAGGAACGGCACGCGCCAGCCCCAGCTCAAAAAGTCCGCCTCGGGCAGTTGCGTCATCAGGCCGAAGATACCGGTTGAGGCGGCGACGCCGACCGGAAAGCCGATCTGAACTAGGCTGCCGTAGAAGCCGCGGCGATCACCGGCGTGCTCGATCACCATCACGACCGCGCCGCTCCATTCGCCCCCGAGCCCGATGCCCTGGACGAAGCGCAGGATGATGAGCAGGATCGGCGCCCAGACGCCGATCTGGCTGTAAGTCGGCAGGCAGCCGATCAGGAAGGTGCCGAGCCCCATCGCGATCATGGTCGCGACCAGCATGGTCTTGCGGCCGAGCCGGTCGCCGTAATGCCCGATGATCGCGCCGCCGATCGGACGCGCCACGAAGCCAACCGCATAGGTCGAGAACGCCACCAGCGTTCCGACGAAGGGATCGAAGCTCGGAAAGAACAGCTTGTTGAAGACAAGTGCAGCTGCCGTGCCGTAGATCAGGAAATCGTACCACTCGATCGCGGTGCCGAGTGCGCTCGCCCACACCACATGCGCCGTCGTCGATCTCTCCGTCGCCGCGGAGACCCCCGTTGCTGCCGTCATGCCCTGCCCCAAAAGATTCCTGGCGGCATCATGGCTAATCGCGATGGCGGTTGCAACCTGCGGAGGTGTGATCTCTGTGCGAGACTACGATGCGAGATTTTGCGCGTCGCTGCTCCCGCACTCCGTCATTGCGAGGAGCTCTTGCGACGAAGCAATCCAGGCTGCCTCCGCGGAGAAAGTCTGGATTGCTTCGCTGCGCTCGCAATGACGGGTGTGGCGGCAGTTGCGCGCACGCCTCCGGCAATGTCTCCCGGGCGACCATGGAACTCATCGACCCCCCTTATTCGCCATTGACAAACTCATTCGTTAATATCTAACTAACCGCCAACTGATAACCGGCCGCGCCAAGCGGCTCATAAAAGAGAGGGATCGACGATGAGAGGGCTTTTGGCCTGCACCTTGCTCGCGGCCATGACTTCGGCTGCCATGACCACGGCGGCGCGCGCGCAAGTCTCCGACGACGCGGTGCGGATCGGCGTGCTGACGGATCTGTCGAGCTGGGGCCGTGACAACAGCGGGCCGGGGTCGGTCGAAGCCGCCAAGATGGCGGTCGAGGAATTCGGGCCGACCGTACTCGGCAAACCGATCGAGATCATCAGCGCCGACCACCAGATGAAAACCGACGTCGGCGTACAGATCGTGCGCGGCTGGTTCGACAACGGCAAGGTCGACGCCGTCGTCGACATCCCCAACTCCGGCATCGCGATCGCCGTGCACAACATGGTGCGCGAGCGCAACAAGATCGCGCTGCTCTCCGGCCCCGGCGCGAGCTCGCTCACCGACGAGCTGTGCAGCCCGAACACCGTGCACTTCACCTACGATACCTACGCGCTGTCCAAGGTGACGGCCTCCGCCGTGATCAAGGAAGGCGGCAAGTCCTGGTACTTCATCACCGCGGACTACGCTTTCGGCCAGCAGCTCGAAAAGGACGCCACGCGGTTCATCAACGAGATGGGCGGCAAGGTGCTGGGCGGCGTGAAGCATCCGACCAACACAGCCGACTTCTCCTCCTTTGCGCTCCAGGCGCAGAGTTCGAAGGCCGACGTGGTGGCGTTCGCCAATGCCGGCCAGGACACCGACAACGCCATCAAGCAGTCCGGCGAGTTCGGCCTGGTACAGGGCGGCCAGAAGCTGGTCGGTCTCCTGATGTTCGACACCGACGTGCATGCGGTCGGCCTGAAGGCCGCGCAGGGCACCTACATGACAACGGCGTCCTACTGGAACATGGACGAGGCGACGCGCGCCTGGTCGAAGAAATTCTACGAGCGCACCAAGGTGATGCCGACCATGATCCAGACCGGCGTCTACGGTTCGGTGCTGCATTATCTGAAGGGCATCAAGGCCGCCGGCACCGACGACCCCGCCAAGGTGATGGCAAAGATGCGCGAGCTGCCGATCGAGGATACCTTCGTCCATGGCGGAAAATTGCGCGAGGACGGCCGCGTCATCCGCGACATGTATCTCGCCAAGGTGAAATCGCCCGAGCAGTCCAAGGAGCCGTGGGACTATCTGGAGATCGTCAAGACCGTGAAGGGTGAGGACGCCTTCCGCCCGGTCTCCGAATCCAAATGTCCGCTGCTGAAGAAATGAGGCCCGCATGACCGGCAACGAGCGCAACGCAATTGAGACTTACGAGTGCGATGTGCTCGTGGCCGGATCGGGTGCCTCCGGCATGTCGGCCGCGATCACCGCGGGTTATCGCGGCCTCGACGTGCTGATCGTCGAGAAGGAGCCGCGCTTCGGCGGCACCACCGCCCGCTCCGGCGGCTGGCTCTGGATCCCCGGCACCTCGCTGGCGAAGGCCTACGGCATCGAGGAGACGCCGGAGCAGGCCCGCACCTACTTGCGGCACGAAGCCGGCAACAACTTCGATGCCGCGCGGGTCGATGCATTCCTGAGTGCGGGTCCGGAAGCGGTCGATTTCTTCACCACCAGGACCGCGCTGCGCTTCGACATGCCGCTGGTGTTTCCCGACTATCACGCGGAAGCGCCGGGCGGCGCGCAGGGCGGCCGCTCCATGGTGACGCGCCCGTTCGACGGCCGCGAGCTCGGTGACCAGATCAAGACGCTGGGTATGCCGCTGCCCGAGCTGACCGTGTTCGGCATGATGCTCGGCTCCGGCAAGGAGATCATCCATTTCATGCGCGTGACGAAGTCGCTGACCTCGGCGGTATACGTCGCCAAGCGCCTGTCACGGCACCTGATAGACGTGCTGCGGTATGGCCGCGGCATGACCTTGACCAACGGCAACGCGCTCGCCGGGCGCCTCGCAAAATCCGCGCAGGATCTGAAGATTCCGATGTGGCTGTCCTCGCCGGTGCGCGAGCTCATAGTCGAGAACGGCGCGGTCACTGGCGCCATTGTGACTCGCGAAGGACGCGAGATCCGCATTCGCGCGCGCCAAGGCGTCGTTCTCGCTTGCGGCGGCTTCCCGCATGACGTCGAACGCCGCAAGAAGATGTTTCCACACGCACCGACCGGCCATGAGCACTATTCGCCGGGACCGACCGGCAACACCGGCGACGGCCTGCGCCTTGCAGAGAGCGCTGGCGGGCACGTCGAGGATCGCCTGCCGAACGCGGCGGCCTGGGTGCCGGTGTCGGTGACCAAACGCAAGGATGGTTCGAGCGGCGTGATGCCGCATTTCATCGACCGCGCCAAACCTGGCGTGATCGCGGTGATGCGGGACGGCAAGCGCTTTGCCAATGAGGGCAATTCCTATCACGACTTCGTCCAGGCCATGATCAAGGCCGCGAAGCCCGGCGAGGAGATTGCGGCGTATCTCGTCTGCGATCACCCGACGCTGCGCAAATACGGCCTCGGCTGCGTGCCGCCGTTCCCGATGCCGCTCGGTCATCACCTCGATACCGGCTATCTCATGCGTGGCGACACGCTGGAGGCGCTCGCGGCAAAGGCCGGCATCGATGCGACGGCGTTCACCGAGACGGTCAGGCAGTTCAATGCGACTGCGCCGCAAGGGCACGACGCCGCCTTCGGCAAAGGTTCAAAAGCCTATAACCGCTACCAGGGCGACGCCATGCACGGCCCGAATCCCTGCATCGCACCGATCAAGAACGGCCCGTTCTACGCCATCAAGATGGTGATCGGCGATCTCGGCACCTATGCCGGCATCGTCACCGACGAGAACGCGCGGGCGCTGGACGCCGAAGGCCGGGTGATTCCCGGGCTCTATGCCGCGGGCAACGACATGGCGAGCATCATGGGCGGCAATTATCCCGGTGCCGGCATCACGCTTGGGCCGGCGCTGACCTTCGGCTACATTGCCGGCCGTCATCTCGCCGACAGCGCCGCCAAGCGCAACGCGGCGTAAGCCACGCGCCAGGAGACGCATGAAGAGAGAAAGCCGCGGCATCCAGTCGATCGAGGTCGGCGGAGAATTGCTTCGCGCGCTCGCGAGATGCGGCGAGCCGATGATGCTGCGCGATCTCGCGCGCGAGGCCGGCATGACGCCGGCCAAGGCGCATCCCTATCTCGCCAGCTTCTCCCGCATCGGGCTGATCGAGCAGGACGAGACCACCGGCCGCTACGAGATCGGCGCGCTGGCGCTGGAGCTCGGCCTGATCAGCCTGCGCCGCCTCTCCGGCGTGCGGATCGCGCGTCCGAAGATCGCAGGCCTCGCGAGCCAGATCGGCCATGCCGTCTCGCTCGCGGTCTGGGGCACCCACGGCCCGACCGTGGTGCAACTGGAGGAGCCCGGCCAGCCCGTGCACATCGTGATGCGCGCTGGTTCGGTCATGGCGCTGCTGGAGACGGCTACAGGCCGGGCGTTTGCTGCCTTCCTACCGGAGAAGACGATCAACGCCGCGCTCGAGAGCGGCCTCGACCGTCATGGCGTCGGCTACAATCCGAAGCGGGCGGTGAAGGGCGCGAAGGTCGCCGAGATGCTCACGGAGGTCCGCAAGCACGGCCTCGCCCGCGCGCTCGGCGATCCCCTGCCCGGCGTCAATGCATTCTCGGCACCGGTATTCGACCATTCCGGCCATGTCGCGCTGGTGATCACCGCGATGGGGCCGGAAGGCACTTTTGATGCGCGCTGGGACAGCCCCATTGCCCATGCCCTGCGCGACTGCGCCGGTGGGATCTCGAAGCGGCTGGGCTACGGGATGACGATCGCGGCGGAGTGAGGCCTGTTAGGCCGGCGACACGCGCACCTCCTCCGCGGAGATCGATCCGCTGTCGACGACGAGCGCGACGGCGCCGCTGGTCAATGGGAGATCGCCCGTGTCCTGAACGCTGAAGAGTTTTTTACCATCGACATGGGCTTCGATGTCGGTTCCGGCCACGCGCAGCTCAATCCGATATCTCCGGTCGAGCTGCCAGTCGAAGCGTTCGCTGGCGAGCACGAGTTCGTCATGCACGCGCTTGACCAAACGGACGCGGCCGCCCTCGGCACGGTCGAACATCAGCGCGTAATAGCGCTCGCGTCCCTGCACCCGCGCCGCGAGGCCCCAGGCGTTCGCCAGCAGCGGCATGATCTCGGACGTTACGCGATAATCCTTCCAGTCGCGCGTACCTTGCGCGATGAAGCCAAGCCCGTCGCCATTGGTAACGCGCAGGCCCTCCCAGCGGGTCTGGAACTGGCTGACATTGTTGACCCAGGCGTGCTTCCACATCGTGCTCAGATTGTTGTCCGGCCGTTTCAGCACGGTGTCAGGCGCGCCACCCCAGGTCAGATAGTCGAGATAGAGCGTGCCATCGACGCCGAGCGGATCGCGCGTTTCGATCTCCACCCCGATCTCGAAGATCGGATAGGCATGGGTCTCCGGCACCTCCCAGCTCAGCACGGCGTGACAGCCGCCGGTCAGTTCCTGCGCATCGCCGTAGATCTGGATCAGCTCGTCGTGCTCGTCATAGACGCTGGAAAACAGTCGCACCGCCACGGTGCCGCTATCCGCTTCCGATTCAATCCGGCACTCCACCCGTTGCCCCGAATACAGCGTCGGACAGGCCACAAGCTGGTAGGTCGGCATCGTAAACACCTCCTTGTCGAAGAAGGTGGGGCTCGCAACGCGTGCCACGCGTCCGGGCGCCAGACGGCGGAAGTCGATCGCCAGACTCCGCTCCCCAGTGCGGCTGTGGCCGGCGACATTGCTGAGCTCGACCTCGTGGAGCCGTGCGGGCGAGCCGCCCTTCACGTGGAAGCCCTGCAGGCTGCCCGGAAAGTTGAAGTTGAAGCGCGCGCCGTCCTTGGCGACCGCCAGCGCCGGCGCACCGGCGAGCGCAAGCCCGGCCGCGACCAGCGACTGCGTCTCGATCACGGCGTCGGAGATCGCAGCGCCACCATCGGCCGTCGAGATGTACATGCGGTCGGCGATGGGGGTGCGGAAGTCCGGCCCGGCGTCGAGGCCGGCAAGTCCGGTGCGGATGCCGAACAGGCAGCCGACATTGCCGGCATTGCAGTCGGTATCCCAGCCGGCCGTGTTGGCGATGCGCATCGCCTCCTGAAAGCTGTTCCCGCCGTAGAGCGTCGCCAGAATGATCAGCGCGTGGTTGGGCACGACATGGCAATTGCCGAGGAATTTGTCGTAGCCGTAACGTTCGGCGATCAGCGCACGGGTCCGTTCCCAGTCGTTGCCGTTGTCGCCGGCGTGCCATTCCCGGACGTCGTTGACGACGCGCCGGATCAGCGCGTCCTTCGGCACGAAGCCGAGCCCGACATCGATCAGCTTCTGCACGTCGTGCTCGACGAAGGCCAGCGCCTCCATCGCCGCGAGCAGTTTTGCGGCATGCACGGATTCACCATCATGGCTCACGCGCCCGGCCTGCTCGGCCAGATAAGCGGCCTGCTCCGGATTACCCGGGCTCACCATCGCCCAGCCGTCGATGAAGATTTGCGCACCGATCTGCTCGGCTACGGTCGTGCCGTTCAGCGCAATCGAGCCGCTCTGCGGCGCCGGGATACCGGACTTCAGCCGCAGATAGGCGGTGTGCTCGGTGGAATTGCCGATGCCACCCCACCACAGGATGGCGCGCTCCTCGACGATGTAGTTCAGCCAGGCTTGCCCGATCTGCCTCGAGGTGAGACGCTTCGGATAGCCATTGTCGGCAAGCGCGCGGGGAAACGCAAACGTGCCGGAGACGTCGTCGTCGGTGACGACGAGATGATGGGATCGCAACGCGACGTCACGACGCTCGTTGACATAGTAGTTGATCGGCCCGAGCTCCTTCATGATACGCTCATAGGTCCAGCCCTCGAAGGGCCGGCCGAGGTAGACACCGATGAGCTTGCCAAGCACGCCGGCATAGACCCGCTCCGCGTAGTCATGAGGAATAGCTGTCACGAGTTCACTCCCATATCCAATTGCTTGGCCCGCGGGTCAGACCGACGAGCGCTTCATGATCTCGAATTTCAATTCATGGCTCTGGCCCGGCGCCGCGAGCCCGCCCGGTTGCAACCGCTTGACCAGCGTCTCCGCCGCAAGCGCGCCGAGATCGAACTCCGGTTGCCGCACCGTGGTGAGCCCGAGCAGCTTTGCGACCGGGATATCGTCGAAGCCGGCGATTGCAATGTCGCTGGGGATCGAGAGCCCGGCTGCACGCGCCGCCTCCATCGCACCGAGCGCCAGCACGTCGCTCGCGCCGAACACGGCGGTCGGGCGATCGCCCTTTCTTTCGAGCAGCCGCTTCATCGCACGCGCGCCGGATTCCTCGGAATAGGCGCTATCGGTAATGAAATCTGGCGCAAGTCCTGCTTCCCGCATCACCGCGCCGTAACCCTGCGCGCGCCGCTGACTCGGGCCGAACTCGGCCTGGATCATGGCAATGCGCCGATGCCCGCGCGCAATCAGAAGTCGCGTCATTTCCGCGGCCGCTTCGGCATTGTCGATATAGACGCTGTCGATCGCGAGCGGTCCGTCCGGCTTGTGCTGGCTCTCCAGCCGCACCAGCGGGATGCCCTTACGCGCGAGCACGGCGAGCTGGGGCGCCCGCAGATGAAAGAACGTTGCGACGACGCCGTCGGCCCGTCCCTGGAGCAGCCAGTCGATGGCGCGGGCCTCGCCTTCCGGCCGCCCGTCGGTGTCGAAGATCAGGACGTCATAGCCAGCCGGCGCCGCGACCGTCTGCAATCCCCGGACGAGGCCTGGATAGAACGGATTGGTGATATCTGGAATGACACAGGCAAACGTCATGGTCCGCGCGCTGCGCAGCATCCGCGCCGGATGGTTCGGCTGATAACCCAGCTCCTGTGCGACCTGAAGAATGCGCGTGCGCGTCGCAGGCGGAACGGACGGCGTCTCCGTCTTGTTCAGGACAAGCGACACCGCGGCCTGCGAAACACCGGCCGCGAGCGCGATATCCTTCTGCGTGGGGCGGGCTGGCGCCTGTTTGTCGCGCCCCTTCCCCCGCTTCGTCCTCGTTGTTGACGTCGCCATTTGGCTTAGTTATACGTATTACTAAAGGAAAATCAACAATCACCGCCAATGACCTGAGGAAACCGAGGTTCATCGCCATGACCATGACCCGACGCCAGCTTGTTGCCGCCATCCCCGCTGCCGCGCTTGCCGTTAGCTTGCCGCGCGACGTTCGCGCCGAGGACGGGCGCAAGGTCGTGACTTTCTGGTTCGGCCAGGCGAATTCGGACGGCCAGGCCGCGCTGCGCAACGATTTGGTCGAGGCGTTCAACGCCTCGCAGGACAAATATCTGCTCCAGCTCGAGGTGAAGGGCGCCGCCGTCAACAACCTCCTGAAGGTCGCACTCGTCGCCGGTAACGGCCCGGACATCGTGCAGACAGCGGGTCCCGCCTATCTCACCGCGATCGCGAATGCCGGCCAGGTGCTGCCGCTCGACGATTTCGCCGAGAAGTACAAGTGGAAGGATCGCTTCCTGGCACCGCTGCTCAACACCAGCGTCTACGGCGGCAAGCTCTACGCGCTGCCGCGCGACTACGAGTCGATGCACCTGTTCTATAACAAGGAGCTGTTCAAGCAGAACGGCTGGAAGCAGCCGACCAACCGGCAGGAGATGGAGGCGATCGCAGACGCAGCGCTCGCCAAAGGCATCATCCCCTTCGGCGCCGGCAATGCCGACTGGAAGGGCGTGAACGAGTGGCTGATGACGGTGTTCTTCAACAACGTCGCTGGCCCCGACAACGTGCGCAAGGCACTTGCCGGCGAACTGCCCTGGACCGCGCCGCCGTTCGTCGAGGCGGTCGAACTGTCAAAGGCGTGGTACAACAAGGGCTATTTCGGCAAGAACTATTTCTCGCTGACCATCGAGCAGAGCTTCCTCCAGGTCGTCAACGCCAAGGCGGCGATGGCGTTCAGCGGCACCTGGTCGTTCGGCACCAAATCCTACGGCATGTCGAAGCCCGATACCGTGATGGACGTCATGCCGACGCCGACCCTCGGCTCGGCCTTCACGGGATCACTGGTACATCTCGCCTGCGGCGCGACGCTGTCGATCGCCAAGAACTCGCAGAATGCGGAAGGCGCAGCCGCAGTGTTCGAGTTCATGCTGACGCGCAAGTTCTACGAGACCATGAACCGCGACTGGCCCGGCAAATGGGCACTCCCGGTGAAGGACCTGCCGCCGGACATGCTCCAGGGCATCGGCTATCCCCTATTCGAGAAGACGATCGCGAATCTGCACGAAGCGTTCAGCAAGGGGCAGTACGGCTTCACCACCTGGACGTTCTGGCCCGGCGCCACCAACTCCTATCTGATCGAAGGCATCGAGCAGGTCTGGCTCAACAAGATTACGCCGGACGCTTACCTCACGCGGATGCAGACGCTCTTCAGCCAGGAAGCAAAGGAAGGCAAGGTGCCGCCGCTGCCGCCGCGGACGGCCTGACGCACGATGTGGCTCTTCGCGCTTCCAGCGCTCCTGATTAACGTCTGCATCATCCTGGTTCCCGCCGTGCTGACATTCACGGCGGCGTTCTTCATGTGGGACGGTGTCGGAAAGCCGGCGTGGGCGGGACTGGCCAACTTCCAGAACATGTTCGCCGATCCCGTGTTCTGGTCGGCGCTGACAAATAACTTCATCTGGACGGCGATCTTCCTCACCGTGCCGGTCTGCCTCGCGCTCGTGATGGCAGCCGCGCTGCTGATGGCGCCGAAGGCGCGCATCGTGGTCCAGTCCATCATCTTCCTGCCGCGCATCATCGCTGTCGCAGTCACGGGCCGCATCTTTCAGGGCACGATCTTCAGCCCCGCGACCGGCGTCGTCGCCTGGTTGAACGAGCACGGCTTTTCGATCTCCGATCCCCTCGCCGATCCCGACCGCTCGCTCTATGCTGTGGCCGCGGTCGACATCTGGCACTGGTGGGGATTTCTCGCGGTCGTGTTCCTGTCGGCGATGCGGCAGATCAGCATCGACCAGATCGAAGCCGCGCGGCTCGACGGAGCCGGCTTCTTTGCTTTGTTCCGCTACGTTCTGATCCCGGGCATCCGCCCGACCCTGACCTTGATGCTGATCCTGACCGTGATCTGGTCGTTCCAGGTCTTCGAATTCATCTTCATCGTCACCCGCGGCGGCCCCGCCTATGGCAGCGAGGTGCTGGCGACGTTTGCCTACCGCCACGCCTTCTTCGAAGGCGACGTCGGCCAGGCTGCAGCCGCCGCCTGCGTCATGAGCCTGTTCGGCCTGTGTGCCACCGCCGTCTATCTCTGGCTCCAGATCACCGACGACGCGCAATCGACATGATCGGGGATCGCTGGAGCAGGACATTCAGCCTCGGGCTGATCGGCATCGCATCGTTCAGCTCGCTGCTGCCGATCGTGCTCGCCGTGATGAACGCACTGAAGACGACGGTCGAGATCGGCAGCAATCCGCTCGCGCTGCCGACCCAGTTGCACTGGGAGAATTTTTCCTCCGCCTGGCGCAACGCCCAACTCGGCCCGAGCCTGCTGCACAGTGCCGAAGTCGCGATCCTGACCATTCTGATGGTGTGCGTCACCGCGACGCCCTGCGCCTATGTGCTTGCGCGGCAGAAGGGAAAATTCTGGCGCTTCATCACCTTCTACTTCATGGCCACGATCACCGTGCCCGTGCAGCTCTATCTCTACCCGCTCTACTTCATCTTCGCGAAGCTCGGGCTGGTCAATTCGATCCCCGCGGTGGCGCTGATCTACACGGCGATGTTCTCGCCGTTTGCGATTTTCCTCTTGCGCACCTACGCGCTCGCGATTCCCGTCGCGCTCGAGGAAGCAGCCCAAGTTGACGGCGCAAAGCCGTGGCAGACCTTCTGGTACGTGATCCTGCCGATGATGCGGCCCGGGCTGCTCACGGTCGCCATCATCGTCGGGCTGAACGCCTGGAACGAGTTCGTCATCGCCGTGACGTTCCTGCAGAACGACAGCAACGTCACCGCGATCGTGCGCTTCTACAATCTGACCGGCCAGTATTCGACCGACTGGGGCGAGATGCTGGCCGCAGCCGTCACCATCGTGCTGCCGATCGTTGCGATCTTCGTGCTGCTGCAGCGTCAGTTCATCGACGGCATGACGTCGGGCGCGGTGAAGTCTTGAAGCCCTACTTCTCCTTCACCGGCACCGTGTAGTTCAGGATCAACCGCCCGCCATCCGGATAGATCGTCTGCCCGGTGATGTAAGACGCATCATCACTCGCCAGGAACGCCACGACGGAGGCCACCTCGCTCGGCTCACCGCCGCGACCCGCCGGCGTGCGTGACATCACCGTCTTGCGGGCATCCTCCGAGGTGTAGATGGACGACGCCACCATGTCGGTCAAAATCGTGCCCGGCCCGACCGCCACGACGCGGATGTTGTGCGGAGCGAGCGCGACGGCGGCGACCGAGGTCAGCTGCTTCATGCCGCCCTTGGAGATGGCGTAGGTCGCAAGCGTCGGGATCGCCAGCAGCGCGTTCACCGAGGACATGTTGATGATGACCCCGCCGCCGCCCTGCGCGATCATCTGCTTGGCCGCCGCCTGGACGCCGAAGAACGCGCCCTTCAGATTGATGCCGATGATTTCGTCGAATTCCTCTTCCGAAATCTCCAGGATGTCGCGGTTGCGGGCGACGCCGGCATTGTTGACCATGATGTCGAGCCGGCCGAATTCCCTGACCGCGGTCGCCACCGCGCGATCGACGTCCGCACGCCGCGCGACGTGACATGGCACGGCATACAATTCCTTGGGCTTGCCCAGCTCGTTGACCGTCTTCTCGAGCTCATCCGTATCGACGTCCGAGATGACGACCTTGACGCCGTCGTCGAGGAACCGCTTTGCGCACGCCTTGCCGATGCCGCGCGCTGCGCCGGTGATGACGGCGACCTTGCCGGATAGTTTCATGGGTCTCACTCCAGGATAGCTGCTTGGGCAGCGAGCTATCCCGGAGAGGACCCCGGTTCAAGCCGCCGCGAAGCCGAGATGAGCACGGAACCGGTTCTTGATAAAGACGGCATCGCGCGAGGGCAGCGAGCGCGGCGGATTTTCCGCCAGAACCTTGATGACAAAAAGCCGCGGGCCGTCGGCCGGTCCGGCGATCTGCGCGGCGAGGCGCTGCACCTCCTCGAGCGTCCGCACGGTCCCGGTCGCGGCGAAGCCGCAGGCGGCGGCAATTGCCGTGAGATCGACGCCGCGGCCGGTGTGGCTCGCCTGCATGCCGGTCTCGCCAAAATGCTGATTGTCGATCACGACGATGTCGAGATTGCGCGGACGCGCGACGCCGATGGTGGCGATGCCGCCGAGACCCATCAACTGCTCGCCATCGCCCGTCAACGCAAGGACGCGCTTGCCCGGCTGCGCCTGCGCGAGCCCAAGCGCGATCAACGCGGCACCACCCATTGCGCCCCAGAGATAAAAATTGCCGTCGTGATCCCCCACGGAATGCAGGTCGTAGGTGGGCGAGCCGAGACCGGAGACGACCAGCGTGTCCTTGCGGTCCTTCAGGAGCGCGGCGACAGCGGCGCGACGATCGAGTTGAGCTTGCATCGGCATCACCACTTCTTCTTGCCGATCAGGCGCTGCCCGATCAGGACCGCAATCTGCTGATCGGACTCGTAGGCGAGCGATGCCGCCGATTCGACGGTCTCGACCAGATCCTCCGCCGTCTCCGCGCGCATCACTTTCAGGCCGATCGCTTCCAGCGACGGCTGCGTCGCCCGGCTCATCGGCACCTGCCACGGATTGAATTCGGCCCATTCGCCGCGCATGGTCACCAGCATCAGCAGCGGAAAGCGCCCGATCGCCGACAGCGACAGCATGTTGATGCAATTGCCGACGCCGCTCGACTGCATCAGCAGCACGCTGCGCTGACCGCCGAGCCAGGCGCCGGCGGCGATGGCGATGCCCTCCTCCTCGGTCGTCAGCACGTTGGTGGTGACGTCGCGGTCGGCCGAGAACATGCGGATGAGCTGGCTGTGGCCGGCATCCGGCACGTAGGACATCTGCCTGACGTCGGCGGCTTTGAGGATACGATAGAGCTCGGACGGCCAGTCGTCGCTGCTGCGCGTTTCAGGATTCGGTTGAGGGCTGTGCACCGCGAGGTCTCCGTGAAATTCGAGCGGACCCTAGCGATTATTCCGCGCGACGGCTCTGACCGTCTGGCACGATCAGGTATTGAAGGATTGTATAGCTGCCTTTTCCGTTGTCGCCTGGACCAGAGCACGATGCGCATGACTGCGCCCTCTCCCCTTGTGGGCCTGTTGCGTAATTCGTCAATTGTGATTCCCTAGGGCAAAGCCTTGGAGGGTAGCGATGGCGGTCAAGCGGACGGGACAGCCGAGCTTTGTGGAAG
>NZ_SPVJ01000080.1:0-14449 GCF_004634465.1 Bradyrhizobium sp. MOS001
CGTTGTTCGGCTCCTGCTCGAACTTCACCAACTGATTGTCGACGGTGTCCAGGCTCTCGCTGGTCTCCGTCAAAAACTCCCGCAACAGATCATCCATGAGCTACGCCTTACTGAGCCGGACTTCGACGCCTGGGCCGCACCTGGAGTTCGGCGGAGGTCCGCGCCTGGATCGTTAGACAACCCCTTTCACGGTCCCGTTAATTTCAGCCTCCGTGCTAATACGGATATTGAAGACAAGTTTGCGCTTCGAGGCCTGCGATAGCGTCTTGCGACAAAAGCGGCGCCGCATCTCACGCGACAGACGCAATAGGTAAATGCTCCGATAACAACACGGCGACGTGCGCGAAAAATCCCGTCGGCGAAGGACGATATGTACGGGACGCGCGAATTGAATCAAATCACGCGCAATCAGAATCGCTCACACCGCCGCCCGCTGCTCGCCTGCTCAATCCGCAACAGCTGCGCTTGCGGTAAACGAACGCTTATTTCGCGGCCGCCGCGATTGCTACCGCGCTAACCCAATTGCGGAGACAGCACGTTGCGCCGCGAGGCAATCCTTGATGGCAGCGAGTAACGCATCCGGTGTAAACGGCTTGCGAAGGCAACGCGCAGCGCCGAGCTCCAGCGCCATCCGGAGGAAGTCGGGTGCGGGCGCGTTCAAATTTGCGAACGCGTAGCCGGACATCGCGATCAGCGGAATGGCCGGCGCGCTCGTGAAAGATCCGGATCGACTCGAACCCGCGCATATGCGGCATCAAGATGTCGATCATCATCAGATCGACCTGTTCGTTCTCGAGAGCGCGGAGGCCGGCTTCTCCTCCGTCGGCAATCGTCACCCGGAAATGATTCCGCTGCAGATAGATCTCGATGGCCATGCACACCATCGGGTCGTCTTCGACGAGAATATGGTGCAGGTCTGCCGTCCCCGTTTGAGTTTCCCGTTTCGGCGATTCAAACATCAAACCGCGGGGCACGCCGCTCTCCCCTGGCTGGGGTCGAAACATTGATGGCCGCAAGCGTCAACGGTCCTGTCGGGAAATCAGGCGCAAGTGGTGCGACAGTCGCGGCGTCGCGAAGTCGCGCAGACCAGTCCCGGATGGCGAGAATGCCCGCTTGAGGGGAAGCCGCAGGTGCCGGCCGGCGTCCGATGGCGGCGCAGATGCGGTGCTAGCGGCTCATGACAGCCCTCTTGCCGCTTTTTCCTGCCGCCCGGCGCAAGACGGACACCCCTAATTAACGCGCGAATCAGCGTGCGTTTCTCAATTTCCGCCGCAAATGCCGCAGCCTGTCTGCCCCCCAACGGGTATATGGACGACACCACAACCCTTACAATATGTTTTGGTCGCCGTGCAACTGGATGACGCACAGGGCGCGGCGCCCGATCGTACCATCGAACGCGCCGGATTGACCTGCATGACCGCGAGCGGCCACCCGTCCAACCAGTTGCTGCAAATGCTCGGCGTGGCGGATTTCGATCTGCTGCGCCCCCATCTCGCGACAGTCGAAATGGTCAGGGAATCTGTCTTGGCCGAGGCAGGCGCCGCGCTGCGACATGTCTACTTCCCGCACGGCGGGTCCGTTTCGATCACGGTGGGTCTCTCCGAGGGACAGATGATCGAGGTCGCGATGCTGGGCCGCGACAGCGCCGTCGGCGCCGGCGCCGCCCTTGCCGACGGCATCGCTCCGACGGATGCCGCCGTGCTCTTCCCCGGGACTGCGTCCGTGCTCGAAATCGCGGCCTTCCGAGCGGTGGCGGCCGCAAGCGCGCAATTTCGCGGCCTGATGATCCGCCACGAGCAGGCGCTGCTCGCGCATGCGCAGCAATCGGTGCTGTGCAATACGGTGCACCCGGTCGAAGCGCGGCTGGCGCGCTGGCTCCTGCGTGCCCGCGACCTGTCCGACAGCAAGTTCCTTCCGCTGACACAGGAGACGCTTGCGCAGATGATGGGCGTACGGCGCAACGCGATTTCCCTCGTCGCAAATGCGCTCCAGCGCGCCGGCATCATTCACTACACCCGCGGCCAGATCGCGATCGTCGACGAGCACGCATTGGAGACGAGGTCCTGCGACTGCTATGCGGCGGTGAAGGGCTGCCACGCCCGCCTGCTGGGAGCCCCGCGGTGAAGATAGCCCGGCGCAACCGGCCTGCTGCATGCCGGTGTGCACACAGTGCAGCGGGGGCGCCATCGCAACCGGACATCTTGTCCCAATTGCCAATATATCCCGACGAGAACATGATCAAACTTATCCGTGCAGCGAGCAGCCCGTTCGCTTCGAGTTCGGGGGCTGACGAGACGGAGGCAGTCTTGGAAACGATGGCGCGCCCATCCAACGGTTTCCTGTCCGCACTGTCGGCGGAGGATTACGAATTAGTCCGCCCGCATTTGCGCATGATCGATCTGCCGCACGAAGCGATCCTGGTGGAGACCGGCGAAACGCTCAAGCGCGCCTACTTCCCCCACCGCGGCGTCATCTCGCTGGTGGTGAAACTCGCCAAGGGCGAGCATGTGCAGGTCGCCATGGTCGGCCGCGACAGCCTGCTCGGAACGCTCTCGACCATGGGCGATGCCTGCGCGCTGAACACGGCAATCGTGCTGGTCCCCGGTGCCGCCTCCGTGATGGACCTCGACCGGCTGCGCGACGCGGCCGACCAGAGCAGCACCTTGCGGACGCTGCTCACCCGTCACGGGCTGGCCGTCTACGCACAGGTCCAGCAGACCGCGGGCTGCAACGCCGCCCATCCGGTGGAGTCGCGGCTGTCGCGTTGCCTGCTGCACACCCATGACCTGTCGGGCGACTACCGGCTGCTGCTGACCCAGGAGGCGATGGCGCAGATGATCGGGGCGCGCCGCAACAGCGTGTCGCTGGTCGCCAATACGTTGCAGCACGCCAATTTCATCCACTACAGCCGCGGGCACATCCAGATCCTCAACCTGGACGGCCTGCGCCAGACGGCGTGCGAATGCTACGCCACCGTGAAGGCGCAGTACGAGCGGCTGCTCGGCCCGCGCTGACCGGCGCCTTGGTAAACCGGCGGCTAACGCCGGCCTGCAAACACGGATCGTCCTGCTACCGGAACTGAAATTCGGATGCCGTAGACACGGGGCGTGCCTCGCGCCGTACAGGCCGCGCGGCAGACGAACCGTGACCAGGACGGGCCAAAGCCATGTTTGAAGTGACCGCCGCGCCGATGCCAAAAGCGCTCGATGCTGCGCCCGCGCGCGAGCCGGGTGCGTACGAAGCGCTGGTGCGGGAGATCGGCGAGGACGGGGCCTGTGAAGTCCGTGACGTCTTCTGGAGCGAGACCTGCGCGCGCCTGCAGCTGTTCCGCACGCTCTCGCTCGCGCGGCACCTCGCCAGGATCACCCGCGAAGCGCATTCGCTGAAGAGCGCGGCCGGAACGTTCGGCTATGTCAGGCTTGCGGCGCTGGCGCTGCGGCTGGAGCAGACCGCGGAGACGCTTGGCGAGGCCGAATTCCACGGTCTCCTCGACCTGATGGATGCCGCCTACGCCGCCGCGCGCGCACAGGAGCCGCAGGGCTAGAGCCATTTTCGTTTCGATGGAATCGGAGCGGGGCTTGCGCAAACCGTATCCACTTCGCTCAAAAACGCTCTGACGAAAACTGCGCCAGGCCCGCCGTACTTCTACGGTTTGGGATTTTCACAGATGGCTAATCATAGGTGGCGATAGTCGCCGGAAACCAGGAGGGTTTCCATGTTCACCTATGAGACTGCGAATCAGAAAGAGGTCCGTCGCTTCCGCATCGCACAGTTCAACGGCAGGACCGCGACGGTGAAGGATGGCGAGGCGACGGTGACTGGTTTCGTTCGCTCGGTGCTGGAGCAGGAATCGAGCATGCCGCCGCGCTGGACCATCACGATCATTCCGAGCGCGCCGAAGGAAGAGCCCAAGTCGCTGCGGCCGCCGTCGCGGGTGCGCCCTTTCGCCGAGGATTATCTCTGAGCCCATCGGGTCCCTAGGCCATCCTCAGGCTTGATCGCCCGCCCGGCGGCGCAGGACAGAACCTCAATCGATCGAATGCAGCAGCGCCGCACGGACGAGGTCCGCGGTGTTGCGCGCGCCGAGCTTGCGCATCGCCTCGGCGCGATGGCTCTCGAACGTGCGCGGGCTGATCTGCATCCGCAGCGCGCCCTGCTTGTTCGAGTAGCCCTCGCTGATCAGCCTCAACACCTCGCGTTCGCGCTTGGTCAGCCGCTTCTGGCCCGACAGGCCCAGCAACTCGGTGCTCGGCACGCGCTGCGCTTGCTGTGCGCGGGCGGCGTTCAACTCGGCGCCCTCGGTCCTGGACGGGATCGGCAGGGCATCCCTGTGAGGACCGGCAAGCTGCTTGACCACGCCGCAGACACGTTCGGTCTGCGCCAGCGCATTCTCCACCACGCGCTGCAAATAGGCTCGATCGGCCGTAACCGGCGCGAGCTGGTCGCTGTGGTGCTTGATCTCGCCCATGTAGAGCAGGAGCGCGGTCAGGGGGCCGTTGAGCTCGCGGGCGATGGCGCTGGCCATCTCGTCGGCGGCCTTGGCGCGGACCGCGTTCAGGCGGGCGAAATCGAGCTCTTCGGTCGGAGCAGAGCTGCTTTCGAACCATTCCGACGGCCGCGAATCGGTGGCCGTATCGTTCTGTGACCCCATGTGACTCGTTTAGCGGAACCGAGGCCGGTCTGTGGTTAACTTTTTGCTCCGTAAGACTACGGTAATTTTGGCAGTTTTGTGCTGAAATGCCGGCGCAGGCACAATTTATGCTTGAGTACCCACGCAATCGACCACGCGTAGGTTGAGGTTTTCGCCCAAAACTTGAGCAGGCGACGAAATGCCTCCTTAACCAACGCTCCCCAGCGGGCGCCCGCGCCTCCCGGTTTTTACGGATAAATTAACAATAACTTGCTTCTCTTAGTCACGATTGAGAGCGCGCAAATGCCTCCACGCATGAGGCCGGTAGGCCTGCGGGAAACGCTGCGGAAGATTGCGTGCCATGAACGAGATCGATCGGCTGTCCGAGTTCTTGCAGAGGCTGACGCCGCTCTCGCGCAGCTGTCTGCTCAGCGAGCTCGAGCGGCTCGAACTGTGCGGCATCGACATGCCGGGCTCGTCCGACATCCAGGCGAAGTTGCGCGCCGAGTTCCGCAAGGACGGATCGACCCAGGCACGCGCCACCAGTCCCTCGCGCTATTTCTTCGCGCCGCTCGAACTGCTCCTGATCGACGGCGCACCCGAGCATGCCAATGCGGGGCGGATTTCACCCAACACGCTCACGCCCATCTGGGAGTGGATCTGCCGCGACCTGCTGCCGACCATGGCGCGCGACTACATCAAGGCGATCAACGACCAGGTCACCGCCAACAACCCGAAGGAAGTGCTGAAAACCGCGTCGATCTTCCAGACCAAGGTCCTCAAGGTCCTCGAGAACACCCTCGCATCGGCGGAGAGCACCGAGTTCGCACGCGCCAAGCTCACGCAATACACAGCCTCGCGCACCGCCTTCGACGACGTGAGGAAAATGCAGCAGGTGCTGCGCGCCGGCGACGCGCTGCCGAAGTTCAACGAAAAGCTGCCTGAGAAGATTGCGAAATTCGACGACGGCCAGGTTGCCCAGATCACCGCGCAACTCGATGCCTTCAGGAAGTCCCACCCGGACGCGCTGCCCTTTGCGCTGGCGCTGGTGGCGAGGCGGCTGAAGACGTCCTGGGAGCTGGTGCGCCTTGCCACCAGGATCGCCGCGAGCAAGAGCGTGGCCGACGTCGCCGCCACGCCCTATGCCTGCGTCGTTCCCATGGTGCTCGACCGGCTCGACGACAAGCGGCTCGCCCTGCGGGTCGCGCTCAAGCACAACCGCGTGCTGGTCGCGCGCGACCTGCTCGCCGACATCTACGACACCGAATATGCGCTCAAGGTCCGCATCGACGGCATCGAGGGTTGCCAATGGGGCGCCCGGCTCCAGCAATTGATGGATGCGATCGCGGCGCTGGTGTCCGCCGAGGTGAGCCGCTTCCCCTCCAATGTCGGCCACATTCTCGGCTCGCGCCGGCTGCGCAGCCACGACACGCTCGGCGGCAAGCTGTCCTATCTGGCCTGGAAGGGACGCGACGCCGTGCAGGACGGCGCGGCGGCGTTTCGCAAATTGATCGGGCAAACCTGATATTGCGGCGCGGCTACTCCGCCCGCGGCAGGCACAGGAAGCGATCGGTAAATCGCCCTGACAGAACGAATCTGAACCACCAATACATCAATCGCCGCGTCGTCATTGCTGTAATCCTCGACAGCCCACCACCGGCTGCGCACAGCAATAGCGCAGGTGCAGCAAGACACATGTGATGTGCTTCACATTTGCGCCGCCGCGGCCGGCCACGTTGTCGCAGAACTGTCACGCGTAAACCATGGAACATGCGCGCATCGCGTGAAAATGAACTCTCCCATCGCTGCCATCGCGTCGATCCTGCGATGCACCGCAAGAGCGACGGGAAGGAGGTTGCGATGAGATCGAACCGGCGGACATCGACGATGGCGGCATTGCACGCGCGCGCCAGCGCCGCGCGAAACGCGAGCGGTTCGTAGCGCGTTGAACGAGCTGAATGCGCAGCTCGACAAGCACGGATTCTACAGGGCGTTTCCCGTCCTGAGTCGCGGTCGCGAGCTGGTACTGCATGACCCAGCGCGCCACGGCCACAGGCAATTAAGGCGTCCATTATTCAATTGGGCGAAGTGCGCGCGACCTCGTCCGATTACAGGACAGCGCGCGTGTCCGCAGCCAAGCCGCGTCTTGCAAAAATTGCGCGGGATTGCCGCACGCCCGCGCGCGACGCGCGGGCAGACGTAAAAACTTCTGGAAGAAGATCCAGACAATTTTAGACGTGATGCGGGCTTTAACGTTACCCAGATAATTCAACAATCGACTGAAGCTCTCCATATTTGAAACTGCTCCCATCGCTAACACCTGTCGCGGAACGGGAGTGGTTTGCGATGAACGATGAACTTGTTGAGCTCGCCGGACGGAGGCCCAAAACCTTCGGACGGCGAAAGGTAACGCCGCGCGCATGCGTCGCCGACGGCAAGCGCCATCTGCGCGCATTCCTCGCCGAGGTGCTGGAGGATCTTGGTTTCGTCACCAGCGAATGCGCCAGCGCGGACGAGCTGCAGACCGTGCTGACCCGCGAGTTGCCGGACCTGATCCTGCTCGGCATCGCCGCCGACGGCATCGAGCCCGGCACGTTTCTGGAGACGCTGGTGCGCGAGGCCTTCGACGGCAAGGTTCTCGCCGTCGGCGCCCGCGAGTCCATCATCGTCAGGGCCGTGCAGCAGGTCGGCGAGGAGTATGGCCTCGCGATGCTGCCGCCACTGACCACGCCGTTTGCCGCGGAGACGCTGCGCGAGCGCGTCGCGATGCTGCTGCCGGACGAGCCGGCGCCGAGCCCGGCCGTCTATGTCGGCGAGGCCCTTCACGCCGGCTGGCTCGAGCTCTGGTACCAGCCCAAGATCGACGCGCGCACCTTGGTCCGCAGCGGCGCCGAGGCGCTGGTGCGGATGCGGCATCCGACCTGGGGCGTAGTGCCGCCCGCCTACTTCATCCCCGAAGAGCACGATCCGCATTTGCGCGAACTCTCGGAGTTCGTGATCGAGCGCGCCTTGCAGGACTGGCACTATCTCCTGGAGCAGCAGAGCCCGGTCGATCTCTCGATCAACCTGCCGACGTCATATCTGAAGGAGCCGCAGGCGGTGCGCGATCTCTGCCGCCGCATGCCGACGCATCCGGCCTTCGGCGGGCTGACGATCGAGATCGACAGCGAGGAGGCGATCCGCGATCTCGAATTCCTCGTCGAGGTCGCCCGCGAGGTGCGCCTGCATAATATCGGCCTGTCGATCGACAATCTCGGCGCCAACTGGCCGTCACTGATGGATCTGGACAAGATTCCCTTCATCAAGCTGAAGGCCGACCGGCACTTCGTCACCGGCAGCGGCAGCGATCGGCTGAAGCGCACGGTGTGCCGTCACATCGTCGAGCTCGCCCACGGCTACGGCGCGCGCACTGTGGCCGAAGGCGTCGAGAGCCGCGCCGACCTCGTCGCCGCCAACGAGCTCGGCTTCGACCTCGTACAGGGTTTTCTGTTCGGCAAGCCGATGCCGCTGAAGAAGTTTGCCCGGAGCGCGCTGACGCGGACGGTGATGGGGCAGGCGTGAGGCACAGGCCTCACGCCAACCGCCGCGCGAAGAAGAAGACGCACACGACCACGAGCGCGGTCGCTGCGATCACCCCATGAAGGACAGAGCTTTCCTAGCGACAGACCCAGGCGCCATTGACCAGCACGCGGGCGCACGTTGGTGCCGCGACAGCGGCGCCTACGGCCGCTCCACCGACTACGGCGCGGCGCGTCGTTCGCCGCGCGACGCCGGCGACACTCACTGGGGTCGCTGGTCGCCCTACGCGGGCCTGTGCGCTCTGAACCGAGAATGAAAGACCATCCTCCTCCGACCACTGCACCGAGCCCATGGCTGCGCAGGCAATAACGGCGCCGGCTAGCCAAAATTTGGTTCCGTGTCGCATGACGTGCTCCTTCCCTTGCTTTCTGCGGATTTCTGTCAGTCGCGTGAGGATGCCGATCACCGTCCCATCAGCGAAACGAGCAGACCAGCCAGGCGGATGCTGTCACTGTGATCGCGAAACAGGGCACGCGATGCACCGGGGAGATAACTCTCCCATCCAGTGCGGCACTGCGTGCAAGAACAGACGTTGATCTAGATCAACGTTGGCAGTCGCATAACGACCGCGCCAAGGTGTGGTCGCGAGCCAATGACCAGATGGAAGCGCGTTCGATCAAGGTCATCAACTTCAGACCCTGGTCGGGAACTGCGATCACCGCCTCAGGCATATCGCCGCGCGAAGAAGACGCAGACGACCACGAGTGCGGTCGCGGCGATCATGCTCCATGCGACCGGCTCGTGCAGCAGGAAGCCGGCGAGCGCGAGACCGAAGAACGGCTGGAGCTGCTGCAACTGACCGACGCGGGCAATGCCGCCGACCGCAAGGCCCCGGTACCAGAAGATGAAGCCGACGAACATGCTGAAGACCGAGACGTAGGCGAGCCCGATCCAGGCGGGCACGCCGACGCCGCTCCACGTCGGCGGCCATGTCAGGATCGCGACCGGCACCATCAGCGGCAGCGCGAGCAGCAGCGCCCAGGAGATCACCTGCCAGCCGCCGAGGCGGCGCGACAGCGCGGCGCCTTCGGCATAGCCGAGCCCGCACAGCACGATGGCCGCGACCATCAGGAGATCGCCGGTGACTGATGCCGAGCCGTCGTTGGACAAAGCAAAGCCTGCCACCGTGGTGCTGCCGAGGACAGCGAACAGCCAGAACAGCGGCTGCGGTCGCTCGCCACCGCGCAGCACCGCGAAGATCGCCGTCGACAGCGGCAAGAGCCCGATGAAGACGATCGAATGCGCGGAGGTGATGTGCTGGAGCGCGAGCGCTGTCAGCAGGGGGAAGCCGACTACGACGCCGATGGAGACGATGGCGAGCGAGACGAGATCCTTCCGCTGCGGCCGCGCCTGGCGGAGCAGGAAGAGCACGGCCACACCGATCAGGGCCGCGATGACCGCGCGGGCGGACGTCAGGAACAGCGCGGAGAAACCACCGACCGCCACGCGCGTCGCCGGCAACGAGCCGCTGAAGATGATGACGCCGAGAAGCCCGTTGCCCCAGCCACTGCCTGCAGATTGCATGTCCGTCTCGCCTTTTGGGTCACGATCATCGACCGTCGCCGGTGGCGAGACCAGCGACAATCCAGTACAATCCGGCAAAACTGTATGGATATGGAAGGTAATACACCTTGGGCGGCGAGGCGCAAACGAAGGGACGGGGCGGGACGCGGACCAGCGACGTGATGGGCGCGATCCGCGCCAAGGTCGCGACCCGCGCACTCGGTACCGGCGACCGCCTGCCGTCGATTCGCAGCCTTGCCGCGACAATGGGTGTTTCGCCGTCCACCGTCGTCGAAGCGTATGATCGGCTGGCCGCCGACGGCCTGATCCGCGCCCGTCGCGGCTCGGGCTTCTATGTCTCATCGGCCGTCACCCCGCCGCTGGCGCTGACCGAAGTCGAGCCCCGCCGCGACCGGGCCGTGGACCCGTTCTGGGTGTCGCGGCAATCGCTCGACACGGACGATGCCGTGCCAAAACCCGGCTGCGGCTGGCTGCCGCCGGAGTGGATGCCGGAGGCGGCCTTGCGCCGCGCCACCCGTGCGCTTGCCCGCACCGACGCGAGCGTTTTGACCAATTACGGCAGCACGAGCGGCTCTCCTGCCCTGCGCCGGCTACTGCTCGCGCGCCTCGCCGAAGACGCGATCGAGGCATCGATCAACCAGTTGATGTTGACCGGTTCAGGCACGCAGGCGACCGACCTGATCTGCCGCTTCCTGCTCCGTCCCGGTGACACCGTGCTGGTCGACGATCCCTGCTACTTCAATTTTCGCGCGCTGCTGCGGGCGCATCAGGCGAAGATCGTCAGCGTGCCCTACACGCCGTCGGGCCCCGATGTCGCGCGCTTCGAGCAGATCCTCGCGACTGAGCGGCCGCGGCTCTACATCACCAATTCAGCGCTGCACAATCCGACCGGCGCGACGATCTCGCTCCAGACCGCGCACCGGCTTCTGACTGCGGCCGCGACGCACGACCTCACCATCGTCGAGGACGACATCTTCGGCGACTTCGAGCCGGAGCGCTCGCCGCGCCTTGCCGCGCTCGACGGATTGAACCGCGTGATCCGCATCGGCAGCTTCTCCAAGACGTTGTCGGCCTCGGTGCGCTGCGGCTACATCGCAGGGCGGGCCGACTGGATCGAGCACCTCGTCGACCTCCAGGTCGCGACCAGTTTTGGCGGCCCGAGCCCGGTGGCGACCGAGATCATCGCCAAGGTCCTGGCCGGCGGCAGCTATCGCAAGCACATGGACGAGCTCAGGCAAAAGCTCACGCGGACGCGCCGCGACGTCGCGCGAAAACTTCAGGCGCTGGGCATCGAGCCCTGGCTGATGCCGCGCGGCGGCTTCTTCCTCTGGTGCCGCCTCGCGGGTGGACAGGATGCCACCGCCGTTGCGCGCGCCGCGCTCGAGGAGGATGTGGTGCTCGCGCCGGGCAACGTCTTCAGCGTGTCGCAAACGGCATCGGACTTCCTGCGCTTCAACGTGGCGCATATGAGCGATCCGCGAATGTGGGACGTGCTGCGGCTGGCGCTGAAGGCCAAATGATCAGCGCCTAGTATAACGGCTCCTCATAGACCGGCTCGCCGTCGAGCAGCAGCCGCTTGATGGCGGCGCGGCCTGAGGGGAGTACGGCGGCGACGACCCGGAGTTTCTGCTGGTTGCGGGCCTGCTCGAGCTTCTTGCCCTCGCCTTCGGGCACGAAATAGCTTTCGAGACCGTATTTGATCGCCAGTTTCTCGCAGAAGACGCGCGGTCCCGAGCCGCAGGTTCCGCCGTAATAGGAGACGCGGCCGCGGATCAGCACTTCGGGAGCCGTGACCGTGACGGGCTCGGCATGCACCGAGACGGCCTCGTAGAGACCATTGGCATTCGGCGCGAGCTTGACGAACACGGCGGGCTTGCGCTCGGCCGCCGGCTGGCCGGCGAGCGTGCCCGCCGGCAGTTGCGAGATGTCGTAGCGGAGCACGACATAGTCGCCGCGCAGGAGATCGCGGGGATCGACCGGCTGCGTCTGCAACGTCACCTCACGGCCTTCGCGCAGGATCTGCATTCGATCGGCGACCATCAGCACCAGCAGCACGCATTGAAGCAGGACGGCGACACCGAACAGCACGGCTTTCGGGATGCGTTGCCAGAGTTTTGTCACGAACGCGGTCAACTCCATCATCGCTGGGCCCTCGGCAGCGCGCGATTGAGCGCGGTGGCAAATACCACGGCAATCACACCGGCCGCGGCAAGGAAGGCCGATCGGCGCAGCAGCGAGCCCTTCACCGCCCAGGTGATGCCCGCGATGACGCCGGCAATCCCGAGCCAGCCGGCAACGATCCGCGGACGCACATCATCGAGCACACCGGAGACAACAAGGCACAGCATGGCGCAGAGCAGCGCGGCATAGGCGAACCAGGGCTCGCCGGCCGTGGATGCCGGCCAGATCGGCGCCGCGAGCAGGACCAGCCCGATCGAACATGCCGCAAGGATTTCACCCGCACGCCTGGTGATCCCGGCGGACGCAAGCGCGAGGATCACGCCCGCGGCCCCGCACAGGATCGCCCAAAGCGGCTGGGCCGGCACCGTGCTGTTCCGGAAGCGGATGATGTCGTCGACCGTTGTCACCTCCAGGCAAGCGACGGCGGCCAGCGAAAACGCTCCGTAGATCGACAGGACCGTTCCGAGGCGCAGCGCCCTCGGCGTCGGCACAGCGGCGATTGCGAGTCCGGCGCCGAACAGCAGGGCGGCGCCGTTCGCGAGCACGAACGACGGCGGGGCACCGTCGAGTTCGAAGCGGAGCGATGTCGCGATCCACCACGGAAGCAGCGCGACCGCGACGAGATGGGCCGCCACGCGGGAATTCCATGCAAGCGCGAGCGCGGCGGCGATCAGCCAGACCGCCACGAACGGAAGATGCAGGACATCAGGCGCATCATAGTTGCGCATGCAGGTCCAGATGCAGGCCGCGACGAGGGCGACCGCAAGCGCGCCGCGCGATCCGGTCAGCAGGGCGGCGGCAAATGCTCCGATCGACCACAGCAGCATGCCGCCGGCGAAATCCTCGCCGAGATGATACATCTGGCCGACCAGCGCGATGCCCGCGCCGAAGATGATCGCACCGATGCTCGCACAGAGATCGGCGAGAACATTGCGGCCCGTCGCGGCAAACCACGCCCCGAGGCCGCCGGCGACGACCATGCCGGCGATCAGGATCGCGAACCGCAGCAGCCGCGCGATCTCCGTCCAGTGCGCCGCGACGAAGGCGAGGAAGGCGGCTGCGATCAAGAGACCGCCGACGATGGCAACGACGACGGCGATGTTGATGCCGGGCGAGAGCGGCGGCAGCGCGCTGCGGATGGAGGTGGCCGTCGCCGGCGCGATCACGCCGTCGGCTTCCCATTGCGCAAGATCAGCCTCGAGGCGCTGCCGGTAGGTTTTGTCGAACATCGTCGTGAAACACCTCGCTCCCTGCCGGCTGGCGGGATGCTGTTGGTCGGGCCGCGACGGTAGCAGGTTCAACCCGTCACCGCTCTGGTCGCGGGGGCGCCGGGCGCGCGCCCCCGCGCGACAGCGGCTTCGCGTTCACGGTCGAACCGAGTAAGTCACCGGCCGTCATGATGATGACCCGCCATGCAGAAACTGACGAACTCGAGGCAGGACGAGATCGACCGCACTCAGTTCGGCTTCATGGTTCAGGCCGTCCAGGATCACGAGCTGTACTTTGGTCGACTGCAATGCAGTCCCGATGGTCTGCGCGTTCCCGAGCGCGGGAACTTCCATTTCTCGGGCCACGCCCAGCGTCGCCGCCTCGATATCCAGCGTGCGTAGAATATGACATCCGGCGATTCATTGGTCAGATCATTCAAGCGTAACCGCGCGCGAATTTTGATTTCACGCAACAATTCATCGCACGTGCTTGGGAATTCGAGCATCGCAGCGCCCGACGAGAATACGGTGTTCATGACAACCCCAATGAGGCGTCCGACACTCCCGCTATTGCCGAACAAAGAGCTCGTCATCGTTAGCCTTCCCGGATGCCGATCGAAGGATCGTATCGCCGGAAGAAAACGGACAACCTCTCGAAGGGTGAGAGCCTCTTGTGCGGGAAGGCGCCCCTTCGGCACCTCCGCGAGGTTATAAGGTCGTCTTCAAAAGGACGCAAGCTGGTCGGGACGGCGGGCCGTGACGACTTTGAACCTTCCGTCCCCAAGTATCGACACTCTACCGCAAAAGGATTCGCATGACGCCAACTCACGCACTGACGTCCATCCTTCCCTGCAACGACCTCGACGCCTCGGAGAAATTCTACGCCCGGCTCGGTTTTACGCGCGCGGACAGCGACAAGCCGGAGGACGGTGAGGACAGCTATCGCATCCTCTCCGATGGAAAGGGCGGCCATCTCCATCTCACCGATGCCGTCGAAGGCTGGCTGATCAGAGGCCGCAACCCGTTCGGCCTCTATCTCTACACCGAGGCCGTCGACGAACTCGCGCGAGAGTTTTCGGGCGAGCTGGCCAACGGACAGGGGCCGGAGGACACGCTGTGGGGAATGTACGAGTTTGCGCTGTCGGACCCGGACGAGACCCTGGTCAGGATCGGTTGGCCGTCACGGCTCCGTCAGAAAAAGCAAGCTTGATCGGCGGAGAGGAAGGCCTAGCACTACTTTGGCAGAATGTGTTTGCGCCCCTGTTTTTCAAGGATTTGCTTTCGGCAATATGGGCACTGCTGAGACGGCGGCCGAAGGATGAGATCG
>NZ_SPVJ01000081.1:0-13910 GCF_004634465.1 Bradyrhizobium sp. MOS001
GACCATTTGTTCATGGGGCACCGGAATAATTCGTTCACGGTCGCTGATCCGCGACTTGCCGCCTTTGTGAACGACCGGATCACGCAGGACGTGGACATGGTCACGCTGCGCTTCAACTACCGCTTCGGCGGTTATGGCGCCCCGATCGCAGCGCGTTACTGATTTCCTCCAGCGAACCTAAGCCCCGGCGTCGTCCGGGGCTTTTCTTTATCTCTCGACAACGCGGCGGTCCCGCTTAGGAAAAAGCCGGTAGGACACTCAGGCGGTGCAGACGCCGATAGCGCCGAGCATCTGCCTCATTGAGGATCAGGTCGCGATTTGCATGGCGCGGGAAAGCCTGCGCACAAGGGCAATTGAAAGGCGCCGCAAGGTCATCGATAATCGATGCGGGTTCGAGCCTCAGCCCGAGGCCTGGCCTTAACAACCTCCAAGCCCCGGCCTGACCCAAACCCCAAGGCCGGGGTTTTTTTCTCGGCTGCGCGAGGCCTTCGCCGGTGTCCTCTGAGCCAGGCAATCGCCTTGGTCGACGCTGTCGGTGCACAGCGCCAGGCACGGATGCAGCCGGCGTCAGCAAGCCTTGTCGGTGCGAGCCGGTGCGACCGTGGCTTTGGAGTTCGAGGTCATACGGCCACGTTTGCGCGGCGACCGCCGCAACCGACCGTTTCGAAACGCGGCTGATCAGTGCGCAAGCGGCCGTGCGAACAACCAGCGAGCCATCGCGGATCGCGGTGTTGTTGACGGCGTCGAGCCGTGCGGTTTTGTGGTCGACGCGGTTCACGACACTGCGCACGTCGCGCAGTTCGGGTCGCATCTGTAGGTAAGATCGTTCATGGCAACACCAGTTCGTGCGGCGCGAGGCCGTTGATGGAAATTCTTGCTGCCAGTTGCCCGTGGCGTCAGCACCGGCGTCCCGGTGCGCGCTTGTTCGCGAGCGGACAGAGTCCATCGCCTGGTCGGGCACGATCGCAAGGAGGAAACGATGCCGCTGACACCTCGACAAAAGCAGTAGTTGCTGCTCGTCGATCGCCAATATGACGTGGCGAAAATGGCTGCGGCGATCACGGCGGTGATGTCCGAGAACGAAACCGCGACGCTGCTCGACTGCGAGATGGCGCTGCGCGACGCGGCGGCATGGTCGTTTTAAATTAATATGCGCGTTTAACCGTGAATTGTATTTTCGATATTAGCGACGTTTAGAGAGCGGTATCCTCAGCGCCGATTAAACATGCTGTTCCGTGAAGTGCCAAAGCCAGCGCGGGCCACGGACAGAGGATTGGCGCATGATCAAGCCTTCCACAGATGGCCTGTTGTTCTTTGAAGGCCGAGAATTGCGTATTGTCGCATATGGCGTTAGCCGGACACACGCTCAAGTCCATGCGGATGGGCTCGGTCTTCTTCCGATAAACTTCTACATTACCTTCGACGGCTTTCTTACAGTTGCAAAATGTCGGCTCGTGTGGAGATGGCGGCACGATATTAGTGTCGTCTTTTCCAGAGGGACGAGGATGGCGCGGCAAGCGCTTAAAGGCCGGAGACCGGCAGATTCAAATCCGTCAAGTTGGCGGATTTACCCGCAAGCTCATGAACGCGCATGCACCGAAGAGCAGTGCTTTCTTGCCACCAAACTCGCGATCGATCCACGGCAGCCACTTGCCGTGCCCGGTGATCCGCTTCGCATCGGTCAGGCACCACGCCCGATCTCGATGATGTCGCCAACCACGCGCTTGCCGAGCGCACGCATCACGGCGACATATCGATGAGAGCGGCACGCGCGAAAGCGGGGACAATAGAACAAGTCCGTCATCCCCGCCCGCCCGAGCCAGGAGCGTCGAAACTAATGGCCCGAACGCCCTTTAGTTCGTGACTCACATATACGATGCACTGTTCGCCCGTCGTGCTCAAGCCGCACGAAACCGTTGGGCTTCGTCGAGAGCCCCTCACGCTCCGTCCCGGGCGCGGAGCTCCCCTCGCGAAAGCCCGCGATGAAATGGTTCGAGACGTCCGGCGGCATGATGCGGCAAAGGTCGTAATACGAACCGCTCATCACCGTCGCGCGTTCATACGACGATGCAACGCGCGCCCAGCGGCGGCCCGCATCCAATCCGCGCTGACGTTCGTGAGTCAGTTCCATAGCTAGCCCCGCCTCGAGGGCCCCGGTAAGACGGACCCGACCCGCCTGCCACCTTCCCACACCTCCATCTCATATTCATCAACTAGATCGCGCGCGATTGCGAGCGCGGTGGCGTCCTTGCTGCAGCGATGAACCTTCGGCGGCGCCATGACGCCCCGGTCCTTGTTTAATTGATAGATTCGATATTCGGGCATCAAGCTGTTCCTCTGCAATCCGCAGAAGCAAACCCGATGCCAAGGATCATCCGACGCAAAATTCACAACGGGTGCCGAAGCGATTCGCGCGGACGTGGCGAAGCGAAAGGTCTTTCCTCATTAATAGGAAAAAAGCCCGGCAGACCGCCGGGCTTTCGCTCGACCGGGACGCACGTCCGAATCCCCGCCGCGCGGTCATCGAAAACCCAAAGCCAGCAACCCTTGGCACGCGCTGCTTAGAGTCGCACCACACAAGCAGCGCGTAATGGGCAGAGGCAGTCCGGCAGGTGGTGGACAACCATGAAAAAGCCGCCACGCGACTATGTTCGCGCCTCGGTTTGAATCGATGATGCGCTAGTGTACCAGCCGTGCTCGCACGGCGACCAGCAAGGACCGTCAGCGGGTTTGGTAACGCATCCTCCTGGCGGCCTTTCCTCGTAGAAAATTCTCTATTCGTGCTTTCGTGCGCAGCGCCGGTCTGAACCTGCTTTTGGCACAAACTGCACTTTTCATACGTTGTGATTATGCTCTGCTAGGTGCGGGCGCTTCGCCGAAGCCTTGTCAATCCAGCGCCGGGGAGCGCGCCGGCCCCGGCGCGCACGGTTCTTTTACGCCGGGGCCGTGTCGCGTGCTGCAAGCCTACGACTGCAGCGATCGATAGCGGGGTTATGAGAAGAGAACTCGGATGAACGGGTTATCCCTGCCGACGCTGTTAACGTGGGCAATTGCAGTGGCAGCACTTGCGGTGTTTGTTGCGGCCTACGTGCCTTGGTAAATTCTTTCGCCGGATACATCATCGGACGCCGCAATGCAGTTTGTGCCGCGCTTGGACCGCGAACAACTTCCGGCCTGAATTTACCAATTTTGCTTGCACTGCGTTAGGGCAGCACTCATTGGTTCGGTGCAAACCTATGTTGAAGTGACGGGAGGTCTTGAAATGATCGAGCGTCGTGCTGCAAATGCGCCGCGCAGTGAGCCCTCAAGCGAGTCGAAATTGATCGGCTCGCACTCCACTGCGTCAAGGGGCTTCCCGGCGCGCATCCTTGCATTGTGAAGAACCTCCACGACCGGGGCGCCGGCCTCCGCGCGGCCTGGTTACCTACACCCGCCAGCAACCTTGCGCTTTCATTCAGTGGTTTTCAAACGAGCATCCATTGCCGCGTCGTCTGGCGATGTGGCGATGATCTCGGCGTCGAGTCTGTCGACGGCAAGCAGGATGTGCTGGCCCCGCACTAAAGAATTTCCGACGCGGGCCGCCTCCACACAATGCCACACCCCGGCGCCGAGCTGCACGCTTTCGCCGAGACGCCTGAGCCGCCGCAGGCCGTCCGCGACGAGATTTGCGCGGTTGCTGCCCAAGGCGAAACGATTACCTCGAGTCGCCATCACATCGGCGAGCTGAGCGGCGGTCATCGGACCCGCCTCGCGCAGGACGGCGAGCGCGGCGCGGCCGTGATGGATCGCGCGGCCGTTAGAGCGCAATAAACATAATCCCGATCATGACACCCGAGAACAGGCCGGCCGCGACGACAAGCGTGGACAAGATACGGTCGAACAGCATGAGCGCCTCCGTGAGGGCTGATTCGCACGCACACTAGGGTTGAGTTTTTGCCGATTAACACCACTTTCGGTGATTCCGCTGGCGGCAATAGGCTTTCCGTTTTCGGCACGCACAATGGCATAAATTGCCCTTGCCGCCGGACGGCGGAGCGTCGCAGCTTTGATATTCTTGCTGCCGACGGATGTCCCACCTCCAATGGCTCTCTTCGTCGGCGGGGAGCGAGGCGGCTCCGGCGCCATTCCAGCCCCCAGCGCCCCGGCGCTGGAGCCGACCTCACGCAGGCCACCAATGAGCAATTTCGCCCTTGGCTTCTTGCTCGGCCTATGGACCGGCGGCGCTATGGGTTACGTGATTTGCGGCGTGCTCTGCAATTCGAGGGACAGCAGGCAGGACTGACACGGGCTTGTCCGCCTTTCGTTTTTGCACATCGCAACGAATGTCGTGCCGGCTAGCCGGCTTTGATCTCGGCGCAGGCGCAAAAGGTCAGATTCCCGCTAAGCCCAATTTTGGTGATTTCGAAAACGAGGTCTGGCGCTGCCACGATGCCTCCACGATTTCGCAAATCACTTGAATCTTACGCTTTATTCCGGAGGTTACAATTCGGGTTCACCACATCATGGATGCGACCAGCGCGACGCCAAGCGCGGCTGTAATCCAGACCCGCGATTGGTAAATCCAGAACCGACGGCGGGTCATGACGCTCTCCCCTCGATTGAGGAAGCCGCTCGACCGCAGCGGTGCCGGTTGATCCAGATCAATGAAATGAAACGCGGACACATTCTGAAAAGCAGGAAAGCGAGCCGCACCACCGGCAGCATGCCGACCGCAACTAGTTTGCGCGCTCGTCGTTCTGATCGACGGATCGAGATGTCGCTTCGCGCAACGCCTCCAAAGCATTGCGCGCGTGCTTTGCAGCTCTACTGTTGCCGGTCTTTTCGATCACTTCGAGTGCCCAGACCAAATACTGAATGGCGGACTCGGCGTTAGAATTGCGGCGACCGGTCATTGCGACTGTTTATTTCAATCTATTTTGTTCGCCACTTGATGCGCATTGATTGAAATGCGGGAAAGCCCACTGGTCAAGTGAACAGTTCGGGCGGCGCTGAAGGGAAATCATGGATGCCTCTGAAGCGCGACGGCAACCAGCAGCACCGGCAGTATGCCGACCACAATGACTGCGATACGAAAGAGCACTTCCGACATGGCGCAATCATGGCAAGTAACCGTCCACAATCAGCTCAATTGCGCCTGCCATTGTCAGCCCTCACCAGCGGCAATGATTACCCCACTCGCCTTAAACCAAGCCAAGTTTCGGGGATATCCAGTTACAGCACGCAATCACGTGCCCCGAGCGCGTTCAAAACAGCGCCTCTCCGCAGATTGTGCCCTGCTCCTGTCAGATGCGATCCTACTACGAGACCGAGACGTCTTAAGGTGAGGAGCGCAACGGGGGCACACAGCTCAATAGAAAGTCCGGCTCCCAATATCGCAATGGCGCGTTGCTCATCCGCGTCGAGATCAGCCCATGAAATGCCTTCCATTGCGCGCCTCAAAGTTGTTCCTGGCCGGTATCTAAAAATTAAACGCGTGCCTGATTTGCCGCAGCATGGCGATGGCCCCGTCGGTGTACCGGCCGTTGGTTAGGTATTGATCCAGTTGCGCTACCAATTAGTGCCACAACTGCCACCGTGAAACCCTTAAACATTTGGCCTCTCCCGCAAGAGATCGCCAACCGGGCGTATTTCAAGCCGTTTTCTGAATGCCGCACCGCAAAATGGCGGCCTGTTTGTAAGATGGTGGCAGCCACCGATGACCAATTGCTTAACCGGCAAAGCGCCTATTGAGGCGGCTCGCGCGCCTCAGCAGGCTATCCTCCTCGATGACCTCTCGAATCTGGTGGGTAAGATAGCGTTCAGCACTCGCATGTAGGCAATCGCGTTCCGTTTGCAGAAATCCTCAAGTGCTTTGCTGAGCGAGGGATTTCCGCCAGCGATATAGGCGGCGCGAAGTGTGTTGACTTCCAGCCAATCCGCATCCGTGAGGCCAGCATGGTCGGAGACCGCAACGGGATCACGTTCGGGAGACACCTCTAACCTCCGCTATTCCACGGCCAACCGCAGCTTGGCTCCTTCTCGTTCAGCCAGAGGAGTGCCTCGCGCGCTTCCAAAAATGTGGCCCGCTCTTGCGCCGACCTGATTGAACCTCCGTCGGTGACGTAAAGAACGAATTCGGTTTCAGTTCGAAATAATATCTCGCGTCCAGTGCACTCGGTCAGAGTATCAACATCGATGAACTCGAATTTCCTCGAATGAACCATCTGCATTTCAGACGGCCTCACTTTTCACCGTACCTCGCGCGCCCAACGGACCATCGTCGCCGTCGCAGGCTGGCTACAACCTCATCGGTGGTGGGCGATAAACGAGATGCGCGTGCTTCCTCTCGGCTCGTGCCAACGGCTTGGGTGTGGATGCGCGGCGCGGGGACAGTCGGTGGCTGCTCCGCGCCACTTTTAGCACGAACCGCGCCGCCTAGGGCCGCTCCTGGCTCAGTGACGTCGGGTCCGATCGATCAAGAAATCATCCAGCTGTCTGCCAGCTTGAATTTGCGGCCCCAGCCATCGGGGTTGCTTGCCACGGCCGGACCAAATCTGCATTGGGTTCTCCGGATTTCGATACTTCGGCGGAACGGGAGGGTAAGGACGTCGCGACCGACCAAGGTCCGATATGTTGTCGGCTCCTTGAAGCTGACGTAGCCGTTGCTCGAGCCTGGCTTTCTCCGCCTCTAGTTTTTGTGTGAGCTGAAAAGCCACCTCTTCATGGATCTCCCACAGTTCATCTGTGGACCTCGATTTTAAGTCGTCACCTCTCACGGTACGCCTCCGTTTTTTTGGCGGGCGTCGGTATTGGACGGCACGCAAGTATTGGACAATCATCAGTTCAATTGGCTGGTTTCTCCGAATGTTAAGCGTCATATTATAAACTAAAGCGTGTGTGGAGAGCATTGTTCTCTGGTACAATGAGCGGCGTGATCGCCGGGCCTGTGGAACAGCCGAGCCCGCAATTGGTTGCGCGCATCACGCCGCAGCGCGGTCCTCTTTGTCGACCCCGCGCACGACGATCCTGAGCGCATCACCCGGCAATGGCCGCTGCAACGCCTTGACCTCATCCCACGGCGCGCGCATCCACAACTCCCGCTCCCGCACCTGGGAACCGCTCCAGCGACCGAGAAGGCGGCTTGATCAAGATCAACGCCGCCGCGCGACTGCCGCCAACGATGGCACATGACACTTGACCCGAGACAGGCGTCCATCATCGAAGCAATCGCGACTGGCATTTGTTTCGGTCTAGTCGCCTACTTCGCCTACCTCCTGTTTTCCTTTTTGACGACAGGATGAAGGCTTAACGCCACTCCTCCTCACGCTCCCCGGCGCACCGCCGCGCTGGCCGGGTTCTTCGACTTGAGCCAGGTCATCATCTGATGTCGCGCGAGAGTTCAGCCGCAACAACCTTCACCACGCATATCGCATACCAGCGGCTCCTCGGACGCCGTCGCCTCTGCCTCCGTCGGTACCGCCGACGGAGAACTGGTAGTCGGCGTTGGCATAGACGCTGACATTGGTGTTCACGTTCACGCTCAGGCCCCCCCCCAGTTGCAGGCGCGTTGCCTGTTCCAGCAGCGGCACCAGATCGACGCCGGAAAAAGTCGTCGTCGCCCGCGCTCCCCAGTCACGCCACAGATTGGCGCGCACATAAGGCTGCCACACCTGCCCGCTGTCGCTGACGATGGTCCATTTGCCGCGTAGGCCAATTCGCCCGCTGGCGCCTGACGTCGTGCCCAGCGCGACCGCACCCAGGCCGTCATTGGCGTCGTCGAACGACACATGTTGCCAGACGACCTGCGCCTGCGGCTCCAGCACGAAGCCCGGTCCCAACACCGGCAGATGGATCGGATAGCCCGTCTCCAGCGATGAGAGGAAGCCGAAGCCGGTGGTCCCAAGCCTGGCGAACTGAGTGGATGCGGAGCCCTCATAGTGCGTCGCCTGCGCTACCGCGTCGACGTACCAGTCGCCCGGGCCGTAATGCGTCCAATAGGCCGCGCCCGACCAGGCATCGAGATTGAGGCCGCCGGTGTGGCGAAGCACATAGTTGGTCGCCGCCTCGTTGGTGACGAGACCGTTCACGTCGACATTGGCATTGGCATATCCGACATAAATGCCCACTGCATCGCGATGGCCCGGTATCCATTCGCCGCGCCACAGATCGATACCGCTCTGAAAGCCCAGTACCTGGCCGGAGGCGCGCGGATCGGCGAACGCCCTGTAATGGTTGTCGATCTGTTGGCCGAGGACCCGGCCCCAGATCGATGGCCCCCAGCCGGTATTCAGGCAATCGGTTGGCGCTTTCACCGGCGCCTTGCGCCAGATCCCGTCCCGCCTGTCGCCGTCGATTACGCATGGCGTCCCCGGAATTGCGTTTAGCGAAGTATCGCCGGTGCGCTCGTGCAAGGTACCGAGCGTCGTCATCCCCAATTGCCGGGCGATCGGGTGGACCACGCCATAGGTCGCGATCTCTGGCCCGATGATCGGGAAGAGGCCCGGCGGCAGCGGCTGCGGCGGCGGATCGGTTGGCAGCGACGGCCCGATCGGCACGAGCGGTATCGACGGATCGATCGGTCCGACGATGAAGCTCGAGCGGAGGAACCAGTCCTCAGGATTGCTGCCACTGAGACCGCCACGGAAGAGGCGATAGTCGAACGCGCCGGCGCGCAACTCGCCGCCAGCGAGCGTAAAGGCGCCGGGTGCTGTCGTGCCGCCGTTGATCGCCTGTACTACCTGGATGCCATTCGCCACCGTCTCGGCGCCGGGGCCGCCGGCATTGGTGATGCGCAAGAAGGAATTGCCGATCGCGCTGCCGCCATTGATGACGAGCCTGTCCGACCGCGAACCGTCAGCGCCGAGAAACGTGTTCATCGCGATCGTTCCGCCAATCCCGATGTAGCCGTTCGTCGTCAAGATCGTGCCCGGGGCAGTGCCCGTGCCCATGTTCACCAGACCGCGGTTGGCGAGGCTGAGTACGGTTTGGTTGAAGCCATCGAGATCGAGCGTTCCGGCGGGCGCCACCGCCACTGCCGAATTTGGGCTGAACGTGTTCGCCGCGCCTGCTCGTAACGTGCCCGCGTTGACGTTCGTCGCGCCGAAATAGCTGTTGGCGGCGATGAGCATGGTGGTGCCGGCGAACACATTCACGGTGCCGGTGCCGCTGATTGCTGGTGCAAACAGGTAGTCGGCGGACGTGTGATTGAAGTTGATCGCGCCGGCGACAGTGCCAAATGCGACGCTCGGGGTGTTGAGCGTGCCGGGCGCAGCCGCTGGGGCGCTCGCGCCCGCGCCGATGTTGAGCGTTCCAGTCGCACCGGCGTTCGCCGCGATCGCAACAGTAGGCGCGGTAACGACGCCGCCCTCCGCGATCGTGAGCGTGCCGGTGCCCAAATTGCCAATGTTCACCCCCGAACTGTTGGTCCAGGCCGATCTCGCGCCGGCCACCCTCACCATACCCAGCGAGCCTGCACCATTGCCGATGTTGGCGGTGAAGGCGGTGTTGTTGACAACCATTCCACCGTTTGTGATCGTGAGCGTCCCCGTGCCAAAACTCCCGATATTGAACCCGCCGCCGGGACCGATGTTCAAACTGGAGCCAGCGCCTGTTACCGTCACCGTCCCGGTCGAGCCGGCAGCCAATCCGATGGAGACGCCGCCACCACTGTTCACCGTGCCGCCGTTTTGGATAGTCAGCGTGCCCGTGCCCAATCCGCCAACCACGAGATTACCAATGTTCGTCCATGTGGAGCCGACGTCGGAAACGGTCGCCGTACCCTGTGAACCCGGCAAATTGCCAATAAAGCCGCCTATGTCGGCCAACGTTCCACTGTTTCGGATGACGAGCATTCCTGTCCCGTTTTGCCCGACGGCAAGATTTAGTGCTGTTGCTCCCGCGCCCCTGACCTCCGTCGAATTTGGGGTCACCGTGTCAATGTTTGCGCTGGTCGCCGTGTTCGGAACACCGGCGCTCCAATTTAGAGGGTTAAACCAGCCATTGGAGAACGCCCCGGTCCAGTTGGTCTGGGCGTGTGTCGACACCGGAGATGCCGTGAAAAGCGCGATTGCCGCCAGCAATATGGATGAGACAAACTTGCAGCTGGCGCGTGCCGGTGAAGTCGCGCGGCGGCGGGCTCCGATGGACCACGGTCGATCACGCCGCACATCAACCTCCAGCCCCACAGCCAGCGCAGTTGCGAACGAGAACTATCACAATCGTGACTTGAACCGCCGCAATTGTGGCGATCGCGGGTGCAGTTCATCTTTCCTGGTGGCTGTTGCGCTCCTGCCACGCGAAGGGCCGATGCCACGGGCCGCGCCCTGGGACGATTTGGGCTCTGGCCGAACTGGCCCGGTCGAGAACACGGACGGGAAAACTGGCCGCGGTTAGATTTCAGCTCAGGGGCTTCCTTACTTTTGCGGTCGGCCTTCCCGTCCTCGGCGGCGACGAAAAGTTACCGGCGTAAGCGCTAGCCGTTTGCGTCATCGTCGTCTGGACGACGGTCGACGGTGAGCGCGGCACGAAGTCCAAGCCGGTGCCGGGGCCGCATCAGGTCTATGGTTTTCTCACAACATCACCGAACGCGGTGGTCGGGCCGATTTATCCGAAGGCCATGCCCGTGATCCTGCTCACCGACGAAGAGCGGGACGTGTGGATGCGCGCACCGTGGGACGAGCGAAGGCACTTCAAAGTCCGCTGCCAGACGATGCCCACAAGATCGTCATGCGCGGGACCGACAAAGAGGATCGCGCGGTGCAAGCGCAACTCAAAATCCTTTCCTTGAGATCGATATAGAATGAATGACCACGATGGCCTCGCCTGGCTTCATCGAATCGTGCCTGCCGTCGAAGGTGGAGCGGCCACCGTCCGGCCCGCTGTGGGTCCACGAAATCAAGCAGGATGGCCACCGATTGTTGGTGGTTCGGGGTGGATCGCGCGTCCGCTGCTCTTCGGTCAGGCAGCCCCGCACACGCGCCGGATGGCCGCCTGTGCGCTTGGCGTGGCTTGCCCGGTGTCCTGTGGCCCGGCACTGGCGGCGCGCTGTGGGGCCTTCCCGGGCTCGCGCTGAGGCGGCCCGGTTGCCGTGGTTGACCCGAATGAACCGACTACTTTTTTTGCTCGGTGGTGGTTGTGGTGGTCGGGGTGCCGTGGCGCGCGTCCCGTCGCTCGTCGCGTCCTGTGCGCCGGTCTTGACGCCGCTCTGTGCGAGCGGTGCGGCGTTCCTGGCGGCGTTGTGTTCGCCCGCTTCGCCGCTCCTGACGGCGCTCTGTCCCAGACATCGGCGCGTCTGCGGGCGGCGTCGCGGGCGTGACCGGGGCGGCGGTCTGAGCTTCCGCCTCTGACACCGCCAAAATCGCGGGCGAGGCCACTAGCGCAAACACAGCCGCGTATCCAAGGAAAGCGAGCGTGCTGCGACGACAGATCAGTTTCGGCTCCGAACTTTCACTCATCTTCAAGCTCCCGGTTTGTTTGCTGCCTCGTGAGCATGTCCCTCAACGTCGAGGGACTGGCTGTTGATCTAAATCAACCGGGGCGTGGCTTCAGCCCGTCCGCTTCGTGCCAGCAATGTCATCGGAACTTTATGGGCGCGATTGAACGCCTGAATTGGTAGTTCCCAATCAGACCGCCACGAGCAACTCAAAAGTCGCCGAGTATTGGAGACTTCGGTTGCCAACAAGTGCCGTGAGATCAATTTGGGCAGCATTGTCGCAATAGGTGCCGTTAAATCCGATGCCAACTGTTCCCTTTCGCGCCATCGGTCGCATTATCGGGGCTGGGGTGTGTTCGTCATTGGTAAATTCACCTTTCCATTTCCCGTTGGAGCAGGTGTAGGTGCCGACAAAGTAAAAGAAGTCGGTGCCACCGAGCATCGCCCCATCGCGCAATATCATGACGCCGTCAGCGCCACCATCGACACCGTCCCGCGCTTTCGATCTATAAACGTATAGTCCGTTTCTGATCATTGCTATTCGGTGGTGACCAAACCAGTCAGGTTCGCTTTCTTCGTTTGGAAAGCCCTTGGCCCGCATTGATGCATTACGGCTTATCTCAGTCCCACTGACGAGATGAGCTCTCTCACAATGCGTATTGGCAAACCGCCAACATTGATCCACATCAACGGGCGGGGTCCAGTCATCATGGAGTTGCGCTGAAGCGAACACCCATCGCTGATGGCTGCCATCGTGTCGCTGCCATGCCATGTGATCGGTAGGCTCGCGGAGACCGTCGAACGATGGTCGTCCCTCCGCAACGGCCGCCAAGGTACTACCGAGAGCGCCCCAACGCGCCGGGACCGCGCGGCCACCCGGTTCAAGCGTATTTGCAATCGCGCATTCCCGAATTTATTTGTACGGATCGTACACAAATGGCCGTGCGCCATCTGGCGCATGAGTACGGAAGCCGTGATCTTCATGGATTGGAACGCCGGGTCCGGCACGAGGTTGATGGATTGCACACCATCGCGGCGGCGCTGACCGCGCGCTGGATTGGAGGCAGCACATGATCATCGTGGACGAAGACGGCGAGATCATCGCCACAGCATCCGATGACCATACTCTAATCGGCGGCCACCACCGCCTCGCAGTGGCGGCCAGCCTTGGTAAAAAATTGTTCTGGCGACATACCGGCGAACCAGTGAAGCTTGATAACTTCTTCAAGCATTATGGAAGTTCTCTTCGACATTCAGCCTAAGCCGCTCGCCGAACGTATCGTTGTTCAGGCACATCGCGATGGTCGTCATCGCGGTCGCGCTACTTGCGGCGTGAGCGTTCGACCAGCTTGGCGCTCAAAACGGTGATGTGAGCGCCAGCAACGCGATCCCGCATGCGCGTTGACTGCGCTGGCGCTGGTGGCAGAACTCGCGGCTTCAGCACCCGGAAGAAGGCCATGATGGCGGATCGCGTGAGGAGCCCGGCCTATGCCGTGCTGCGAGCATCGTCGGGGCGCGCGCCCGCTGCCGATGATGCCGCAGCCGCAACCGGCGACCAGCGGGCGATGGTGGCAATCAGTCCTTGATTTGGCTAAGTAAGTGGTCGGCGTAGGTCCGCGTAGCGAATGCGATCACGAAGCCCGCCTTTAGCGGGACATCAAATTGGAACTGCAACTAGGCGATACAGAGCGGGAGACGCTGTCCCTAAGAGCAGTCACGCCTCGACGTTTAAGGCATCACTTGCCCCGCCGCTTGATCGCCCACAGCCGGTAGGCGGCACGCCATCCACTGCAATCTGTAGCGGCTTGCCTGTCCGTCTTGGCTGGGCGGAGCTGCTTGCCCTTTGTGCTCCACGCGATATTCTGTCGATAGGCTGGGGGGCCTTAGAATGTTCGATGTGTATCTGAACACCAAGCGTGATCTGCTGGTTGTGCGCAATGGTCTGCCAATTCCTCTTCCTGACGCGTCAGGCAGATGGCGTAAAAAGAAAATAGTGGCGAGCGTCAGCGAGGACATTAAGCTCGCCGTTGAGAGGCAGGGCTACTACATGCGGAAGCTAACGGACTTCAACAAGTGTTAGTCCGCAAAGCGCATGTGCAACCTTGTCTGATTGCGGTTGCTGGCACAAGGGTTCAGCTCGTTACTGACAGCCTGCGAGGCTCGCTCTTGTCTACGAGGTCGACGTTCATAGCCGCCTCACGATGGTAGTCCGAAGATCGGGAGCTGCTATCTATTAGGCGCGTGCTGCAGGCACAGAGGTTGCAGCGCAGTCACCCCGACCTCGTCCTCGCAGGACGTCGTCCCGCCTCTTCGACGGATCCGCTCAATTGCTAATTGATCATGCGGTCGCCTCCTCGCGGGTCCATCGGAACTCGCTTCCATCTGCCCAGATCCGATGCATCACGATCGCTAATTTTCGTGCGACTGCTACGACCGCTCGGCGAAGGCCGCGTCGCTTGGCCACCCTTACACCCCAGGCTTTCAATGCGGACCAACGCTT
>NZ_SPVJ01000082.1:0-11671 GCF_004634465.1 Bradyrhizobium sp. MOS001
CCTTGGTGGTTTGTAGGTATCCAGATTCACTTCGGTTGGCTGCTCGACTTCGCGCCGTGGCAGCTTCGTAGCGACCGAAGCTTTCTCTGGGGAAATTGGTGCAATGCGGGATGCGCGAAGGTCGACCAAGTCGAAACCATTAGACCGAGGTCACGAAGCAATCCCGAAACAGAACGGTCCTAGCCTTCATCGGGTGGATAGGGGATTTCGGGTCATGTTGCGCATCATCAACGCTCTCTATGAAGAGTACTGCCAAGCTCGGCTGCACGAGATGCTGCGGATCGATGCGGTGAAGTAGAAGCCCGCCGGGTCGATGGCGATCTTGGGCGTGGCATCGGTAGACTGCTGGGTCATCGGACCTTAATCGACCGTCGAGTGCTATCGCAGCGGCTACGCCGCAAGAACCCCAATAGAGACACCGGCTGATTGGTGACGCTGACCTTGACCGCACGTGCAGGCCTACCCCCTTCATAAGCACCACGACTAATACATCTATTAGTGGCCACCCTTACGGCCGGGGTGCCTACAGTGCGCAGGAATCGGAAAACCGAAAGACCAGCGGTGCAGGGCCGCAGGTCCTGAAGCCGATCCGCAAGGCGAACGGCTATTCTCCGGGTGCCTCCCGAATTCCCAACCGACCAGGCTTCACTTTTCTAGTGTGAGAATCCAGTGCAAATGCTGAACCTGCAAAGCAGCAACGTTTTGTAAACGGACCTCGAGATTGTAGACTTCGTAGAGAAAGGCGAGATCAAGTCTTAGAGCTTCTGAATCGGTGGCGACCCAGAGGCTGCGTTTTAATTCTATTTCGGGGGCAAAACTTGTGACAGCAAGCGAGCGATCTGTCAGAACCCTCTTGGCAGTAGCGAGACGCTCCTCGATCTCAGGCGGCTCCTCACCTGCAGCCCATCGTAGTGCCGCAAGGTCATAAAATAGCACCTGTGCGTCAGGTGAGAACCATTTGCGTACGAGTTGAAGCAAGCCAGATTCCCGGATCCGCTTGGCAAATTCGTCATCAACGTCACGATACCAGTCAGATTGTTCTCGTGCCGCCTTAGCAAGAAGGCTAAGTCCGTGCGAGTATGTTTCAAGCTCAACGCCGGCGTGTTTAAACGTCGCCTTCATCTTTTGGGCAATGGCCTGCTTTATTTGAACTTCCTCAAAGTGAACGCTTTGCGAAGAAGGTCCGTCCAGAAAGCCAAACGTTCCGCCGAAAACATCTAAGCGCTCGACCTCAATTTCCTCCACGCAGGAATTCGTGACGTCCTCAAGTGCTGCAGACTTGACGATGTCCCCCGGCGTTACCTTTGAACTCTGGCGGTCAACAATAGGAATTCCGGCAGATTCATAGGACGCAGATACAAGCTGCGAACAAAACCATTGTCCTTTGTTGATCGATGGAACGATCGGGAGCAATGAAGTGAGCATATCTTCATCGGCATATTCTCTTGTGACCTGATGCTCCGCAAATGTTGCGGCGGCCAGAAGGTTCTCTCGGAAAGACGAACTGTCACGATAGCGGAAGACTCGAACATTGTTTTTGTCGAGTATGGCGTGTCGATCGAGAGAAAGCCGCACTACACCGAAGTCACCGGATTCCACCGCTACTGGAGGGCGAACAACTATAAGGACGTGCGAGAAGTCATGTCCTGTTGCTAACCTAATTGCCCCACTGATAAACGATCCAGGCGTTCGAGTTGCGACTATGTCACCCTGTGCAAGACTATCCGTCCGCAGAACCCAACGGGGTCCATCAGCCAACCCTAGCGCAATGTTGTTCTTCTTCGACACAGCCTGTTCTCCTTCTTTCAGGGGCAACAGGGAATGCAACGAGCAAGTGAAAAGCTACCGCATGTAGATGCGATCATGCAACGTACAAACTACGCCCTGTAGCCGCCCCAGTGCTCCTCAATAGTCCACAAGCGTCCATGCGTCACACGCTTTACAGCCTCGATGACCGCTTCGTACTGCTCGTGCGTGAAATTCGACCATCCAATGCCCGCAAAGCGTCGCCATTCACGCCCTGAGGATCCTACGTTTTGCTCGGCAAGCGTTTGAAGCAGAATGCGATCAATCGGCGGGTGGATAGCATCTCTTAAGAGTGTGCGCTCTGCTGAAAGATCGTCCGTCACGCCCGTAACGTATAGCGGCTTCAGATAGCAATTTATCAGCTTCGCTGCCACACCCGGTGTGAACCTGCGGCGTTCTCCGGAGCCAATTGCCTCTGGAGCGGCGGCAACGAGACGTTCCCGCCAAATGCGATGGCGGCAGTCGAAATCCTCCACCGTAGGAAGCTTATTCCAAGCCTCACCCAACTCCTGCAACCCGCAACCCTCGATTAGCCTGACCCCTTGCGCCACCGAAAATCTGCAATTTGGGGAGGAGTTAGCAGCTGTAGATGCGCACCATGCTGCGAACCGATGTCGATGAGTAACATCATCATACGGCCTTCTTGAATCCATCGTGTTCCCTCATGGTGGTGTGATCGTCTCAAGCAACACGACCGAGCGATTTCTTTATCGCCTTTTTCTAGTTAGCTTAGAGAAGCGTTCGGCAAGCTGCGCCCACAGTTGAAGCATGTCCCAATCCACCAGTGTGCGGCACTCCGTAGATCTCAGTTCGGTTGTAGATCGTGTGTGCAGAAGGCACGCAAGCTTCCTTGAGTTGGAGATCGGGGAGCTTCAGGGCTCGCCGAAGAGAGTTGGACGTCTTTGCACCGAGACATATTGCCACCAGCGGCTTTACAATTCTGATCTGAGGAAGTGTGTACGCCTCGGCGCAATACTGCATGTCGCTCATCGAAACATTGCCGGTCATGGTGCCCGGCTTGATGAACACCAGGACGTCTGTCGCATAAGGTCTGCGAAAACTCCATGCCTAAATGTGTTCGGAGCAACGCCTTCAGTCGCAGGTTCGTTGGCAAGTACTCGTCTTGCCCGGCCAACTTCCTCGCCCTAATCCGCTCAGGCGTATTGTACTTTGGTTCTCTCAGAAATTGTTCAGAGGCCAAATCTTGGCCAATTATCATCAACCCAGCGTCCACATTGCAGGCAGACTTGGTCCAAGGCACGATGTGTTCGCTCTCCCATATACCTTGGTCGAAGCTGTGAAGATGATGATATACGGTGTGAGTCTCGCTGCGCCTCTTAGCGACCAGTTCAGATAGCCATAGCGTTTTGTTCAAGACATTCTACTGGACCAACTGACGACTTGGTCGAGTTGCATCGCTATGCCGAATCAACTCCGATAATTATTGAAGTGTGGGAGGAGGAACAATGCGATTTCAACTGGCCATTGGTCCGAGCATTCAGCACCACAGATGCGTCGGCGCTCTGGACGAGTTTCAATGGTGCGATACCTTGAACCACGTGCCGAGGGGCACAGCTATAGTGCATTCCTCATCGCTGCTCTTCATGGCGCAGTGACAACCATGGCTGCATGACGGCAGCCTACAGAGGCCAGTTGACGGCGGCAGTCTAGACATAGGGCGACGACCTGTATCGCCGGAGCGTGAGCCTCCAAGAAACACCCCCGCGGGATGGGAGGAGAAACGGTGAGCCCAATTGTGAGGCCCAAAGCAATCCATCAACAGCTTGATCTATATGATTTTTGTGTAGGCGAAGCGAAACGACCCGTTGCAAAACTTCGTGCCGATGCACTACCTTACTACTTAGAGATGAGCGACTCGCAAGGTCGCCCGACCGCATGGCGACTAGCAAACACGCAGAGTGAACATGGCGTTTACGCAAAGACAACGGAAACAGTTCGCGGATGCAGCGCAATCGCTAAAACTCTATCGGAGAGCCGAGCTAACCGCGGAAGAGAGTGACAAGCCGCTGATCGAAGAACTCTACGTGGATCCCCTACCCAGCGATGGGATCTTCAACGCCATGATGAGGCCGAACACGACGTTCCTGATAGGAAGAAAAGGCACGGGTAAGTCGACGATATTTCAGAGATCCCAACACGAGATCCGTAAGCAGTCGCACTCAGTGTCGGCCTACTTAGATATCAAGACAATTTATGAATCGTCTGAGGTGGACCCAGCATTGCTTCAAAAGGCTGAGGCTTCGCAGGGTGCGCTTCCTGCGGAAGGCATACGGCGTATTTTCCTCTACGAAGAATTCGTCAAGACGGTTCTAGTCGAGATCCGGACCGAATTAAAAAAGCAAATCGAGAAGTCATTCCTTTCTCGGCTTAAGGAGCGCCTGCTATCATCGTCAGACGAAGTGTTCGAAGCTCTTGACGACCTAATCGAGAGTTCACGAGCCAGCCTATTTAACGACGTCACTGGTATAAAGATCGTTGGCAAGAAGGAAGGAAACAAGAGCGAAGCTTCAAGCAATGCAAAAGCGTCAGCAACGATCTCAGCGGATGCCACAGGGATACCAAAGGTTGCTGCTGATGGTTCAGTTGCGGCTGCGTCATCATTATCCGTACAGAATGAGAATGAATTTTCTCAGATTCTGCTCCGCTCCTTTAACATCAAGACCATCATCAACGAGTTGGGCGAAATACTACAAGGCTTTGGCATAAAGCGGCTTTACGTTTTCATCGATGACTTCTCTGAGCTGCCTGAAGACGCAATGTCCATTTTTGTGGACTCAATTTTGGCGCCGCTCAATAATTGGTCTCAGGAACTAATCAAGTTCAAAATTGCGGCCTACCCAGGGCGGATATACTATGGTCAGATTGACAAGACCAAGATCGACGAAGCGTTTTTGGATCCGTTCAAGCTTTACGGCTCGAACGATGTCTCGAACATGGAAGAGAAGGCGATTGATTTCACCTCTCGGCTCATTGACACTCGGTTGAACCACTTCTGCAATGCAGGGCTCAGTGACTTTGTAGAGGCCAATCCCGACGAGGTGGCTAAGCTCCTCTTTTTTGCCACGATGGGAAATCCGAGAAACTTGGGGCACATCCTCTCGAATCTTTACGAATCGCACATTGTCTACGGCAAATTCATCGGTGCTCGAGCTGTTCGAGACGCTGCCCGCAAGTACTACGAGGAGAAGATAGAGCCATTCTTTGGCATCCAGAAGTTTAGGCACGAGCGATTCGATGAGCGGCTTTCGATCTACAGTCTTAAAGAACTTTTGGAACTTCTGGTCAGCAGAGCCCGTGAGCTGCGGAGGTATAGAGAATCCTCCCTTATGCAGAAGATTTCAGGGCGTCCTCCTACTAGTCACTTTCACGTGGTGTCCGAATTGGAGAGCGTGCTGTCAACGTTGGAGCTAAACTTCTTTCTAACGAAATATTTCGAGATGAAGGACCGGGACGGTCGGAAGGTCTCTGTCTTTGCGCTAAACTTTGGTCTCTGCGAGAAGCACTCGATAGAATTTGGGCGTCCAGTCGGGCTTCGGGAGTTTCGCCTGTACTTCGTCGAGCGAATTTTCGATTCGAGCCATATTATCCGATCGTACTTGCACGCTAATCAAGAAATTAAGTGTGCTGACTGTGAGGCAATTTTCGGTCTCGACAAACTTGAAAGCCTGAAGCTTTACAGGATGAGATGCCCTGAGTGCGGTACGGGTATTTGCAAAGTCACTAATCTTTCCAAGAAATATGAAGCCATCTTGCGAGATGTAAATCCGGAGCTGTTACTGCCCACAACCGAGCTGGGGATCTTAGAAACGCTTTATGGCGAGCGCCGTGATCTTATGGCGGCCGAGATTGCGGAAGACCTGGACTGCTCATACCAGCTTGTTGGCAAGCGGGGAAAGATTATGGAGCAGAAGGGTCTGGTTGATCGGCTCATGGAGCAAAAACGCCGAAAGTTCCGGCTTACTGAGTTAGCGATGAAAGAATACTTCGACGGCAACGAGTCCAGAAGGCTGGACGTTGGGGAAAGTTGACAGAAGTTCGGCTGACTTTCCGGGGACTGGCCGGAGATGATGTTCCGGCCAGGATGGATTGCTGTAGGACTCAGGCCACCTTCCGGGAAGGCAGCGGCCTTGCCGACTTGCTTGCCTCACTCAACTGCGAATCAAGCTCGCCAGCTCGCACTGCCTTGATCAGGGCATCGATCACCGTCGGCAGCTTCTCTAGCGGGCCGACTGCGATCGCTGCTTTGCCCTTTTCGAACTCGATGCGCTTCGATCCGACCTTCACAGTCATCACGTAGCCGCCGTTCTGATCCTGCTGCCACCATTTGCTCGTGCGGAGCGGCTTCTCGACGAGCACCTTCTCGCCGCCTTCCTTCTTTTCCCAGCGTTTGATTCGCCGCTGATACAACGGATCGGCGAACAGCTTCTTCTGATCCTCCAAGCGGGACACCATACGTTCCCTCTTGAGAATCAATGGGTCAGAGCTGACTTTGGGCTGCGGGACGAACGTCAGAGACTTCAGAATTGAGGTCGACATCGTTAACTCCTTGGCTGTTGGGTGGGCATAAAGCCAATCCGACATACAGCCTTCGATCAGACGGTCGAGCCAAAAAGAAGCTGCGGAATCGTCCATGCTGTTGCTCAACACAACGCAAGCCCCCCAACCTCTCAAGCTACCGTTGGGGGCAGCGCATGTGTGTAAAACTGTAGCGCCTCTTTCCATCGCCAACGGTCCGCTTGATCTTATCCTCGCTCAACAGCTCGATCGTCTCCGTCGCTAGCGACTGCATTCCCTCACCGCTGCAAAGCATTCGCAGGGTAAGAAATCGCCCCGCTGACTTTGATTGACGGATTGAACAGTCGTTTTCGAGGCCGATGAGATGACCGCCCCTAAATACCAATAGCCCCTCCGTTTCGCCGGCCCTCCCTTGGCAAACCGCCGCATTGTCGGAGTACCACTTGCCTTCCAGGGATTGGATTGAAGGTGATGTCTGCGTCGATCCTTTGCCGTCTTGCGCACGCAAGAACGAGAGAACTTCTCCTTCAGAGGAGAAGCGCTTCTGCGGCGGAGCTGGAGTCTCATCCGCCGGCCGGTATCCCCAAGCAGTAATGATTTTCTTGTAATGTTCGTCGAATCGGCGAGGTTCCCAACCGTAACAAACGACGAAATATTCGAACACCGCATCTACCTGATAGGTGCTCATCTCCTTTCCAAAATTGAGGAAAGTTGCGATGTAGTAGCTTGAATTGGCTCTAGCAGAAGCCGTGAAGACAACGGCTGGGCTTGTAACGGAGCAAAGCGCAAAGCTTCGAGTAAAATTGGCGAATTCACTTCGAGACGGTCGCTTGCAATCCGCTTGCTTTTCGTCGGCGCAGGTCTGTTCAACGGACGAGATCTCGTAACGCCTTAGGGTACCGTTGTTGAGGACGTCAACCGGCTGAACGTCCCGAACCAATTTGTGAATGCAAACATCTCTCTTGCATTGAGGGGTGAGAAACACCTCGTATCCAGCACTCGGGACCCCAGCGAGGAGGCTATCTTGCTCCCTTCGTTCGCTCAGAGCCGTGACTTTTAGCAATGAGGAGGGTGCCCCATCGTGGACAGAGGATGCAAAGGAAGCCGAAAAGTTGGTTGCTTCCTGTCCAAGACCTGCAAACGAAGCCGACGCAAAGAGAAGAAAAGCCAGAACTGACAGTGGTATCAACCGCATGCGATAACTTTCAGCGAAGCGAGCAGCGCTCGCATCCTGTGACGGATAAGTTGCAATAGGCGCTTAATACCTCGGAGCATGGACGTACTCAACTGACGGACTAGGAGCCGCCACCAATCGTTTACCTACCCGCTAAACGTCTGGAAAACCGTATTACCTAAGCGGCTCGTAAGACGTCCCCCATAAGCTTTCGCACAACAAAAGGAGGGACGCGGCATGTCAATCGGTTTGAGGATCGCTATGCTTCTGTGCTGCGCTTATGCAGGTTGGCAGACTGCTGCCGTCCAATCTGGAGAGCTGCCAGAGTTTCATCAGGCGCAACTACATATTCAGCCAGACCAGCAATGAGCAGACCAAAGCTTCACGTTGACAGTCCTCAACCACGCCAAGTACAGCGTGCTGACCTTGCGCCGACCACCGGATATGCCATCGTCGTCGACGGGCATTTCAAGACCGAATTTGTTGATGAGACCGCTGCAATGAAAGCGGCAACTGGTTTGCAGGCCAAGCATCCGATGCTGAAGATCGAAATTTACGAAGCATCATCGAAGTCAAAGTCGTTGGTGAGGTAACGACTGGGTTTCATCGCAGCGGCGCCGATAACCACGTTTCCAGTTTTAATCTATCTTTAGCGATCTGCTAACAATACCCGTTTCAAGGTCGTCTCAAACGGAGGCGGCCTATGCCTTTGATGAGATATTTTGGGTTCGTCGGCAGTGCTCTAATCCTGTTGCTGATCGGAATCGGGTGGCGCTTCCCACAGCCAGCGGAACCGCTTAACAGCGGTGACGATAAACCTGCCATTAGAATAGCGTCAGCCGAAAAGTTGCCTGAGCGGGTGATCATAGATACCAGCTTACCGACGATCGTTCCTCCACCTAGCGTGTCGGAGTTTGCTGAACGATGGCCCCGAGTGCTAGCTGCGTCTGTTGAAGACGGCCCATCGCCTGCGCCAGCTGTCGAGGTACCGGCAAAGCAGAGCCCCGCAAAGCCAGAGTCACCGAAGAGAATCGCTGCACATCGAGCGGCGTCGAAGCCGAGCGTCGCATCAGCAAGAGGTGACACGGTGCCAGCTTCGCCTGCGGTTACAAGAATGTCCCTGCTGGATGTCCTGAAGGACGGCGTGGAGAAGACGCAAGCTAAACTGATAGCGAGCCTTGAGCCCTTGACTGCTCATGTTTCAAAGCTCCGACCCGAGACACGGTGACAATGTCACCCTCATTCGTCGTCGCGGCAGGACGAGCGGACTTAAAAGAACCGATAAATAGTCTCTGTAAGCGGCATCCCGCCGCAATGGAGACTCAAAATGACGTCTGAAGCACCAGACCCATTCACCAACGAGATAACGCAAGCGTCCGAACGGGTTGTAGCCAAAGCAAAGAAACAGGACTGTCAGCAACCTACCTTCGCTCCGGATAAGGACATCATTCTTTGGCTAAGCGAGAATGCGCCGATGAATTTCGATGAGCTTATCGATATTCGCTACTCGCTCTATCACCGATGCAGCCGAGCTGCATATCGCGTCAAGAGAATGAATGACGAAGAGCTCAAGATCGTAGGACGTCAGGGCTCGTTACACATCGTGAGCAATCAGGCCCGCCGCTTTTTGCTGACCAAGCTGCGAGAGCTCGCGAAAGAGAATGGTTGGCAAGGTGCTTTACCACGACTCAAGTCCGGGCCGGCGAGTCTGCAATCAGCTATTGTTCGTCAACACTGAAGGCGTGATCCTTCCGATTGCCATCTTTCCGCTGCTGTCTACTCGAATCATTCCTGCAAGGAGGAACTTTTCAGGCTTCTTTCATTTTGCTCCAACAGCGAGAGAGGCTGTGGCGCCAATGTTCAATTGGTTCAACTCAGATCGTCAAACGATCCGGCAGGATCGAAGATACCTAGAGGCGAGGGCTCGCCGCCTTCTGCAGAGCTACCTCACATCCAGTGATGAGCAAAAGCAGCGCTACTATCAGGTGATCGCCGGGGCGGCAGCAGCGTGTCAACCCGGAGTTTCCGATCCGAGCCTAGAGAATGAGAAGCTCGCCAACCGAAGTGCAGAGGCAGCCACGAATGTCGTAAAATCACGTATTCGGCAAGCAAGGTATGAGAACGACCAACTAGCCATACTGATCACAGATGCCTACGCAACCGTAGCCATTGCCTACCGCCGTGCTGCCGCAGCCTACACAGCTGATAAAGAAATGGAGCGCCTAGGGACCGCAGCTGTGCATCTAGTTACCATAGCGAATTCATTTATGGGCGCAGAGTCGGAGCGGTAGAAACAGGGACGTAATGGGGTTAGGTTGATCCGCCGTTCGGTGAACCGCTCATTCCGCTGTACACCTTGCGCAAAGCCTTTTAAGAAACTGCAGCAAAAGGGGTGGCGGGCGCTCGTTACCACGGTGCAGGTCGCCCAACGGGCACTCGAAGGCGACTCCGGCTGACCACGACAGATCTATTGCGGTACGAGTAGCGACAAGAGAAAGTCGTGGCCACCAGAAAGTGGCCACGACAATCCAGCTAATGATCATGCCGCATCGGTAGCAGGTACGCTGTTGCCGAGTCCGAATTCAAACTCGATCTCATTGGCAATCGTTCTGAGGTCCGGGAAGTAAACTGACACTATGCGGTCCAGACGCTCACGATTGAACTTGATGCCGAGTTCGCCGAGCTTACCAGCGATATTGCCGATGTAGCGGTCTTGCGCCTTGTCCTTGTTAGCAAATCGTATTGTGAAATCGACCGCTTTCAAACGGGAACGCAGAGGCTGCTCAAGCTTTCCGATCTCGTTTGCCGCAAAGATGAATCGGCATTTATCGGAACAGCGTTCGATCAAAACCCGGAGGGATGCCTGGGCGCTTTTCGTTAGGTGATCGGCCTCGTCGATGAAGCAGAGCTTGACGTGCTCGCTATCTGAAAAGGGCGATCTGGCGAACCCGGAGAGTTGATCTCGGATCGTGTCAATCCCTGCATCCATCGCCCCGTTAATCTGCATCAGGTCAAAGCCGGGCCATCCCGTCAGAAAGATCTTGGCAGCTGAGGTTTTGCCGCTCCCAGGCGGACCATGAAACACCATGTTTAACGGCAGCCTAGAGTCCAACATTTGTTGAAGCCGCCTGATGGCATGGTCTGACAAAGTCAGATCGTGAAGTTGTTGCGGCCGTAAAAGCTCTGAGAGCGGAAGTCGATTCCCGTCCGACATCATGCCGCCTCCCGATCCATGGAGACAGCATCCTCGAGACGCTCTGGCAGCCCCGCAACTGAGAGGCCGTACCAATTGGCCGATTTGTAGAGCGCACGGTAGAGATCGATCAAATCCTGATCTGAAAGACTCGATGCGTCCACCGCAAGAATACATGGCCCAGCGGTATCGGCCCCTTGAGCATCTTCATCGTTCGTCTCGGCGGGGTCGCCTGCTTTCGCCAGCTCAAGCTTTTTCAGCACCTTCGCCGGTGCTTGAGGATTAAGAATACCCCGTTCAATTAGTTCTTCTGCGTACTCTCGCCCCAACACTGCGACATCATAGATTGTCGTCCATTCAGGCGGCAGGTGGGGGGCGATTGGCAAAAGCCAATCGGCTTCGATTCCAATCTTCAGATATTTGCGGGTCGTCGATGAATCGGGCTTGCAGTGGACCCTTTCACAGAACTCATAGAAGCCGTTCTTCCCCTTGGCCTTCGCTCTTGCAAGGGTCGAGCACCGTCGAATGTGGTGCTCAGCGGCAAGTTTGCCATACATCGTGAATTCATCGACGAGGGAGTCGATCGTATCTTCGTTCTGATAATTTTCCATGGTGTTCTCAGCGTACGCAGCCCACACATCGCTATTCTCTCACCGAATCCGGTGTGAGCTGCTGATGATTGAAAGGGCGACGTACCTGATCGGACGGTCCGACCACGCTCGCAGCAGCTCATACCGAAGCCTAAGGAATGCTTCTCGGAACACCTGCGACAACCGCAGATTTTTGTTTACCAGGAGCGCCAAACAACTCAAGCAGTTTTTGCATAGCGGCGCTGTTCTATTTGGAACAGGTGGGCACGTGGCCGTTTCTTGCGATGCAGCAAATTCTCATGGAAGCGGATACCCTATGGCACCGGGCGGCGACAGATGTCACGAGAGCCGAAGGGTCACTCGATAGATGAC
>NZ_SPVJ01000083.1:0-11738 GCF_004634465.1 Bradyrhizobium sp. MOS001
CGCTGAGGGCAACAACTACAGATCTTCGCAGGCATTGCCAGGACCAAGGCCTTCTCTCCTGACGTCTTCAGCCTCAAAAGCCGATAACGCAACAGGCCCCTTGTGGGAGAGGGTGCATCGCGAAGCGAGGCGGGTGAGGGGTCTCTCTCCGCAAACTCAACTCCGCGCTTGCGGACGCAACCCCCCATCCGGCGCTTCGCGCCACCTTCTCCCACAAGGGGAGAAGGAAGCAAGCACTGCTTACGTGGTCAGCCGCTCGCCATCACTGCCGGCAATCATCAGCGGCACCACACGGCCAATACGTTCACCCGCGATCGCCACCGGCAGATAATGCTCCGTGCGGCCCTGGCTGTCGCTCTCGATCAGCACGTCACGCGTGGCGCCGGCCTCGGCTTGCAACCGCCGTCGTAACGCCGCTTCGCCCGCCGTACGCAGCCGCTTCGCACGCTCCTTGATCGCACCACCTGCGACCTGCGGCATCCGCGCGGCCGGCGTGCCGGGGCGCGGCGAATACGGGAAGACGTGCAGGAACGTCAGACCGCACTCCTCCACGAGATCCAGCGAGCGCGAAAACATCTCCTCGGTCTCGGTCGGAAAGCCCGCGATGATGTCGGCGCCGAAGGCGATATCCGGACGCAGGTGGCGCACCTGGTCGCAGAACGCGATCGCGTCGTTGCGCGAATGCCGCCGTTTCATGCGCTTCAAAATCATGTCGTCGCCGGATTGCAGCGACAGGTGCAGATGCGGCATCAGGCGCGCATCGTCGCCGATGGCATCCAGCAGATCGGCATCTGCCTCGATCGAATCGATCGAGGAGATGCGCAGGCGCTTCAGCTCCGGCACATGCCGCAAGATCTGCTTGGTCAGCATGCCGAGTCTTGGTGCACCCGGCAGGTCGGCGCCATAGCTGGTGAGGTCCACACCGGTCAGCACGATCTCGGCATGGCCGCGCGCAACCAGCGCCCGCACCTGATCGACCACCGCGCCCATCGGCACCGAGCGTGAATTGCCGCGGCCATAGGGGATGATGCAGAACGTGCAACGATGGTCGCAGCCGTTCTGCACCTGCACGAACACGCGCGGCAGGCCGCTCGCAAAGCCGTCGATCAGATGCGGCGCCATCTGCTTCACCGCCATGATGTCGCTAACGGCGATCTTTTCGCTCGCACCGAGATCGAACGCGGCACGCGCATCGCGCCAGGCTTCGCTGCGCATCTTGTCGTCATTGCCGAGGACGCGATCGACCTCGGCCATGTCTGCGAACATCCGGCTCTGCGTCTGCGCCGCACAGCCGGTGACGACGATGCGCGCGCCCGGCCGTTCGCGCTTCAATTTACGGATCGACTGGCGCGCCTGCGCCACCGCTTCGTTGGTGACGGCGCAGCTGTTGATGACGATGGTGTCGGAGAGGCCCGCGCCCTCGGCCTCGCGGCGGATCAGCTCGGCCTCGAAGGCATTGAGGCGGCAGCCGAAGGTGACGACGTCGACGGCCATCAGCCGACCGGCGCGAACAGCGCCGGATCGAAGGAGCCCTCATATTCGAAGGTCGCGGGGCCCGTCATCAGCACGTGGTCGTCGTTTTCACGCCATTCGATCCCGAGCTTGCCGCCGGGCAGCGTGATCTCGACATTGCGCTCGGTGCGCTTCAGCCGCGCGGCAGCGACCGCGGTCGCGCACGCCGCCGAACCACAAGCTCTGGTCAGGCCCGCGCCACGCTCCCAGGTGCGGATCGTGATGTGCTGGGGATCGACGATATGGGCGAGCGTGATGTTGGCACGTTCGGGGAAGATAGGATGATTTTCCAGCAGCGGACCAAAACGCTCGAGATCGTAGGCGTTGACGTCCTCGACCCAGAAGATCGCATGCGGATTGCCCATGCTCACCACCGAGGGCGAATGCAGGATCGGATTGTCGATCGGCCCGATCTGCAATTCGATGTAGCGGGTGTCGCGAAACTCCTCCGCCAGGGGAATCTCCTGCCAGCCGAATTTCGGCGCGCCCATATCGACGGTGTAGAGATCGGGCGCCGGGCCCTGCCAGCAATTGAGCAGGCCCGCAGCGGTCTCGAACGTTGCCGTGGTCTGCCCGGTCTTCTCGAAGATGCGTCGCACCACGCAGCGCATGCCGTTGCCGCAGGCGCCGGCCTCGGAGCCGTCGTTGTTGTAGATGCTGATGAAGGCCTCGGTACCGTCGAACCGCGGCTTCCGGAGCACCATGAGCTGGTCGTAAGGCACGCCGCCCGGCGCGGACGCGACCGCGCGGGCGTCGTCCGGCGTCACCGGCGCGGCGGAATCACGCATGTCGACAACGACGATCTCGTTGCCGATGCCGTTCATCTTGGCAAATGCGTGGTTGGCCAGAGCGCTCATGAAATGTCCCGAATTTCGCCTGCCTTATATGGCGATCCTTGGCGGGTTGGCCAGTGATTTGCCGCCATGGCCATGACGCATCTGTCATGGGACGAATTCGGCACTCGCGTGTTAGAACGGCACGGTTCGCGCAATCCGGGACGCGCGGCCGGCTCAGGGCGTTGGGGACGTAAGGCCTTGGCGCATAAGCCCCTTGGGGAGAATAGAATGAATCGTTTTTGTCGCCTCGCACTGCTCGCGCTGATCCCGGCAGCGACCATGTCGTTTGGCGTGCCCGGCGCTCTGGCGCAGACCCCGAGCCCGGCGCCCGCCGCGTCGGCCAGCCCCTCGCCGGCTCCGTCGGCCTCGCCCTCCCCGGCCGCAAGTGCCGCACCTGCGCCCGCGGCGGCGCCATCGCCTGCGGCCAGTGCTTCGCCCTCACCCGCTCCGGCGGCCCCACCGCCCGCTGCGGCCGCGACGCCTGCCCCGGTGCAGACCGCCGATCCCTTTGGCCTGGAGACCACGCTCGAGCCGAAGAAGGTCGTGATGGTCAAGGGCACTGCCAATTGGGATTCGGCCTTCGACACGCTGATCGACGCTTTCAAGGCGCTGAACACGCTGCTGGACAAGCAGGGCATCAAGCCCGCCGGCAATTCGATGATCGTCTACACCTCGACCGACGACACCGGCTTCACCTTCCTGGCCGAGATCCCGGTCGAGCAGGACCCGAAGAACCTGCCCAAGGACATGAGCATCGGCAAATCGCCGGAAGGCAAGGCGTTGAAATTCGTCCATCGCGGCTCCTACGACAACATGGACAACACCTATGAGGCGATCACCAATCACCTCGACGACAAGAAGCTGGAAGCCAAGGACACCTTTATCGAGGAGTACCTCACCGATCCCCTGAAGACGGCGGAGGACAAGCTCGTGATCAACGTGTTCGTGCCATTGAAGTGAGAGAGATGAAGAAGCCTGCCGTCCTTTTTACGTCCCTTGCCGCCGCTTTCGCCGCCACGCTGCTGGCGACGCCCGCACGCGCGGACGATTTTCCCTCCGCGATCTCGGTGAGCGGCGAAGCCACGATTTCCGCGGCACCCGATCTCGCGCAGATCGATGCCGGCGTCGCCAACGACGCCAAGACGGCGAAGGAAGCCTCCGACGCCAACAACGCCGCGATGGGCAAGGTGCTGCTGGCGCTGAAGGGCTCCGGCATCGCCGAGAAGGACTATCAGACCTCGCGCCTGTCCTTGCAGCCGCAATACGGCCAGAACAAATCCACCGGCGCTTCGCCCGTGGTCGGGTTCCGCGCCTCTAACCGCGTCACCGTGAAGATCCGCGACGTGACCAAGGTCGCTGGCATCATCGACACGCTGGTCGGCGCCGGCGCCAACGACATCGGCAACATCTCGTTCGAGGTGACGCAGGCCTCAAAACTGCTCGACGATGCCCGCGAACAGGCGGTCGTGGACGCCCGCCGCAAGGCCGAGATCTACGCCAAGGCCACCGGCGTCACGCTCGGCGCGCCGCTCAGCGTATCCGAGGGCGGCGCTCCGGTGCCGCTGTTCAAGGCAAGAATGGCGACCGCGCCGATGGCGGCGCCCGCGGCAGTCGCCCCGGGCGAGGAAACGCTGTCGGTGACGGTGAATGTGAGCTGGGCGATTATTCGCCCTGAGGGCAAGTAAGTCTCGTGTCCCGGACGCGCTGCAGCGTGAAACGCTGCTGCGCAGAGCCGGGACCCAGAAAGCCAACGGCACGTGCTGCTGCATGGGCCCCGGCTCTGCAGCGTACCGTCGAAGAGACGCTGCGCTGCGTCCGGGGCAAGTTGTGTACGTGGATGGATTCAGATCTCCACCACCTGTCCCGGCTGCATCGCCACGAACCGTTCCTGCGGAAGCTTCGCGGCATCGAGTGCTTCGACCAGCGCCTTGGCCGGCGCGTCGATCGCTTCATCGGTCAGCTGGAACGTGCCGTGATGATGCCCGAGCGCGGCTTGCGCGCCGCAATCGGCCAGCGCCTTCACGGCGTCTTCCGGATTCATGTGCTGGTCGCGCATGAACCAGCGCGGTTCGTAGGCGCCGATCGGGAGGATCGCCAGACGCAGCGGCCCGTGCTTCTCTGCGACGCGGCGAAAGTGCCCGCCGTCGCCATAGCCGGAATCGCAGACCACGTAGATTTTCCCCGCCGGCGTCTCCAGCACGAAACTCGCCCACAGTGCCTTGTTGCGATCGAACATGCCGCGCGCCGACCAGTGCCGGGTCGGCACCAGCGTCACGGCGATGCCGCCGCCGAGCTCGACGCGATCGTGCCAGTCGAAGGCCTCCACCTTGATGGAGGAGTCGGCGCTGCGCATCGTTACGTCGTTGCCGAGTGGCGTCACCACGCGCGGCGCAAAGTTCTTGGCAAGCCGCGACAGCGTCGCGATGTCCAGATGATCGTAATGACCGTGCGAGACCAGCACGACGTCGATCTTCGGCAGCTTCTCGAACGCGATACCGGGGTCGTTGTGCCGCTTCGGTCCGGCAAAGCTGACGGGCGAGACCCGCGAGGACCAGACGGGATCGACGAGGATGTTGAGGCCGCCGGCCTGGACCAGCCAGCTGACGTGGCCGACGAAGGAGAGCCGCACCTTGTCGCCCTCGACGCGCTGCGGCGGCGTGTCGGCATGGGGGTTGGGCACCCAGTCGGGCCAGTCCGCGCGCTGCCCCCGGCCACCTAATTGCCACCGCAGCACCTCGCCGAGCGATCTCGGCGGCGCCCCGTCGGGATCGAAGAAGGTCAGGCCGTCAAAATGGTCGGAGACCGGGCCGTCATAGGTTTTCATGCGGGACATCCAGAGGGGCGGAACACCGACCAGCGCGGCGCCACCGGCGAGCAGTCCGAAAACGCGGCGGCGGGTGATCGGCACAAGCGGGCTTCAGGGATGGTAACGGAGGTAAATCATCACATTCTATATGGGCGGAGCCCGAGCAAAAGGAACCGGCCGCCAAAAGTTCCGTATTTTCAGAGCCTTGCCCTGGCAAAGGCACCCCGGCCCCCTAACTTTCCTTGACTTTTGGGCGGGAGCGGCGTTTAACCCCGCCACTTTCTCGGAAAGGCTTTCTTTTCGACCCGCCCACTGGCCCTGGAGGCCAGAGGCCAACGCCCGACAGCGCTGTGCGCCCTCGGGCGCAAAGGTGTTTGGAAGATCGCTTGCTCAGGAAGTGGTCATCGCCCGACTTGATCGGGCGATCCAGTATCCCAGAGGCAGCTCGGCTGAACCGAGGTGCCGCGGCGTACTGGATGCCCCGGTCGAGCCGGGGCATGACAGTGGTGAACGCGGCAACCCTGCGCGAGCAGGACAAGGGACAACGGCATTGTTCGACAATCTGTCGGAACGGCTTGGTGGCATTCTCGATCGTCTGACGGGGCGCGGTGCGCTGACCGAAAAGGACGTCGACGCCGCGATGCGCGAGGTGCGCCGCGCGCTGCTGGAGGCCGACGTCGCGTTAGAGGTGGTGCGCAGCTTCACCGAGCGCGTCCGCGAGCAGGCGATCGGCGCCACCGTCGTCAAGTCGGTCACGCCCGGCCAGATGGTGGTCAAGATCGTCCATGACGAGCTGATCAACACGCTCGGTGCCGAAAGCCAGACCATCGACATCAATTCCGTGCCGCCGGTTCCGATCATGATGGTCGGCCTGCAAGGCTCCGGTAAGACCACCACCACCGCAAAGCTCGCCCGCCGCATGGTCCAGCGCGACAAGCGCAAGGTGCTGATGGCTTCGCTCGACATCTATCGCCCGGCGGCGATGGAGCAGCTGGCCGTGCTCGGGCGCGATCTCGACATTCCGACGCTGCCGATCGTCGCCGGCCAGCAGCCGGCTCAGATCGCGAAGCGCGCGCTGGAGGCCGGCAAGCTCGGCGGCTACGATGTCGTGCTGCTCGATACCGCCGGCCGCACCACGCTCGACGAAGACATGATGGCGGAAGCAGCGGCGATCAAAGCCGCTGCCAACCCGCATGAAGTGCTGCTGGTTGCCGACAGCCTCACCGGCCAGGACGCAGTCAACCTTGCCCGCGCCTTCGATCAGCGCGTCGGCCTCACCGGCATCGTGCTGACACGAGTCGACGGCGACGGCCGCGGCGGCGCTGCGCTGTCGATGCGCGCCGTCACCGGCAAGCCGATCAAGCTGATCGGCACCGGTGAAAAGACCGACGCGCTGGAAGATTTCCACCCCGATCGTATCGCCGGCCGCATCCTCGGCATGGGCGACGTGGTGTCGCTGGTCGAACGTGCCGCCGCCAACATCGACGCCGAAAAGGCCGCGCGCACCGCCGAGCGCATGCGCAAGGGGCAGTTCGACCTCAACGACATGCGCGAGCAGCTGTTGCAGATGGCGAATATGGGCGGCATCAGCGGGCTGATGGGCATGATGCCCGGCATCGCCAAGATGAAGAACCAGATCGCGGCCGCCGGCATCGACGACAAGATCCTGAAGCGCCAGGTCGCGGTGATCGATTCCATGACGCGCGACGAGCGCCGTCATCCCGACCTGCTCAAGGCCAGCCGCAAGAAGCGCATCGCCGCAGGAAGCGGCCAGAGCGTCGAGCAGGTCAACAAGCTGCTCAAGATGCACCGGAACATGGCCGACGTGATGAAGGCCATGGGCTCGGGCAAGCGCGGCCCGCTCGCCGGCATCGCACAGGCGATGGGCTTTGGCGGTGGCATGAAGCCGCCCTCACCGGAAGAGATGAAGGCGTTGCAGGAGAAGATGCAGAGCGGCGGCGGGCAGGGTCTGCCCAGCCTGCCGAAGGATTTGCCCGCTGGTCTGCGCACCGGCCTGCCCAACGTTCCCGGACTGACCGGGCTGAGCGGCAAGCCGACGCTGCCGGGCCTCGGCGGATTTCCGGGCAAGAAGAAATGAGGAATTCGTCGCGAGGGATCCTAAGCATCTCGCGCGACGCGGAATACCAATCAACCGAACAAACTGTACTTTGAAGGAGAACCAGATGTCCGTCGTTATCCGCCTCGCTCGTGCAGGCACCAAGAAGCGCCCCGTCTATCACGTCGTCGTCGCCGATTCGCGCTTTCCCCGCGATGGCCGCTTCATCGAGCGTCTCGGTTATTTCAACCCGCTGCTGCCGAAGGACAACGAGGCCCGCCTCAAGCTCGACATGGACAAGGTGAAGGCCTGGGTCGCCAAGGGCGCGCAGCCGTCGGACCGCGTGGCGCGTTTCCTCGACGCCGCCGGCGTCAAGAAGCGCGAAGCGCGCAACAACCCTGAGAAGGCCGTGCCGCGCAAGGAGCGCAAGGCGCAGGCCGAAGCCGCCGCGAAGGGTTAAGGTCAGACCATGTCGGCGCTGGTCTGCGTCGCGCGGATCGGCGCCGCGCATGGTGTGCGCGGTGCGGTCAAGCTGTGGACCTTCACCGAAGATCCCTTTGCCATCAAACGCTACGGTCCGCTTCTCGCGAAAGACGGCAAGCGCCAGTTCGAGGTTGCGCAGGCACGCGAGGCCAAGGATCATCTGGTCGCGACGTTCAAGGGCGTCACGACCCGCGATGAGGCCGAGCGCCTCAACGGCATTGAGCTCTACGTCGCGCGCGAAAAGCTGCCCGCGACCGATGCGGACGAATATTACCACACCGACCTGATCGGGCTCGCCGCCGTCACCACCGACGGCGACGCGCTCGGCCGCGTGCTCGCGATCCACAATTTCGGCGCCGGCGACATCATCGAGATCGCTCCCCCCAAAGGATCTGCAAAGGGCACGACGATGCTGCTGCCGTTTACAAACGCGGTGGTGCCGGAAGTCGATCTCACAGGCGGACGCGTCGTGATCGCGCTGCCGCAGGAGATCGAGGGTGAGGACAAGGACGAAGCCCTATCCACGGGCCGTCCCCGCGAAGGCGGGGACCCATAATCGCAGGCCGTGGTTTTTTGGCTAAGCTGGTAGCCTCGATCATCGCAAAACGAAGTGCGATGGTTATGGGTCCCGGGCTCGCGCTCCGCGCGCCCCGGGACGACGAGATCGGGAAGCAATGACGACCTCCTCACCCTGGCGCGCGACGGTGCTGACGCTGTTTCCGGAGATGTTTCCGGGGCCGCTCGGCGTGAGCCTGGCCGGCCGGGCGCTGGCTGGCGGGCTCTGGGAGCTCGAGGCGCGGGACATCCGGGCCTCGGCCACCGACCGGCATCGGAGCGTCGATGACACCCCGGCCGGCGGCGGACCCGGCATGGTGCTGCGGGCCGATGTTCTGGCGGCAGCGATCGATGCCGTCGAGATCAGCCCGGACCGGCCGAAACTGCTGATGAGCCCGAGGGGTCGGCCATTGACCCAGGCCCGGGTGATGGAACTGGCCGAGGGTCCGGGTCCCCTGATCGTTTGCGGACGGTTCGAGGGCGTGGACCAGCGGGTGATCGACGGACGGGGCCTGGAGGAGGTCTCGATCGGCGACTACGTGCTGTCCGGGGGCGAAATCGCCGCTCTAGCCCTGATCGACGCCTGCGTCCGGCTGTTGCCCGGCGTGATGGGCAAGGAGGCCTCGGGAACCGAGGAAAGCTTCTCGGAGGGCCTCCTCGAGTACCCCCAATACACCCGCCCGCAGCTGTTCGAGGGGGCTCCGATCCCGGAGACCCTGACCTCCGGCGACCACGCCAAGGTTGCAGCCTGGCGGCGGGCACAATCCGAGGCCCTGACCGCGGCCCGGCGGCCTGATTTGTGGGCCAAAATCCCAGCCAAAGCCCCGAATCGAGCCAGACGCCAAAAAACGCCAAAAAACAAGACAGACGGGTGACAAACGCTCCGGCTTGCCTTATAGGAGCGGCCACATCCGCAATAGCTGGATCAACGAATTTCGCGCAGCCCCCGTCCTGCGGCTGGGCGCGCCGATGGAGATACCCATGAACCTGATCCAACAGCTCGAAAAAGAGCAATTCGACAAGCTCTCCGCCAGCAAGGAGATTCCGGAATTCGGTCCCGGTGACACCGTGATCGTCAACGTGAAGGTCGTCGAAGGCGACCGTACCCGCGTGCAGGCCTATGAAGGCGTCTGCATCGGCCGTTCCGGCGGCGGCCTCAACGAGAGCTTCACCGTCCGCAAGATCTCCTATGGCGAGGGTGTCGAGCGCGTGTTCCCGCTGCTCTCCCCGATGATCGACTCGATCAAGGTGGTGCGCCGCGGCAAGGTGCGTCGTGCCAAGCTCTATTACCTCCGCAACCTTCGCGGCAAGTCGGCCCGCATCGTCGAGAAGACTGAGCACGCCAAGGCCGTCAACGAGTAAGCTCCGTTTACAGACGAGTTCTAGAGAGCGCGGGGCAAAACCCCGCGCTTTTTTGTTGCGTCAGCCGTGCGCGTCAAAGCACTCGCGCTTCCAAATCGGCCTGCTATATATTCTTGGAATGTTTCCAGATCAGACCAGCCTCGCCCCCGTCACGCGCATCGTCATCGACGATCGCTCGCGGCTGCCTGGCCGGTTCTTCGGACGCTTCGCGACCTCGGCAACGTCAGAGCTTACGCGCGCAGCCTAAAAGCTGCGCTGACGATTTTGTTGCCCGCGCGTGACCGCGCATATCCGCACCACAACATTCCTGGAGCTGAAGCTCATGTCCAAGCCGACCACATTGTACGACAAGATCTGGAACGACCATCTGGTGCACGAAGCCGACGACGGCACCTGCCTGCTCTATATCGACCGCCATCTGGTGCACGAAGTGACCTCGCCGCAGGCGTTCGAGGGTCTGCGCGCCACCGGCCGCAAGGTGCACTCGCCGGAAAAGACGCTCGCCGTCGTCGACCACAACGTGCCGACCACCGATCGCACCAAGCCGAATCCCGATCCGGAGAGTATCGAGCAGATCAAGGCGCTGGCCGAGAACGCCAAGCAATTCGGCATCGAATATTACGACGAGTTCGACAAGCGCCAGGGCGTCGTCCACGTCATCGGGCCCGAGCAGGGCTTTACCCTGCCCGGCACCACCATCGTCTGCGGTGACAGCCACACCTCGACGCATGGCGCGTTCGGCGCGCTCGCACACGGCATCGGCACCTCCGAGGTCGAGCACGTGCTGGCGACGCAGACGCTGATCCAGAAGAAGGCGAAGAACATGCGCGTGACCGTCGACGGCAAATTGCCTGAAGGCGTGACGGGCAAGGACATCATCCTCGCCATCATCGGCGAGATCGGCACTGCCGGCGGCACCGGCTACGTGCTGGAATACGCCGGCGATGCGATCCGCGCATTGTCGATGGAAGGCCGCATGACGGTCTGCAACATGTCGATCGAGGGCGGCGCGCGCGCCGGCCTGGTTGCGCCCGACCAGAAGGCGTTCGATTTCCTGCGCGGCCGCCCGAAGGCGCCGAAGGGCGCGGACTGGGACGCGGCGATGCGCTACTGGGAGAAGCTGCGCTCCGACGACGGCGCGCATTTCGACCACGAGCTGCGCCTCGACGCTGCCAAGCTGCCGCCGATCGTGACCTGGGGCACCTCGCCCGAGGACGTCATCTCGGTGACCGGCATCGTGCCCGATCCGGATCAGATCGCGGACGAGGCCAAGCGTCTCTCCAAGCACCGCGCGCTGAAATACATGGGCCTGACGGCGGGCACGAAGATCACCGACATCAAGCTCGACCGCATCTTCATCGGCTCCTGCACCAACGGCCGCATCGAGGATCTGCGCGCGGCGGCGAAGATTGCCGAAGGCAAGACCGTTTCAGCGCATGTCAACGCCATGGTCGTGCCGGGCTCGGGCCTCGTGAAGGAGCAGGCCGAGGCTGAGGGTCTGGACAAGATCTTCATCAAGGCCGGCTTCGAATGGCGCGAGCCCGGTTGCTCGATGTGCCTCGCGATGAACCCGGACAAGCTGGCCCCGGAAGAGCGCTGCGCCTCAACCTCGAACCGCAACTTCGAGGGCCGCCAGGGTTTCAAGGGCCGCACGCATCTGGTGTCGCCGGCGATGGCGGCAGCCGCCGCGATCGCGGGTCACTTCGTCGACGTCAGGGAGTGGCGGTAAGCCGCTCCCTGCAATTTGAGCTAAAGCGGCAAACGGCCGTTAATCGGCATCGCCGACACTGTGTCCTCGCGACGGTTTCGCGAGGACACAGCGCATGGCCAACAAGCCTGAATATGTCGATCTGATCGGCGAGGCGACGCGCCAGCACCGGCGACGCGCAACGCCCTTGCCCATCGTCGCCAGGCCCGAGGTCGAGGAGACCTCGAAGCTCAGCCGCTGGCCGCCGGCGATGATCAAGCAGTGGAAGCTCGAGAACCTGACGCGGTGGAAGCCGGCGTCGTGGAAGCTGAAGGATTGGCTCTAAAGCGTGATGGCATTAAGTTCGATAGCCTGAATTTTTCAGGTAATTGGCGCATTCCTCGGGGGTGAAGGCATCGAGTGCGTGGCCGATTGCGGCGC
>NZ_SPVJ01000084.1:0-10871 GCF_004634465.1 Bradyrhizobium sp. MOS001
CGTTTTTCGTCATGAAATCGTTCACTGGCATATCGCGCATCCTGGCGGCGACGGTCGGACCATCCAGCGTGCCTGCCGCCTTGACCGCTTTGAGGTAGTGCATCACCGCGCCATATGTGCCGGCGTGAATCATGGTCGGGACCTTCTGGGTCTGCGCGATGAAGCGCTTCGACCACGCCCGCGTGTCCTCGTTCTGGTCCCAATAGAACGCCGAGCTCAGCATCAAGCCCTGGGCGCTCTGGAGCCCGAGACTGTGAATGTCGGCAATGAAGACGAGCAGTCACCGCTCCTGAAGATACTCAGGCTTGAGGCGCCGGCGATCGACCTGATCAAGCCGGTGACACGGATCGACCTCGCCGAGCAGATCGACCTTGGTCGCATCGACGTTGCGATCGGCGTCTTCTCGGATTCGCCGAGCCGCTTCGGGACCTCGCTGTTGTTCGAATATGACGACGTGCTGATCGTGGGCGGAAAGCGCAAGCTCGGCCGGATCGACAACGCGGCCCTGGCGCGCATGCCGCTGGTCGTTGTCTCCTTCGGCGGCGAGCAGGAGGGCGCGATCGGAGGCTTCATCTCCGAGCGCGGTCTCGCCAGGCGGTCGGAAATGTATGACCGCGCGGCCCTCGAACGGGCATTGTCCGAAAGCGACCGGCCGCCGCGCATAACTGTTTCGCTGCCGCATTTCCTGGCCCTGCCCGCCCTGCTCGCGGACTCCGAACTCGCGGCGATCGTTCCGCGTCCATTGGCACGCGCCTTCGAACGCGCGCACGCGGTCACGATATACGAACTGCCCTATGCCACAACCCCGGTCGAGGTGCGGCTATTGTGGTACGAACGCATCGAGGGCGAGCCGGCGCACGACTGGCTTCACGATGTCCTCCGGCGCGCGACCGAGGAGCTCAGGCGGGGGCGGTAGCATCTAGCGCGGCGCCAGATCGAGAAGCCCGCGTAGCTTTCCCGCTGCGTCCATCGCGGCGCACCAGCCGAAGACCATGGCCGGGCCGATCATGGTGCCCGGCCCCGGATATGTGCCGCGGAAGATCGAGGATGAATCGGTCCCGACGGCGTAGAGACCGAATAGAACCGTGCCGTCGCGAGACAATACGCGAGCGCAGGAATCCGTGCGTAGACCGGCGCTGCTGGCGAGGTCCGAGGGCCATACGGCGACGGCATAATACGGTCCTGGGCCGATCCGGCGCAGACAAGGGTTCGGCTTGCTCCGGGCGTCGCCATTGAACCGGTTCAATTCGCTTGAACCGCGCCCGAAATCTTCGTCGACCCCGCTCTCGGCATACCGATTGTATCGTTCGACCGTTTCAGCAAGCTGATCTGGATCGATAGGGATTTTCTGTGCCAGCTCTGCGATCGTTTCGGCTTCGATCAAATAATTGGTTTGCAAGAACTCGGTCAGGTCTTTGGTCCCGGGATGAACCAGTCCGATGCCAAAATCCTTGATGAAGGCCCTGTCGCAGATCAGGAAAGCCGGCGTGGCTGACGAGGCAGATGCGTTCGAACGCAGCATCGCGGCGACGAAGTCGTGATAGGAGTCCGCTTCGTTCACGAAGCGTCGGCCGGATTTGTTGACGGCGAGCAGGCCCGGCTTGGCGCGATCGAGCATGATGTGCGGGAAGACCGAGACGTGGCCGTCGGCTTGCGCCATCACCGAGCTCGGCATCCACAGGGCCGGGCTCTCGAGGTCACGCTCGATGATGGCGTTGACACGCTCGGCGGCTTGGATTCCGTCACCTGTGTTGGATGAGGGCGCGAGCGAAAAGCGGCGCGCAGCATCTGGAAACAGCCGCTCGCGAAGCTCGCGGCTCCAGCCGATGCCGCCAGTTGCCAGCACCACGCCCTTGCGGGCGCGTATGGCGACCTCTCCGGTCGGAGACGTGAGGACCGCACCGACGATGTCGTCGCCCTCGCAAATGATCTCGCGAAGCGCCGTCTCACATCGCAGCTCGACGCCGGCGCGGCGGATGCTGTCGAGCAGTCGTGCGACCAGCGCATTGCCCATGATCAGGCGCGTTCCTCGCTTGTGGCGCAGCCGATCCAGCGCATGCCGGGCGAGAAGGCCGACGGCGTGTCGAAAGTTGGTCCAGTTGCGGAAGGGCGCCAGCAGCGCCGGAATGTCCGCCTTCCCGACCATCATGCCGCCGAGGACCATGAATTCGCGACGTGGCGGCCTGACTCGCACGAAATCGTCGCCGAGCTCGCGGCCGTCGAACGGCACGGCTCCGAGCGCGCGACCGCCGATCGCAGCGCCACGAAGCTGCTTGTAATCGGGATGGACCGGCGGTGCCGCGAACTTCACGCTCGTCTTCTGCTCGAGATAATCGAGAACGATCGGGCCGGCCTTCAGGAACATATCCACGCGCTGGTCGGTCGCGTGCTCGCCGAGCATCGCGGCGAGATAGGTCCGCGCGGCCTCGACCGTATCAGGCGTTCCAGCGCGCCGCCCTTGCCGGTTGCCCGGGATCCAGACGGTGCCGGCGGAGGTTGCGGTCGTGCCGCCCACCATGTCCGACTTCTCGCTGAGGATAACGCCGAGCCCTTCGAGGGCGCCGACCAGCGCCGCCGTCATGCCCCCCGCACCTGCGCCAATGACCAGCAGGTCGGTCTCGATGTCCCAGACGCGATCGGCTTGCGGCATCCCACCCTCTTACGAAGCGGCGCGCGCCCTCTCGACCACGGCCCTGCCCGCCGCGAGCGCCCGGCGTGCCCGTGTTACGGCATCGACGGTCTTCGCCAGCTGAACGGTCGGGACCTCGATGCTGATGGTCAGGCTGTCGGGCATGGCTTGTGTCAGTCCGACGAGATCGATGCCGCCCTCGCCTGGAAACATCCGTTCCTCGCGTGCGGCATGAATGAGCTGCTCGGTCGTCGCCGGGCGTTCGGCCGGACCGTCGCAGAGTTGCCAGTAGTGAAGCTGCTTCGCCGGGATAGCCTTGATATCCGCAAGCGCGCTTTGCGATCGATCGAAATGCAGCGCATCGACCAGAACGCCGGCCGCGGGGTGATCGATATCGGCGACGATCCGCATCGCGGTCTTCAGGTCCGGAACGCTGGTCCAGGGCATGAATTCGAGATCGGATGTCAGGCCGTGCTGTGCAGCCGCTTCGCAAAACTGCCGGTAGCGGTCCGAGAACCGTGCCAGGTCCGGATCGTAGGCCGCAACGAGAATATGTTTGGCGCCGAGGCGCGCGCCCGCCTCGAAGAAGGGCGTGAAGGACGCGACGTCCGTCGCCGGCCTGAACGCGACGACTTCGAGATCGGCGACGGTCACGCCCGTCGACTGCAACCGCTGCAGCGTCTCTCGCATCTGCGGCGCATCGTCCATCAGGCGATAGGCAATTCCGCCTTGCGTCGCGGGCAGCAATCTGAGCCCGACTTTCTCGTAGCCGCAGCGGGCCGCCAGCTCGATCATCTCGGGCGGCGCGAGATCGAGCACGGTCAGGGCAGCGAGCGAGAAGACGGCCATCAGCCGAAGTCCGCGATGCGGGCGTCGAGCGCGAACATGCCTTGGTAGACTTCCGGCTCGCTCGCCCGGCCCAGGATGTCGGGCGCAATCGCGCGCGCCTGCTGCAAGGCGGCCTGCAACGCGGCGACGTCGAGCGCCTCGATCAGCAATAGGCCTGCGAAAAAGCCCTCGTCCTTTCGCATGCCCTTTTCGGCAGTCGGCACCGATGTGCGCGCCTCGTCGGTCGCGCCGATCTGAATGGCGGCAATTCCGTCGCATGCAACGAGCGCCTCAGCCAGTTTTCGGGCGTCCGCGGGCAAAGCCTCGATCCGCAGCGCCATGATCGTGGCGCCCTCGCCTCGCCCCGCGCGCGCGACCATGATGCCCCCGCCCCGCATGAAATTGCCGAGCTTTGGCATGATGCGCTGCGACCAGGGCGTCGGCGCGTTGAGGCGCGCGAGGTACGCTTCGCCGTCGAGCACCTCGGGCGCATCGAGCTCGTACAGGATGAAGAAGCGGTTGATGTCGTCCCTTGCCGCGCGGAAGACGCGCACCCCGCGGAAGCCCTTGGTCGTCACGCGCTCGGTGGTGTGCTCGCGCGTCAGCCAGTGCCGGTAATCGGTCAGGTCGTGCGCCTCGACGTCGCTCCAGATGGCGAGAAATCCTGCACCGCGCATGTTGCTCTCCTCCTTACGCCGTGGCAGCGGCGGCAAGCCCGTGCAAGGCCTGCGGAATGGTTTCAGGCAATTGTCCAAGCCGTTGAACGGCTGCCAGGATCGCGGCGAGATAGCCGTACGGACCCAAGCCGCAAATAACCGACGTGCAGGCACTCGACGTGATCGAGTGGCGGTGAAGCTCGTCCCGGGCATGGATGTTCGAGATATGCACCTCGATCTTGATACCCTCGAAGATCTTCAGTGCGTCGATCAGCGCGATCGAGGTGAAGGAATAGGCCGCCGGATTCATGATGATCGCATCCGCCTTGCCATGGGCGGACTGGATCAGATTGACGAGCTCACCCTCCATATTGGTCTGGTGGAATGAGATCGATACGCCGAGCTGGTCGGCCAGGGCCTGGCAGCTGTCCTCGATCTGCTTCAGCGTCGTCCGGCCGTAGATGTGCGGCTCCCGGATGCCGAGAAAGTTCAGATTGGGTCCATTGAGGATCATGATCTTAGCGGCCATTGTTCGCCTCTCCTTTGTCGACATATGTGACTAGCCGCCGAACCATTTCGCCGGAATCGTCACCAGTCCCGGGAATAGCACCATCGCGAACAGGACGATCAGTTGCGCGATCATGAACGGCCAGACGCCCTTGATGATATCCTCCATGCTGATCCTCGAGACGCCGCAGACGACGTTGAGCACGATGCCGACCGGTGGCGTGATCAGGCCGATGGCGTTGTTGATGATGAAGAGGACGCCGAAATAGACGGGGTCGATGCCCGCCGCCTTGATGATCGGCATCAGGATCGGCGTGAGAATGAGGATCGTCGGCGTCATGTCGAGCGCCGTCCCCACGATGACCACCACGACCATGATCGCGAGCATCAACAGCGTGTTGTTGCCCATGAAGGGCTTCAGCAGGGTCACGACCTGTGCGGATATCTCGGACACGGTGATGAGCCAGGACGATACCAGCGCCGCGGCGACAAGGAACATCACGATGCTCGTCGTCACGGCAGAGGAGACGAAGATGGCGTAGAGCTGCGACAGTTTCAGTTCACGGTAGATGCAGGTCGCGACGAACAGGGAGTAGACGGCGACCACCACCGCGGCTTCCGTCGGCGTGAAGATGCCGAAACGCAGGCCGACCACGATGATGACCGGCAGCATCAGCGCCCAGAAGCCATCGACGACGGCCTTGATGATCTCAGCCCCCGAGGCTCGCGGCGGCGGCGTCAGGTTCTCTTTCCGCACCACCCACGCCCACGCCATGCAAAGCCCAGCGCCGAGCAGCAGCCCGGGCACGATGCCGGCCAGAAACAGTTTCGAGATCGAAACGCCCGCGGCGACGCCGAAGATGACGAAGCCGATGCTGGGCGGGATGACGGGGGCAATGATGCCCCCCGCCGCCACGAGACCCGCCGCATAGGACTTCTTGTGCCCTGCCGCAACCATCATCGGCACCAGCAGAGCCGCGAGCGCAGCCGCATCGGCCGCGGCCGAACCCGAGAGCGAAGCCAGGATGCAGGACGCGAGGATCGTGACGTAGCCAAGCCCCCCGCGGAAATGGCCTACGGCAACGAGCGCGACATTGACGATACGCTTGGCCAGGCCGCCCTTGTTCATGATCTCACCCGCGAGCATGAAGAAGGGAATGGCCATCAGCGGAAAGCTGTCCGCGCCGTTGATGACATTCTGCGCCACGATCTGGGCGTCGAACATGTCGATCGTGCTCATCAGGGCGACGCCGCAGACGATCAGCGCAAAGGCGATCGGCATGCCGAGCGCCATGGCGCCGAGCAGCGATAAGGTAAAGACGGCGATCGTCATAGCGTGATCCCGATGGTCAGCATCAGTGCTCTTCCGATTCCTTGACTGCCACCATATCGGCCTCGCTGGCCTGTCCCGTGAGCACGCGGACGAGGTCGTAGAGAAGGATGACTGCGGCCGATACGCCGAAGATCACGCCGACCGCGTAGAAGATGGCCATCGAAAGGCCGGTCGCCGGCGCGCGATCGTCGATGTTGATGATGGTCTGGCGCCAGCTGCCCGAGAGCAGCAGCCAATCGGCAAACAGCATCAGGCAATAGTTGATGATGAAGCAGATGCGTTTTCCGTAAGCCGGCAGCATGCGGACCAGGCTGTCGACGCCGAGATGCGCGTGCTCGCGCAGCGCGACGATGGCGCCGAGGAAGGTCAGCCAGACCAGCAGCCAGCGCGACAGCTCCTCCGAAATCGTGATGCCGGAGTTGAAGCCGTAACGCAGGACGACGTTGCCGAACACCAGCACCACCATCACTGCAAGACACGCGGCAATGACGGCTTTCAGGAACGTGCAGTAGAGGTCAAGAGCTCGCGCCATGCGTGACGTCCGGGCAAATGAGGGGTGTGAGCCGGCCAATGGCCGGCCCCGCCGCCTGCGTGATGGAGACGTCGGCTACTTCACGTCCTTGCGGATGCGCTCGACCTCGTCGTTGAAGAGCTTCACCGTCTCGGACCGAAGATTGGCCGAGATCTTGTCCACGACCGGCTGCACTGTCTTACGCATGCGATCGGTCTCTTCAGGTGCGATCGCATTGTACTGCATGCCCTTGGCCTGCAATTCCGCCAGCGCCTTTTCGGTCTGAAGGCGCGTCTGCTCCTTCTGGTAGTCGCGGCTCTCTGCATAAGCCTCGCGCATCAGGCGCTGCTCGGTCGGCGACAGCTTGTCCCAGAACACCTTGCTCACCAGAATGATGTTCAGGGTGAAGGTGTGGTTGGTCGCGGAGACGAATTTCTGCACTTCGTAGAATTTGTTCGAGAGAATGACCGTGTAGGGATTCTCCTGGCCGTCGACGGTGCGGGTCTCGAGCGCTGAATACAGCTCGCCGAAGGCCATCGGGACCGGATTGGCCTTAAAGGCGCTGAAACTTTCGAGATAGACCGGGTTCGGAATCACGCGAAGCTTGAGCCCGCTGAAGTCCTCGACCTTCGTGATCGGGCGGGTGCTGTTGGTGACATTGCGGAAACCCAGGCCCCAATAGCCGAGACCGATCAGCCCCTTCGAGGGCAGCGTGTCAATCATCGCGTTGCCGAATTTCCCGGTCGCGAGCGCGTCGGCCTGCTCGGTCGTGTTGAAGAGGAACGGGAAGTCGACGAGGCCGAATTCCGGAATGACGGTTGCGAGCGAGGTGGTCGAGGCCGACAGCATCTCCTGCGTGCCGCCGCGCAGTGCCGATTGCTGCTGCAACTCATTGCCGAGCTGGGAGGCTGCGAACTCTCGCACCTTCATCTTGCCCCCGCTCTTCGCCAGCAGGATCTCGGCAAACTTCTGCACGCCAAAGCTGACAGGGTGATCGGTGTTGTTGAGGTGGCCCCACCTGATCGTCCGCTCCTGGATGTCGTCAGCGGCGGATGCGCCGACCGTCAGCGCCACGCAGATCGCCGTCGCAGACAGCGCCCGTATCAACAAGCTCATCGTTTCCTCCCTGTTCACCGGGGCACGAACGGCGGCTTAAGGCCTTGTTTTCCGTACGCTCCGTTTATTTACACATCATACATATATTTCCATGTCAAACGACAAAATCAATTTCATATGAGATTTCAGTAGACGTCATGTGTCGTCGGTCTGCTATATTGCTGGCAACATTGATGGTTCGGCCGCAGCACGGCGGGCCGGCAATCCGGACAGCGGGACTAGAGCGCATGACGACACTCGAGGAACGGCCAATGTCGGCAGGCGACAGCGGCTATCAGCGCATTCGCTCCGACATCATTTTCGGCGTGCTCACGCCTGCCGGGCGTCTCAAGCTCGATGCCATGAAGGAAGATTACGGCGTCAGCATCTCGACGCTGCGCGAGATCCTCAATCGCCTCACGTCCGAGGGTTTTGTGGTCGCCGAAGGCCAGCGCGGCTTCGAGGTGGCGCCGATCTCGATCCAGAACCTGCGCGAGCTCGCCGAGCTGCGCATCCTGCTGGAGCATCACGCGATGGCCGAGTCATTCCGGGCCGGCGACGTCGAGTGGGAGGGCCGCGTCGTGTCCGCGCATCACAAGCTGGCGGCGACCGAACGCACCGTCCTCAAGGAAGGCGACGATCCCGAGCTGCGCAAGCGCTACGACGGCGAATTCCACCAGGCGCTGATCTCGAGCTGCGGGTCGCGCGAGTTGATGCATACCCATGCGATCGTGTTCGACAAATACTTCCGCTATGCGCTGCGCTACCGCGGCACGGAGACGATCAACCAGCACAAGGCGTTGCTGGAAGCCGCTCTGAAGCGTGACATCAAGAGCGCCAGGGCCGTTCTCAGCGACCACATCAATGGCTGCGTCGCGCATGCGCTGTCCTCCTGGAAGGACAGCTGACCGCCTTCGCCCGCCCAAGAGATCAAGTCGTCAGCGAAGAAGAACGATCAATGAGTTCGAAAATTCCGTTCTCCACGGCAAGGCTCGACGGCCTGCTCGACGATTTCGGCATCGACGTGCTGATCGTCACCGCGAAGCACAACATTCAGTACCTGCTCGGCGGTTACTATCACTTCCAGTTCGATTACATGGAAGCGATCGGCATCAGCCGCTATCTGCCCATCTTCGTCTATTTGAAGGGCGCCCCGGAGAAGTGCGCCTATGTTGCCAACCGGAACGAGCGGGACAGCGTCGAGAACAGGACCGGCGCCGGATACTGGATGCCGCCGGCCGTATTCGGATCGTCGACCTCGGTCGAGGCGATGGCGCTCGCGCTCAGGCATGTGAAGGCGGTCGCGACGCCGGCGCTGCGTGTCGGCGTCGAGATGTCGTTCCTGCCCGTCGATGCCGCCGATGTGCTGCGTCGGGATCTCCCCGATTGCCAGCTCGTCGAGGCGATGCGCCCGCTCGAGAAACTGCGGTCGATCAAGACCGCAGCCGAGCTGGAGATCCTGCGCGAAGCGTCCGAGCGCGTGGTCGCCTCCATGATGGATGCGGTGAACCACGCCCGGCCCGGACACAGCAAGCGCGAGATCATCGGGCATTTGCGGCAGGCCGAATTGTCCCGCGACATGATCTTCGAATACGCCCTGGTGACGATGGGAACGAGCCTCAACCGGGCGCCGTCCGAGCAACGTCTCGAGCGCGGCGATATCGTGTCACTGGATTCGGGCGGGAATTACAAAGGCTATATCGGCGATCTCTGCCGGATGGCCATGCATGGGGCGCCGGACGGCGAGCTCGTCGATCTGCTCGGCGAAATCGACCTGATCCAGCAGGCGGCCCGCGCTCCGATCCGCGCCGGTCTCATCGGCGCCGATATCTACGCTGCAGCGAACGAAGCGCTTGCGCGGTCTCCTCACGGCAAGCACATGCACTTCGTCGCCCATGGCATGGGCATCGTCAGCCACGAAGCGCCGCGCCTGACGGCGAGCGGACCCATTCCCTACCCCGCCGACGACGCCAATGCGCCGCTTGAGGCCGGCGTGGTCATCTCGATTGAAACCACGCTGCCTCACAAGCGACGGGGTTTTATCAAGCTCGAGGATACCATCGCCGTCACCGCCGATGGTTATCAGGCCTTTGGCGATAGCGCGCGCGGCTGGAACCGGATTCCGGAATGACTGCGAAAACGATTCCCGCGCACAGGGTCGAGACCGCGGTCGCCAGCGCGGACATTCTTGGCGAAACGCCGCTGTGGTGCGACCGGTCCCGCAAGCTGTGGTGGATCGACATCGACGGCCGGCTTCATCAATCCTTCGATCCCGCGACGGGCGCCCATTACAAAGCCTCCTATGATTGCCAATTCCTCGGCAGCCAGGCCCTGACGTCAGACGGTTCGCATCTGCTCGCGCAGGACTTGACCCTCCACCATCGCCAGACCGTCGTCGAGGTCGAACGCGGCCTGGACAACCGCCTCAACGACGGCCGCGTGGACGCGCGCGGCCGCCTGTGGATCGGCACTATGGACAATCAATTGCACCGGCCGAACGGCTCGCTGTACCGCGTCACCGGAGACGGTCAGGTGACGCGCCTGTTCGACGACGTCATCGTGTCCAATGGGATCGCGTTCTCGCCCGACAATCGGACGTTCTATTTCACGGACACGCGGCGTTACTGCACCTGGGCGTTCGACTTCGATCTCGACGACGGCCTGATCAGCAACAGGCGCCTATTTGCGGATTACAGCGCCTCCGGAGAAAGACCTGACGGCGCGTGCGTTGACGTCGATGGCGGGCTGTGGACGGCGTTCTTCTCGGGCGGTCGGGTGGTGCGTTATCGGCCTGACGGGACGATCGACACGGTCATTCCCCTGCCTGTCACCAATCCGACCTGTCTTTGCTTCGGAGGAAGCGATCTCAAAACGCTGTATGTGACGACGGCCAGAAAATTCCTGGATCGGCAGCAGCTTGACGTCGAGCCGCAGGCCGGCCATCTCCTGGCCATTGACGGCGTCGCGCAGGGGCTGCCGGAACACCGTTTCCGGATCGGTTAGTTCCGAGGGATCCTACCGCGCGAGCAGCAGCTCCAACTGGCCCCGCGCCTTCTTCACGGCCGCCGCGAACCAGCTTTGACCTGGCGCCTCCTTGGCAACGCATTTTCTGTAGGCGTCCATGGCCTGGTCTTCCTTGGCCATGGAATCCTCCGGTGTCTTCCTCGCCATCATTTGCTTCCAGACTTTTTCGCAGGCCGGAATCTCGGCCGTCTTCACCGCATTGGTGACAGCGAGAAAGAAGACCTTGTCGCCCTGGATCGCGACGACGTCGATTTCATGGGGCGGCCCCTTCAGGTCGCCATTGCCGCG
>NZ_SPVJ01000085.1:0-10826 GCF_004634465.1 Bradyrhizobium sp. MOS001
TAGGCAATCGTCTCGCCATCCGCGATCGCTCCGTCTCCGCAACCTGACCAGCTCCGACGGAGCAATCGCTACCGGCGTGTCACTGGAGAGAGGAAGAATGGTAGCTTGACAACAAACCGCAATTAAAGGGCCGATTGACACTGTCCCATCTGTTGGACCCAGTTCGCCGCGAGGTTAAGGTGCCCATGTGTACACTTTAACATAACTCCATTCGAGAATTGGCCAATGTGCGCGAAAGCGGCCTGGTTGTAGGCGTTCGAAGCACCGATTTCGATCACGGGTATCACCGGAATTCCTGCTGTGCCGAGTGCGGCGAATAGGGTATCGAAATCCGCCGAACCTCCACTGAGGTTGTGATTGAATGAGCCATCAAGGAAGCACCGCCGGCCTAGCCATGCCGAAGCCATTCGCGCAACGAAGTTAGCCGGTGGCCTTTCACCTACACTGAAGACGGGGGCGATCCTGTCCTTCTGTTGATTGCTCAAGTGAAGTAGTGCGACAGCTTCACCGGTCTTAGTCTTAAGTGACGGTCGATAAACAAATGGCATCTTGCACCCCAAATCGGGGATAGTAATGCCGCAGGTTGTCCACGGCTTGCCGGTAATCGCAATACGTGCAGGAGCCTGCACGCACTATTCCACAGCCATATCTTTCGTCGTGTCGCGCCGAACTGCTCCTCTCACTCCCGGCCTCTTCCCGCGCTATCCTGCGCGCGTGGTCCGAACGCCGTCTGCCGATCAACGCAGGCGGCAGCACACTCCGCCGCGTTGTTGCTCGCGAAATAGCCAGAGCCTGCCAGAATTGGTTAGCAGGTTGTTAATCGTCGTTCAGCACGCTCGCGATCAGCGCTGCCGATCAGCCCCCCAGCCACAGGTAGCGCAAGCGATGGCCGGCGGCAGTGATGCCCGCCGGCCATTGTCCACACCCACAAGCCGCAGCGTGTCGACCACACCGCGACACGCAAGCAATTGACAATTTGCCGGACTACCGAACGAAATTGATCAACGAACGCCCCTACGCCGATCCGGAAGCTGCTGCGCGCAAGCTCATCGAGCTTGCCGCGGGCATCGAGCCGATTAGCGGCCGCATTCACATCGAGAAAATCAATTCTCCCTTCATGTCGAAGGGCGGCTGTAACGGCAGCGGGCCCGAATTCGGCGCGGGCATCAGATACGCGATCGAGAAGGGCTGGCTCGACCTTCACGAGAGCGGCACGTACGTGACGCTGCTGACGCTGGGCAAGGAACTACCGACGAGCGAGGACCTACCTTCGTGAAGTCCGCTTTGCGCTCGGGAGGATACGTTAGGACAGGCATGGATGCATGTCGGCTTACGGCCAAGAACCGTGAAGGAGGCCGCCAACTGAGGTGCTTGCTGCCGCAACTCTCTATCGGGTGGCCATCCACCAGTTGTTCGGTGCGCGCCTTGGCTTCTATGTCAATCTCGCACGCGAGATCGACGCGATCTGGATATGGCCGTCTTGTCCGAGGGCGTGTGTGAAATCGCCAATGTCCTGGCCCACAGATCGGTTTGGTTGCGATGCGAAAACCGAAATCGCCCCTCGGCAAAAGATATTATGCTCCATAACAATGTTCGCTCTGACTTAATCGAGCGAATACGGTCCTCGCCCCTTTGTAGTAACGAGTTCGGGGCCCCGCCAATGACCGGTTTCCAAGCCAAGCTGGAACGTTTTGAAAGCCTCGCAGCCGAATGCGAGTTGATTGCCAGACGATCGGATGGAAGTAACCGCGAGCTGTATCTGCGCGCGGGCCAGCACTATCGCGGGCTGGCCAACGACCTTCGTGCCCTTATCGCATCGTTCGACGTCGCTGCGTAAGTACCCGCCTCATTTTGTAAGCTTCGGATACTCGCGGCGAAGCAAAAAGGCCGTCTTCCACTGCTCAATGGCGGCGGTGACGGCGGCGCGCAATTCGTCATCAGTCGGGCTGGTCATCAGTCGATCCCAATGGATCGCCTCAGCTTGGCGCCTTTTGGAGCGGATGCAATTGAACCTTCGATGTGCCGGTTGAGGGTTGCAGCGCGGGTGGCAACTGAGCAAATAACTTCCCGCTCGTCCTACTAGCTCGCCCCCGCTGCTTCTGAAAGCGCTGCAAGCGAGCGTAAACCGCTTGCCGGGTGCGGCGTAGCCGCTCGCCGACCTCCTCAGCAGTGGCGCCAGCGGCAAAGAGCGAGAGCAATTCCGCCTCTTCGTCAGCCGACCACGGACGCGTCGATGTGCGATCGTTCGTCATTCGCGATCTACAACTGCTAAATGCGCGGCGGCGCTGGCCGCCGCGGTGGGTCGGGAAAGCGAGCCGGCCGTTCTGAGCGCGGCGGCGCCGGCAAACGGCTGGGCTCAGGCGCGCGATTACCGCGCGTCATCCACGCTGCTAGACGAGCGTAGCTTCGCCTGAGAGCTGGAACTAACCAAGCCGCCGATGCGTCCTCGTGATCCATGCCGCAGAACAATATCCATGAACCATTTAGGAAAGATTGCCGGCCGTTCCCGATCCGTAACTGCTCGTAAACGATGCGATGGCAACAAGCGGCCACGGAAACCGAACGCCCGCTTGAAACGATACGTCAAGACATCGCGAAGGTGTCGAATATCCTATGACCGAAGCTGGTCTGAAAGAACTTAGCCGCCTCCGATAACCAAGGGTGGGAAACGACGAACGTGTCAAAGGCCATGGAACTAATTGTCGCTGGCTACGTGAAAGTACAGGACCGACGCGCTCTGGCCGACTTGCTGGCACATCGTCGCAAGGTGCGCGCCCAGCTGCAATCCGTGTCGGGCATCAACCCAGAAAACGCGGCCAAAGCAATCCAAGAAGAATTGGCGTTGATCGAAGCCGGCCTCGAAGAACTTAACCCCCCGCCCGGTTCGCTGCCTGAGAACGAGTGGAGCTAGCGATGCGCGTTAACAAGATCAATTGGGACAAAATCGGCCGAGCGACCGTGCCCGGTCGATACAAGTGCTTTTTCGGATATCTGACGGTCACTTCCGAGGACATTCAGGTATGGACGCGCTACCCCGATGCGACGTTCACTTTGACCGCGCAGCCGACGACTGAGCAATCGGTCGCTGAAGACTACCGCCTTGGCGCGTTCGACATCGGCGATCGTCAATAATAGGCCCGTCGTGCGACGCGGCCTAAGGACTGAAGCATTGCAGCCCCCAAAGGATTTGCCACGCAGGGTCGGTTGGTTAGGGTGTACCGTTCGGCGGCCCTTTGCCAACTCAGGAGATGAAGGTGGCAAAAGCTTTAATTTCAAAGGCGGACCTCGAACGCATCGCGCTTCAGGACAACCACGTCCACCGCTGCTTCAATTCGTCCCTCTCGACCGCCGAGCGCAAAGGCATAATTGCGAGCAATCCGATGTCCCGGATTGAACAGCTGCCGTCGGCCGGTGAAAGCGATCACGGCTTAGCCTTGGACGAGGCGGACCTCAAATCACTGGTGACCGGCTTAAAGCCCTCGGCCACGATGTATGTGCCTGTCGCGGTCGATGCCTCGACTGGTGTTCGCCGCAACGAGCTTCTGGCCTTTCGCTGGGCCGACTTCAGTGACGGGGCAAAGACCCTCAAAGTGGAGCGCGCTCTGGAGATCACCAAGAAGTTCGGGCTCCGGTACAAGCCGCCGAAAACATGGCGGGGCAAGCGTACGATCGCCCTCGATGACTGCACCGTGGCGCTGCTGGTCGCCGAGCGGGAAAAACACCAGCGGATCATGGCGGGCATCCCTGACGGCGCGGAGGTCGACCTGACCCTGGTTAAGCTTCCTGACGACGCCTTGATTTTCCCGGCGAGGCCGGGTGCCGGCCAGGATTTTGACTTTGCCAAGCCGAGGGATCCCAGTGGCTTTTCGAAGGCCTTTCGCCGGGCCGCCGACGCCCTTGGGTTCGCTGGGTTCGAGTTTCACCACCTTCGGGGCACCCACGCCACCCTACTCCTGGACAAGGGCGTGCCCGTGCACACGGTGGCGGAGCGCATCGGAGACGATCCCGCAGTGCTTTTACGGAACTATGCGAAGCGCAAACGGAAGCAGACCGCCGACACATCCGTCGCTACGGTCATCAACGACCTATCCGCGGGAATCTTTGGATCCTGAAGCCGAATGGGTCCTGAATGGGTCCTCGTTCAACGTCTGTTCGGAAGCCTACGCAGCTAAGTTATTGAATTAGCTGGCAGGAGTGGCAGGGCTCGAACCTGCGACCCCCGGTTTTGGAGACCGGTGCTCTACCAATTGAGCTACACTCCTACGGACCCTCGCGTCGCCACGCGGATCAGGGGCGCTTTCAAGCACAGGGGACGGCTGGTTTGCAAGGGTGAAGCGCGCTGGCTTCGCTTGTTTGTGCCGCGCCTTCTGGGCCACAGTTCATTCCCGAAATAATGTGCCCCCGGGAGTGAAAATGACTGCCACAGCCGCCGCCCAAGCCGCCACCGCGCCGAAAACCCCGCCTTTGCCCGAGGCCAGGCCGGAAACGCTGGGCCTGTCGCGCCCTCGTCTCCAGGCGATGTCGGACGCTTTCAAGCGCGAGATCGACAAGGGAACCATTCCCGGGGTGACCGTGCTGGTCGCCCGGCGCGGCCAGGTCGGCTGGTTCGAGGCGCTCGGCAAGCAGAGCCCGGCGGGACCTGCGCCGATGGCGCTTGATTCGATCTTCCGGATCTTCTCGATGACCAAGCCGATCGTGTCGGTCGGCATCATGGCGCTGGTCGAGGATGGCCACCTCCTGCTCGCCGATCCCGTCGCCAAGTTCATTCCGGAGTTCGCGGACCAGAGGGTCGGCGTGGTCAGCGGCGGCAAGCTGGAACTGGTTCCGCCCCGGCGGCCGATGACGGTGCAGGACCTGCTCCGCCACACCTCTGGTCTCACTTATGAGCACCAGGGCGACGGCCCCGTGCACAAGCTCTACCAGGAATCCCGCGTCCGCAGCCGCAAGATCACCAATGCCGAGCATGCCGCGCTGGTGGCAAGCTTCCCGCTGGTCTGTCATCCCGGCGACGAGTTCAACTACAGCCGCTCCACCGACATCCTCGGCCGCATCATCGAGGTCGTCAGCGGCAAGTCGCTCGGCGCGTTCCTCACCGAGCGCATCCTCGCGCCGTTGCAGATGACTGAAACCGCCTTCTCCACCAGCGAAGCCAATGCCGGCCGGCTCGCTCAGCCGTTCGAAGCCGATCCCTGGACCGGCGACAAGGTCGCGCTGTTCAACATGCTCGAGCAGCCGGTGATGGAGTCCGGCGGCGGCGGCCTGGTCTCGACCACGATGGACTATGCCCGCTTCGCGCTGACGCTGCGCAACGGCGGGACGCTCGACGGCAACAGGATCATCGGCCGCAAGACGCTGGAGCTGATGGCATCCGATCACCTCGGACCGCACGTCGTAACCAACGGCACACTCCTGTCGCCGGGCCACGGCTTCGGCCTCGGCTTCGCCGTGCGCCGCGCGGCCGGCATCGCGCCGTTCCCCGGCAGCGTCGGCCAGTATTTCTGGAGCGGCATTGCGGGGACGTTCTTCTGGATCGACCCGAAGGAGGATCTGTTCACGGTGTTCATGAGCCAGGGCCCGGGGCAGCGCGACCACACGCGGACGCTGGTGCGGGATCTGGTTTACGCGGCGGTGGAGTAGCTTTTTCAGGCACGCGCCATCAAGACAGGCTTCTCGAGAGACGGCGCGGCGCCGACTTGGCTTTGCGCCATGGAGACGACGATTTGCGCCGCCTCTCGCAGCGAGGTGGCAAACAGATCGGCCTTCGCCGTCTCACGCAGCTCGTCGATGTTTGCGACTCCTTCCGCCCAGCACCCCACCATGATGGACGCTCCCGGTAGCTTGCGGCGGAGCCGCCGCACCGCATAGCGCAGATGCGCAGGGGTTGTGATGCCGATATAGCTCAGGCAGACCAACGCCACGCCTGACGTATCGAGGCGAAAAATATTGGCGGTCGACAACGCTTCCGGGCCTTCGACACGGCTGCCCACGCCATGCGCGCGGCACAGTTGCGAGAGCATGATGGCAGCGGCCTCGTCGAGCATGGTTCGACCTCCAATGCAGAGCACGGCATTTTCGCCGCGAAATTGTTCCGCAAGAGCCGCTTCATCAAGCACGGCGATATCCGGCTGGTCATTGGCTGGCGCGACGGCTTCGACGGCATCGGCCGCTTCGGCATCCGCGGTCCGCTCGTTTCCGACAGGGTGGCCATCCTCCTGGTCTGAGAGATCGTCCACGAACTCAACCACCGTATCGCGGATGCGCACAAGCCGCGTATTGTCGAGGGCAGCGCGATCAAGGTCCGACTGGGCCAGTTGAAGGCCCTTGAGGGCGACTTCATCGTAATAGGCCGAGAGCGACCTCTCCTTGAGAAACTCTTCGGCCTTCTCGGCGGCCTCGGTCGGATCGCCAGCCAACATGCGCTGATAGAAAATCTCCGGAGGCGAAAGCGCCGGGCGATCGCCGAACATGACGTCCAGAAAGGACAGCCTTTCAACGTGGCGGCCCAGCACGACCAGACATACGGTGAGAGGCGTGGCGAGAATCAGCCCTATCGGTCCCCACAGCGCCGTCCAGAAGGTCGCGGAGACGACGACAGCCACGGGCGAAAGGCCCGTGGTGCGGCCATACAACAGGGGTTCGACCACCTGTCCGACCAGCGGTTCGATGACGAAGAAAAGTGCCGCGGTCCAGGCCAGCATCCACCAGCCCGGGTCGACCGCCACGGCGAGCGCGAGCGGAAACGCTGCAGCTATGATCGAGCCGATATAAGGCACAAAGCGCAGCACGGCAGCAAGAATGCCCCACAGCGCCGCGCTGGGAATTCCGATCAGCCACAGGCCGGTGCCAATCAGCACGCCGAAGGCCGTGTTGAGCATGAGCTGATTGAGGAAAAGTCGGCTCAAGCGAGCCGCGGCGTCGTCGAGTGCCGCAGTCGTGCGTTGCAGATCGTGGGAGCCCGCCAGCCTGATCAGACGGTTTCGAAGATCCTCGCGCTGAATCAGGATGAAGATCACAAAAATGACGATGATCCCTGTCGTTGCCAGCGGCGACACCAGGGGGGCGATCAGCGAGCGCAGGCTCTCCAGCGCACCGGGATCAGGCTGCAAGACCTTCACCGGGACCGGCTTGACGTCGGGGTGGGCCGGGGTGCCGGAAGTCAGCGGATTGGCTGGCGCAACCGACTTGGGCTTGTCCAGTTCCTTGCCGAGATCCTGAAGCATCTCGGCGGCACGCTCGAGCGTGGAACTGCCGCCTGCTACGCCGCGCACCGACTGGATCTTGGACAGAATCGTAGCCTGGTACTTCGGCAGATCGCCGGCCAGGCCGTTGAGCTGCGTCGCGATCACACTTCCCAGGGCGAAAATGATGGCGAAGGCGAAAAGCACGACACCGACAACGGCCAGCGCCCGCGGGGCGTGAAGACGCTGCATCAACCTGACGGGAGCGGCGAGGACAAAGCTCAGCAGAATGGCGAGCGCGACGGGAACGAAGATTTCCCGCCCGAGATAGAGAGCCGCGATGATAGTGATGCTCAGGATCGCCGCGCCCACCGCGACAACCATTGCGGAGACGTCGTCGGGAGATTGCGGCTTGATCACCGTGGGGATCATCTGTCTCGCTTTTGGCCCTCGTCTGCCGTGCTGTTCAACGTTGAACGCGGGCTAACGAGCCGGAAAGTGGTTGGTTCCTCGCCCGATCGGCTCGCCCAACCACCTTCTCTGCACCGGCGCGAGCGCCTCAGCTGATCGTCGCGCCGCCGTCGATCACCATGGTCTGGCCGGTCATGAAGTCGCCGGCCTTCGAACCCAGGAACACAGCTGCGCCGGCGATCTCGTCGGGGATGCCGATGCGCAGCAGCGGCGAGCGCGAGGTCGAGGCCTTCAGATTCTCCGGATTGTCCCAAAGTGCCTTGGCAAAATCGGTCTTGATCAGGCCGGGCGCAATGCAATTCACGCGGATGTTGTGCTTGCCGTACTCGCAAGCGAGGTTGCGCGCGAGCTGCATGTCGGCGGCCTTGGAAATCGCGTAGGCACCGAGGATGGTCGAGCCCTTCAGGCCGCCGATCGAGGAGACGATGATGACCGAGCCGTCCTTGCGCTCGATCATCTGCGGCACCACCATCGAGATCAGCCAGTTGTTGGCGACGATGTTGTTGTCGAGAATCTTCCTGAACTGATCGTCGGAGATGCCGGCGAGCGGACCGTAATACGGGTTCGACGCGGCGTTGCAGACCAGCACGTCGATCTTGCCGAAGGCGCGGTTGCTCTCGTCGATGAGGTTTTGCAGATTTTCCTTCGACGAGATGTTGGCGGCGATCGCGACCGCCGTGCCGTTGCCGAACTTGTCGTTGATGCTCTTCGCCACCTGATCGCAGACGTCGGCCTTGCGCGAGGAGATCACCACCTTGGCGCCGTGCTCGGCCATGCGCTCGGCGATCGCAAGCCCGATGCCGCGCGTCGATCCCGTGATGACGGCGACTTTCCCCTTCATGTCGAACAAGGTCATGCTTCTCTCCCAGAGTTATGATTTGATTTGGCTTGAAGCTTACGCCGCGTCTGCACGAGCGGACAATGGCGTCAGGCGAGTTTCTTGACTTCCGGCCCCGCCAGCTGATGCATCTCGGCGTGCGCGTCATCAGCGATCCACGGCTGCTGGTTGACCATCGGCAGTCGCCAGACCGAGCGTTCGGGGCTTGAGAAATAATCGAGCCGCGTGATCGAGCAGTTGTCGATGTCGAACGACAGTGCCCGCTCTACCTGGCCGTCGAGTGCGAGGCCGATCGCCGCCTTGATGGTGCCGCCATGCGCAACCGCAATCACATCCTGCCCGGCCGCCTCGTTGTTGATCCGCTCGACGGTACGGCGTGTGCGGTTGTAGAGATCCATGAAGCTTTCGCCGCCAGGCGCGGGCTCGTTGATGTCGGCGAACCAGCTCGAGCCGACGGGGCGGCTGGCGATGAACTGGGCGCGATTCATGCCCTGCCAGCGGCCGAGATTCTGTTCGGCCAGGTCTGCTTCCCATTTCATCGATGCGGGCCTTGGGAAGCCGGCCGCCCAGATCGCTTCCGCGGTCTGGTGGGTGCGCATCAGATTGCTCGAATACCAAACCGCCTTGCGTGGCAGCACCTTGGCAACAGCGTTGAACACGTAGGTATCGCTGGTGTCGCAGGCGAGATCGCTCTGGCCGTAGATGTTGCCGCCGTCATTGCGCACCGGCGCATGACGGACCCACCACCACCGCGTCGTGACCACTTTGGGCTTGTCTGTGCCTGTCATCGAAACTCTTCCATCCCGTTTGATGTCGCTGTACGTCAGGTGTGAACGTGTCTCAAGACACTTTACCGTTTGAAATCTTGTTTGAAATTCCGTTGCGCGGCAAGCGTCGCGCAGCATACCAAAGGGAGAAACGCATGGGCCGTCTGCAAGGCAAATCCGTCATCATCACCGGCGCCGGCAGCGGCATCGGCCGCGCCGCCGCACTCCTCTTCACCAGGGAAGGCGCCAAGCTGATCGCGGTCGACCGCACCGAGGCGGTGAAGGAGACCGTCGACGAGGTGAAGAAGGCCGGCGGTGTCGCGGAAGCCATGGTGGCGGACGCGGGCTCCGAAAAGGACGTCATGGCCGTCATCGACAAGGCGGTGAAGACGCACGGCCGGCTCGACGTGATCTGGGCCAATGCCGGCGTCTCCGGCGGGCTCGTGCCGCTCGGCGAGCAGACCGTGGAACAGTGGCAGGAGGTGCTGCGCGTCAACCTGATCGGCCCGTTCCTCGCGGTGAAGCATGCGATGCCGCACATGGTGAAGCAGCAATCCGGCGCGATCGTGCTCACGGCGTCCGTCGCGGGCCTCAAGGCCGGCGCCAGCGGACACCCGTATGCGGCGAGCAAGGCCGGCGTGATCAGCCTGGTGCAGACCACGGCGTATTCGCTCACCGGCACCGGCGTGCGCATCAACGCGGTCTGCCCGGGCCTGATCGAGACCGGCATGACCAAACCGATCTTCGACCGCGCCAAGGAGCGCGGCACCCAAGACAAGATCGGCCAACTCAATCCGCTGAAGCGCCCCGGCCAGCCGCACGAGCTCGCGGCGATGGGGCTGTTCCTGGCCAGCGACGAAGCATCGTATGTCAACGGCCAGGCGTTCCCGGTTGACGGTGGTTTGACGGCGTCGATGCCGTATACGGGCAAGCCGGTTTAGCACGCGCTCTCTCGCATCCCGGACGCGCTGCGTCCGGGATGCAAGACCGGTGTTTTGGCGCGCAACTGCCTCAACATCGTCATTGCGAGCGCAGCGAAGCAATCCAGAATCCCTCTGCGGAGGCAGTCTGGATTGCTTCGTCGCAAGAGCTCCTCGCAATGACGGAGTGTGGGGTGACACGGCCGCTTCATCATACGCATCTTCATTGCGGACACACCCTCGCATCCTCGCGGCTTGTTTCGCCCGAGCTTTGCTTGGTCGCCTCACCCCCAATTGAAAGAGGGCGCAGGGAAGGCCGGGAGCCGGCTGGCTCCCATTGTCCGCTATGCCATGAGTAGTTTGCGCTACAATGCACAGCGGGTAACAGGGCAACCGGAGCATCCCGGCCTTCCCTGCGCAGGGAAGAATTCATGAGCAAAAAATGTAGCTAAATCAATGCCATGTGGTTGTTGTGTTTACATTTGTGTCGCGATCCGGTGACGGTTCGGCCGCGAAATATTTATGAATGCCTATGAACCCCTGTGGATGGCGATGAAGGCTGGCGGCGGTCTCCCACCAGTGCACTGAGTGATTTTGCGCGTCTCGGGCAATCAGGGTTATGCACGCCAGAGGGCTTTTGGTTCCGCTAAGT
>NZ_SPVJ01000086.1:0-10808 GCF_004634465.1 Bradyrhizobium sp. MOS001
CTCGGTAGCGGATCGATCCTCGAATAGATCAACGTATCGCGCATGGAGAATCACGTAGCCCTTGGCACCGTCTAAGAGCACCTTGACCTGAGTGGCCGTCGCTCCCTGACCAAGAACGATGCCTTTCTTACCGCTAAGACGCGGTCCAGCGAAGCACCAATGACAATCCGTCGACCAGCAAGAAGCTCGTCCTTGGCGGTCAATAGGTCCGCAGATCGCGGCAGGTTACGGTTTGTGCTACGCGGCATGGCTTTTAAAATATCGCAGCATCGTTGAGTTAGAAAGCCCGTGTGTCGGGGGACCACGGCTTGCGCGATCGCTTTTCGATCGGTCAAGCTGGCGAACCGCTAGCGTGACTGGTGGTCGCAATGCGTACTGCAGAACAATTGTTAAAACCAAAACGTGTATTCCGCCCTGGTACACGTGATCGAACCCGACGCGACCTAAGAAGCCGCTTATTTGTGCGCGCTGCTTAACAAATCTGCTAGCTACGAGGCGCCGAGCGGCGTTGACTTTCAGCGGGTCCTTGGCGTGACACCTAGACGCCCCGGCGCTAGCCTCAGGCCATCCATCCGCGGCAGCCCCTGTCGTAAACCGGCAGGGGTTGCTTATTGGTGGTAGGCCCGCCAGTGAACCAGCGGGCCTTTGAGTTGGCATCCCAACAGATGTCCTGGCCCTGATCCCCATCTCGTCTTCCCCCAGAAACGGAGGTACCGCTTCCGCTGCTCGAACCATGCCGACAGTGCCGCGCGGTCTGCTTGGCGACGTCGAGCTGACTGGGGGATCACCATTGACCGCCCCACGTCCGATCGGTGACCCGCTGAAGATCGAGCAACCGAACAAATTGGCGGGTAGCGCTTTCGCCACTCCTATTTCCGAGACAACCCCTTAAACGAGCTCGCCCTCAATAGACCTTCTGAGGTGATGTCTCGAAATTCGATATCGGCGTAAAACGTCGGCTCGACCCATGTAGCCTTGGGCTTCCTGATCGGTTTGGTCAGCTTAGCCTTGGGTCTCACGACGGTGTCGAGCTTCTTGCGGATCTCGCTGGAGACGGTACGAGACCACCTCGTCCCGACCTTGCCCATGTAGACCAGCTCTTTGCCCTCCTTCTTTCCGAGGTACAAGGCAGCGACACCTGAGGGGTCTTTGACGAAGCCGACGACAGGAAATTTGCCGTGCTGGACGGCTTTGACTTTCAGCCAGCCTTCGTTGCGGTCGGAGCGGTACGGCGCTTCGACGCGCTTCGAGATGATGCCCTCGTAGTTGAGCAGAGCCGCGTGCTCGAACATCTCCTGGCCGTCGCCAATCAGGTGGTCGCTGTAGAGCGCGGGCGCTTCGACGCCATGGGTATCAAACAGCTCCTTCAACAACTCCTTGCGGGCAAGCTGAGACGTTTTCCTTAAATCTTTGCCGTCGAGCCATAGCAAGTCGAAGGCGTAGTACAGCAAACGATCCTGCCGCCGGCCTGCAAGTTCAGCCTGTAGCTCGGAGAAGTTGGTACGGCCTTCATGGATGACCACGACCTCCCCGTCGATGATGGCCTGGTATGGAAGGTCGAAGGCACCGGCAATGACGGAGAAGCGCTTAATCCAATCGTGGCCGTTGCGGGTGAAGGCCTTGTGGGTGTCACCGTCGAGGTGAAGCTGGATGCGGTAGCCGTCGTACTTGACCTCGTGAATCCAGTCCTCGCCCGCAGGGGCTTTCATCTTGAGGGTGGCAAGCTGGGGCTTGATGAAGCCCGGCATCGCGCGTCTCGTACGCCGTGTCACTTACGCTACTCACAAAAAAACCGCCGGCGGTGTTGGGGCCAGCGGCGGCCAGTCTACCTACCTTACTCAACGAGTCTCCAACTTCGAGGCCGGAGACGCGTTCCATCCGTGAATACATCCCAGCGCCTCCCACAACCGCGAGCGCCTTTGCAGGTTGTATTTTTGAGAACGGTTCTCGAACAGCGCGCGAACGGGATGTGAAAAAAGAGAACGGCGCTAAGGAATGTCGCTCCTGCTTCGGCTCGGGCCGATGCTGTGCGGCTTGTTGAGGAAGAGCTCCCGGTTGCCGAAAGCGTCTTCCGCATACTGGTCAATCGCAACCTGGATGGCCTCGATGTGCGCCCTGCACCAACCTTCACGGGTCGACAGCCTCCGCGTCTGGTCGAGTGACTTCAGGAATTCCGGAGCATCCTGCATGTCGGAGAAATACTTTGGTCGTTCAACTACCACTTCCGCCCTCCTAGAACGCGCGTACGGGTTTCCTGCGGCTGCGCTTTCTTCATGTCGTCCCGCTGCAAACAAAGGCCATCGACCTTGGCCTGCATCCGGCTTAGCAGAGCATCCGCCGAGGCGGTCCCTACCCCGGCCCGCTGGAGCTGGAGGATTTCCTTGCGCTGCCGGCCTATCTGCGCGCGCATGCGCTCGATTTCCGAGCGGATGTATAAGAGTGTGGGCATCTTGTTTTTCAATGAGTTACGGAGCTCAATAAGAACAAATAGGGGGCATCCAGTCAATCGCTAGGAATAGTTGTTTTGGAACGCCCCTATTCCAAGTTTCTTGCCCCTTATGAGCAAGCAAACCGAATACCTCAGAGAACAGGCGCGTAGAGCGGAACGGCTTTCTCAATCTGTCAGCAGCAATCAAGACTGCCAGACTCTGAAGGCTTTGGCCGAGGACTTGGACGCGGATGCCGAGCGATTAGAGCGCTCCGAAGATTCCCTCAACCCGCCAAGCTGAGAAGTAAAACGCCGCCTGCTTGGCGGCGGCTTTCCAGCCGCAAGAGGATAACGCGCAAAATCTCATCTCGATATTCTAGGCACATCTTATGCCAAGCTCTTACGAAGAAAGACGTCCGGGCGGTTGGAACATTGCTGTGGCCTTGGGCCTGTTGGCGGTAGCATTCCTGAGCGATCGCGGCGCTCCGCCGGACCAAGATGCAGAAGACGCATCGCCGATGCCATCCAAAGAAAAGCGTGACGCTTCGACGGACGATCTTTCGCTCTTCATGCTCGGGACGCTGACTCTCGGTCTTGGGCTCTGGATCATCTACGGCTTCATCCGGGGCGGTTGGATGATCGTGGCCGCGAACGTGGTAGGCGCCACGCTCGCGGCCATCGTTTTCTGCTGCAAGATACGGGATCTCAGGTCGCGAGGCCGCTGTAGAATCCATGGGCCTGAAAACGGAGGCCGAGATGACCGCGATACGAATCCGCCATACGACCACCTATCGTTTTAGAGAGGCAGTACATCTCTCTCCACACCGCCTAATGCTACGCCCTCGCGAGAGCCGTGAATTGCGGCTGATGTCACACATCTTGACGGTCACTCCGAACGCTGTGACCAAGTGGGCCCAGGATGTGTTCGGCAACACTGTCGCCCTGATCAACTTTGCAGACACAGCCCCGACGCTCGTTATTGGCAGTGAAGCCGATATTCTTCTCGATGCAGTTGATTGGCCGGTATTCGATATCGCTGCCTCGGCCCTTTCATACCCATTCCGCTACTCCGACGAAGAATGGACCGACCTCGGCGCATTAACTATTGCCCAATACCCTGATCCGGGCGGGCGACTGCAAAACTGGACGAGAGGGTTCATACGTAGCAACCCAACCGATACGCTTTCGCTGCTCAAAGACCTAAACGCCGGAGTCGCCCAGCACGTTCGGTACCAAGGCCGTGAAATCGAGGGCACGCAATCTCCCCAGGAGTCACTCGACCGCGGGTGGGGATCGTGCCGCGACTTTGCAGTCTTGTTCGCCGAATCCGCACGAAAGCTCGGCTTCGGCGCGCGGCTCGTCTCCGGCTACCTCCACGACCCGAGCCATCAGCTCCTAGGTTCGGGCGATGCTGGCTCGACCCATGCTTGGGCCGAGGTGTTCCTACCAGGCGCGGGCTGGGTCACCTTCGACCCGACGAATCGCAGCGTCGGTGGTCGAAATCTGATCCCCGTCGCAGTTGCCCGCGATATCAGCCAGTGCATGCCGGTATCAGGAAGCTTCTTTGGCCCAAGCGGTAGCTTCTTGAGCATGGGCGTGACTGTCTCGGTCACCGCCTAACGCATCTCCGGATGTATGCTTGGGGTAATGTGCTTGATCACTTTGCAAACACCTGTGGTTCGCAGAGTAAGCTGCGCCCAGTGCTTAGTCAGATACATCGACAGTTGTATCGCTCATCCCCTGATAGCAGACATCCTTAGAGGCAGTCGGCAGGTTTCAAAAGGGCCATCAGCGGACGTGGCGGCTACGGGACGAGAGGCGGCTTCATATCGTGGACGCGAGACTCTAATCACCCCGTCGTCTCCTCGCCTACGCGCCCGATCAGCTCCGCGGCCTCCATGTTCAGCGCCTGCGCGTCGTGTTGCACCACGCTCAGTGGAGTTGGCGTCGGTCGCGTGCGCAGCAGATCGAGTCCACCGTAGATGCCCTCGGCCTGCTGCACGGTAAGCCGGTCACGATCGCGCGTGCGGAGGAAATCCTCCACGATGGCCGCACGGTCGACGCGGATACCGATTGCCACCAGAGTCTCGCGGCCAAAGCTCATCGCGGATTCGAAGGTCTCGCGCAGCTCATAGTCCACTTCATGCGCGAGCAATTGCAGCGTGTGGCCCCTGTCGTACGAACGGGCGAAGATCTTGGTGCCGGGAAATTCGGTACGCGTCAGCTCGACGATGCGGTTTGTTGCCCCTTCACCGCTAGTGCAGATCGCGATCAGCCGGGCTCGACCAAGGCCTGCCGCGCGCAGCACGTCCAGCCGGGTGCCGTCACCGTAGTAGACCTTGAAGCCGAAGCTGCCGGCGACGCGGATCATCTCGGGATCGAGATCAATGATCGTGACGTCGACATCCTCGGCCAGCAGGTATTGCGCCACGATCTGCCCGAAACGGCCAAATCCGATGACCAGCACAGAGGCGTTCGTCCCGTCGAAATTGTCGGCGGCACGCTGGTCGCTTGTTGCGAACCGACGAAGCATCGCGTCCGTCAGCGCCGCGAACGGCGGAGCGATAAGCAGCGTGATCGCCGCGATAGCCGAAATATCCACGCCGATTGCCGATATCGCCTCGGCTTCCGCAGGTGTCGCGACTTCGTAAACTTGCGTCAGCAATGTCTTACACGCTGCCACCATTCAGTTGAGTAGACAGGATGGGATGGTCTTGGGTCAACGGCCGTTTTGGGTCAATCGCGTCGGTCGGGCGCACAGCTAACCGCTTCCGATCGAGGTCGTCCTTGCTGGCGACGCGCTCCCTGTTGCAGATCAAGTGATCGAGCAGATCGAAAACCTGAGGCGTTGCCGACACCACGTCAAGTGCACGCCGCAACTCGCGCCGGAGTCACGCTCCCCAGCCGAAAGCAAGCAACCGTGATCGGCGCGTGCGTGATCCGCATTTGCGCCCATCCTTTGCCGCAGCGGGTACGGCTTGCAGTTATCGTCCCGGCAGAGCCGTGAGCTCTCGGGGCGGCTTGATGCGCCAGAACGGATATGCCGCCAGTTCTTTCGAATGCTGCGCGAACATATCGACCCGTCTGCTTGTAAACTCCGTAAAGACGCCGAAAAATTCAGTTGGTGACCTGATCGTCGCAAGTCTCAGGCCGAGTTCAAAAGCAAATTGCGCGTTGGCCTCGGCTATCTCAAGAAGCTTCGCCTGATACGCCTGCATGTTTGCCGTCGCTAAAGCAAAGCCTTTCGTTGGATCGCTATCCGTCATTCTCTGACTGAGGTCATCTAGTAGGGCATCCGCCCGAGGCTCAATGATAGGAACCTCGTGTTTAGGATCATCATGAAGCTCAGGAGGCGGTTCGACCGAGACTGCCGCAGCAAAGTGAAGTAAATTCTCTTTCGGGCTTCTAACAATGGCCTGCTTGTTCCGTTGGGCCTCCGCTGATACGCCGGCGGGCCACGACGGTGCGCACGAAGGCGAGCGCGACCGGGGACGAGAACGTCCGGTCGTCGCGCTTCTCGAGTCCTGGATTGGTCTGGTGGGTCACTGCCCGTCTCCGCCTGATTTGGCGGAGGGGAAGGATTCCCGGCCGCCTTACGCTCTTGCTATGAATGTCCCGAGATTTTTGGGCGTCAGATAGCTGGGATCTTGCTTCGTCACGGACATGCGCGACCAATCAGACGGCCGAATAAACAGCAGTGCGGCAGCGGCCTTCGCGACGGTATGTGAGCGCAAGCTCAACATCGTTTCGGTCCTCGGAGCGCCGAAGCATTTGCTCGGCGGGATTCAATGGGGCAGCGTTATGCGCAGCAGTTTCCGAATCCGTCAAGGGCTCGCGAGCGAAAAGTTTCATCGACCTCCGCGAGTGGCCCACGGGATACGGTGCGGAAGGCCCACTAAGCACCACAAGATATTGAGGATTCGACTCCGGCCCGGCGGCATAATTCGTCGCATGACCGAGCCAGCCCTCACCCGTCGCCGCAGTGACAACCCGCACCAGGAGACCTGGCATATCTACTTCACCGATGTTCGCGTCGGCGCCATCGGCGCGCGCGCCGGTGTGCCTATAACCGCCGGTCAGTGGGGCTGGTCATGCGGGTTTTATCCCGGCCTCCACCCCGGGCAGCACCGCAACGGAACAGCCGCCACCTTCGAAGCCGCGCGCGAGCCTTTCGAGGCCGCATGGTCGGATCTACAGCCGAACATCCCCAATGCCGCTTTTGCTGAATGGCGCGACGATCGCGACTGGCGCGCCGAGCTTGCGGCCAAGCGTGCGCGAGGCGAGAAGCTCGACAGCGAGATCCGGAGCACGCTGATGCGCTGCGTCTGCGGCACCACATTCGACAGCTGGAAGCCGGCGGAGAGCTATCCCCACCGCCAGCACATCTATGCCGCGCAGGCCACCAATGGGACATACCGATGAAGCACACCGAAGAACGACCCTATGCGGATCCTGAAGCGGCCGCTCGCAAGCTCATCGAGCTCGCAGCGAGCGCCGAGGCTGTCCAGGACGGCCGCATCTATATCGAGAGGATCAACGCGCCGTTCATGATCGAGCTGAAGGGCAGCGGCAGCGAGTTCGGCGCTGGGCTCAAACACGCGATCGAGCGAGGTTGGTTATCGAAGCATGAAAGCGGCACCTACGTGAAGCTGATGCCGCCCGGGGAGGATCTGCTGTCTCGCAAATAAGAAGCTATGGCCACATAGGGCCGCCAACTGAGACGGCCTTACTTGCTAATGCGGAGATACAAGCGCGGCCACACTGAATGCCACCACGCAGGCGGCGGCGAGGGACCAGAGCGTTATGGCAGTCTCTCTAGGCATGGGCCCCAACGTCATGCACCACCGTTTCAAGCGGGTTAATTCATGAAGTAGATGCTCGTAATCGCTATGGCGACCAGTAGTGCGCCACCAAACATCGCAATGGCAAAACAGACGCGCGCCGGGATCGAATACGTATGGAAGTGGGGTTCCCTGATCATGCTACGGCTTCTCCTGCGTTTGGAGCTCAACCGGCAGTTCCGATGAGTGGAACCACTAAAATCCCTTTATGAGACGACGTCGAGTTAATTCGGTTCCGCGGTGCAAAGACCGGAACGTTCTAGCGAGGCGGCCTCAATGCCCGCGCCGTTCGACTTCGAACGTGAATTTGAGCTGGAGCACGGGACCGCCGTCGTCCCGGACTTCAATCGACATCTGGTGGCTGCCGTCCCCCGGGGTCCGAACGGCATCTCGGGCCATATCGGCCAGCGAGCGCGCCGCCTCTTCTTGCACCTTCTCTACGGTTGAGAGTTCCAGACCTTCCTCATCCGAGAAAATCTCGTCACCCTCTCTGATGTCAAAGTAATACCGTCTCATCAGACCAGAACGACGCCAACCTCAAATTGTTTCTTTCGTAAAACGGGCCACTCAACTAGGCGACTGATGCCGCAAGCAGGCCGGCACCCCCTACCTCTGCTCGTTCCTCGCAAGGGAGGCTAGTCTATCCAGCTGGCCAGCCAAGCCAACATAAGTCCGGGCAATATTTTTCAGGACGGCAACGCGATCCTTGGAAATACCGCTCGCGCCAGAAAGTCTCTTGTAGAGATCAGCATGTTCTTGGCACTCAGCAATGTTGATCACTGGCTCTGCCTTCTGTTGGCCGTGCGGGTCACAGGAGCGCCTTCCCCGCTGGCTTGCCTTCTACCATGTTAGGCCCCCTTAAAATCAGTCTTATGACACTGGTTAAATACGGACGCGCCCCCTGCGTTCCTCGCCCTCGATCGTGCCGGCCGACCGCCTCAACCGCGATATCTATCTGGTGCTTGAAGGCTTGGGAGCGCGCCGGTTGCGCCTGGCGCGAGACCCAGGAGGTTGCCGCCGACATCGTTTGAGCATCTGTAGAGTCGGAAGGGTCCGCGCCTCACGGTCGATATCGGGACCCAAGGCGAAGCCGACTGGACCATCGCGACGGTGGCGCAGCCCACCGAACCCGCTAGGAGCGCCCCGCCCATGCGCCAGAGCCCCTCGCCTAAGACTAAGGCCCTCAAGGCCCAAATAACGCGCGGGCGGCTGGTTTCTGGCGCTCTGTCGGGTAAGGGCGCGCCGACGCCTCAGGAGTTCCGCGAACTTCGCATCAAGGAGCTGCGCGCGGCTGCTGCGCAGCTTGTTAGGCGCGCCGAGGTGCTTCGCGCGGAGGCAGAACGCTTGATCAAGATAGCCGAGCGCGAGAAGGCGAAGCTGGCGCGCAAACGCCGGGGCCCCCCCAGAGCGCGGCGGCACTGAGCGCCAAGGCTTTGCGCCATCCCGGATAATTTCTCCGCAGAAGCCGGCTCGGAGCTGTCTGCTGGCGCGACGCGCCGCCTCTGATGCACGACGGCTGAAGTCTCTTGCTAAATCACCGAGGGCGCGCATTGCCTCTTTTTTGGCGACCTGGACAGTCGGTAGTTCCTCGCCCACGCTATCAGCCTCCGGAGGGCCATCGTCGCGGGAGAAATCAAAATAGAAATGAGGCGTCCGCTTAAAACGACGTCTCCGTTTTCCGGTTCCCCGTTTTGCTAGTGTGATTTGACGGCGGGAATAACATCAATCACCGCCATATCCTCACCGCGGACGGTGACGGAACGTCCCGTCTCGCGCGCGATTTGCTGAGCCACCTTCCGGGCCGCATCCTCATCGGCTAGCTCCAGAACAATAATGCTCCCCCGTCCTGAGAACGATGAAGGGTTCCTGACCTCGACGACGATGTGAGGCGGCTTTCGCGTCATTCCGGAGGGGCTAGTCGGGGAGACGAGAGCCACTCCTCGATGCGCGATGCCGACTCAAGCTGGCCGGCCTTGCGCAGAAGCCGTTCGCGCTCTGGGCAGGGTGGCAAAGCAGCCGTTTGCGCGAGAAGGCGGGTGGCCTCTTGCTCTAGACGTTCTTTGAGAGTCAAAATCTGTTTGAAACGCCGCCGCCTGGGCATGGTGCGCTCCTTTCCTGAGAGGAAGGCGGGAGCGCTAACCGGGCGTTCTCATCACAGATAAAAGCCACTGATCGTTCTGTGATATAGGGTAACTACTATCAGCGAGGCTTGGTTTCGCCTCCCAATTGTTAACTTTGGAATTAGGCCACATGGCCGTCGCCGGCGAAAGCACGTGCGCTCGCGGACAAGAAAGGGCCGCAGCTTTGTGTGGGTTGCCGCCCTCTTACTTGAGATGGATTGCCGCACCGGAGCAGACAATGTGTCGCTCCCGATGACTCGTCGCGACATTGCGGACTATCTCGGCCTGACGTTGGAGACGGTTTCTCGCGTGCTATCTAGCTTGCGTAAAGCGGGCGTCCTTACGTTCCTCGACGGCGATCAGCGAGAGATCATGTTAAACGACAAGACCGGCACAACCCTGATACCAAAAGCGACGAGCCGTACTGGCGACGATGATGAATACGCAGACCCACATCATGATCGCGGATATTGCGAGAGCTAGCACGAAGGTCCGTTGACTTAGATCAAGGATTGCCGGCGATCTAGGTTCAAGGCCTCTGCCATGAACAAGCCTTCCGAAACCGAGCCCAAGCCAACCGAACCCGAGCCCAAGCCAACTCGCTTGGAGGAGGCGCGCCGGATCGTTGAGGATTATGCGAATGACCTTCGCGAGTTCATCCGAAAGCTCCGTGAGAAGATGAATTGAAGCGGATTGGCGCCGGGCTCAGATATGAGATCGAGCGCGGCTGGTGATCGCAGCATGAAAGCGGGACGCCGCCCGGGGAGGATCTGCTGACTCGCAAATAGAAAGGTGCTCGGCGGGGTAGCCCGCCAACTGAGGCGGCCTTGCTTCGCAAAGGGCAACCGCAACGGTTGTCTTGCGCTTTTAAGTTTCTCCGTTCGGCAAAACAGCATCGATTGTCTGCTTGAGCTTATCCAGCGTGCACGGTTTGACTAAAACGGGCGTTCCTTCAAATCCGTGCGGCACGCCGCTGCTGCCGTATCCGCTCAAGAAGAAGAACGGCAGCCCTCGGCCTCTTACTGCTTCGGCAACGGGCCCCACGTTCATACCATGCAAATTGATGTCGAGGATCGCGAGATCGTATTCCCCGATCTCGGCAACGGATCGCGCATCATCTATATTCCCCACTTCAGCGATGACCCTGTGTCCGAGTTCCTCGACCATCTCGACAAGCATCATTCGAATAAGCGCCTCATCTTCCACGAGGAGTATTGATGCCTGCGTCATCTCTCGCCTCAAGCCTTGCCTAAATCGGCCGCCGAGCGCTCGTTAAGGAGCTGAGAGACCGCCGTTGTAAGCTGCGCGAGGGCAAACGGCTTCTGAAGAATTATGCTGTTGGGAACGCCTTGTGCCGGCCAGTCGTGGGCCGCTGCGCCCGATATGTAGACCACGGGCAAATTGGGATCGGTCTCGCGT
>NZ_SPVJ01000087.1:0-10693 GCF_004634465.1 Bradyrhizobium sp. MOS001
CGCAACGCGCTGATGGACGCCGCCTATGACGACCAGGTCTATGTCGACGACCGCACCATCGACAGCCACATCAAGCGGCTGCGCAAGAAGTTCAAGGTGGTCGACAACGAGTTCGAGATGATCGAGACACTTTACGGCGTCGGCTACCGCTTCAAGGAAGCCTGAGGCTCACGCGCCTTCACGAAAGACTGAGAGCATCCCCGGTTCTCGTTCCATCGGGACCGGGATGGCTCTAGCGACAGGAGATTTTACAGGACCCTCGAGGTCAGTGTCAGCCTCATCCGTCTCGCGCCAGGCGCAAACGCGCGCCGAAGTCTTCAAGCACCGGATAGTCGCAACTCCGATACGACAGGGGCGGAGAGTCGGCCCCGGCTGGCAGGGGGGCAAGGGTAGGCCAGGGCCGCTCCCGCCAGCTCGGTTTGCGGTTCCTGTGCTAGCCAATAGGGTGTGCCGCGCCGATCGTGCGGAACGTCGCAGCATCGGCCGCAAGCTCCGGTCTGATCCGGCTCCTGCGGCCCTTCTGTTCTTCAGCGCTTTTGAGATTAGGCCACAGGCAGCAGAGATGAGGACTTGGCTGGGAACATGCCGGCTGCGGCCGACTTCTGTTCTGCGGTGACGGCCTCGGTCCCACGAGGCAAGAACCTGTCCGGAGGCCCCAGCATCATCATGCCCCCCGGCCCGGTGCTGAAAGATGGGTACCAATGCCAATACGGTTTTTGGGCGTTCTGGTGACGGCGGCCCTCCTGTACGTCGTTCTTGTTCATTAGACGCTGGCCCGTTCCCGATCTCAGGTGGCCGATTTTCAAATCACACTGGTCCTCATTGGGAGAACAGGTTGCGAAGGCGAATGCACCGCCGAACGTTCATTTCCGAGGGTGCGAGATTCCAACATTTGTCAATGGCAACAGGTAGTGGCCCGACTACAATATTAGCGATTGGCTGAGATCGCCGGGGCTACGGCAGCCAAAATAGCGCCGCCGGCCGCGGGGAGGGGATTGGCCTGATTTGATTTTTAACATTGTTGGTAGCGAGGTAAGATTCCGCATCGAAAAGTAAGCGCGACCGCCGGCTTATCCTCGCTAGACATCAGGTGACCCCGCGCAAGGGCAGCGCGAGCTGCATGTCGAAGCGCTTTGTGGCGTTGGCGGCGATGAAGTCTTGCAGCGCAGATGAGATCTCGGCGTCGATGTCGGCTGCGCGCTGGGCCAGTGCGTCGGCGATGTCGGAAGTAGCATCCCGCGACCACGCCTCGACGGGATTGAAGGATACAATTCGGACCGGATAGGCGTACTGGCCGGACAGGAGATTTTGCAGGATGATATCGAGGTCGGTGTCAGCCTCATCCGTCTCGCGCCAGGCGCAACCGGCACGCGCGCCGAAGTCTTCAAGTACAAGATAGATGTCGCGGTCCAGGCGCTCGGCCGGCACGATCGAGGGCGAGGAACGCATACGATACTACGATACGGACAAAGGCGAAGAGACGGCCCGGCTGCAGGGGTCAAGGGGGTAGGCCGGGGCTGCTCCGCCGGCTCGGCTAGGCAACCGAGCCGCAACGACTCAAATACCTGCCCTTGTCGTTCCCTTGAGTCCGCTGTCCCGGAAGAAACTCAAATGGGGGATGAGCCGGGGCCTAGAGGTTACCCTCGCGAGCACGGCCTCGAGGGCGCCGGGAAACTTGGCACTAGCCGCGATGTTCCTGCGCGACTAAGGCACTTGATTTCGGCCGGTGGCTGATTTTAATTTTATGTTGCCGGGGCTGGTTTTCATTACGGATGAGATTGCGACCGGCAGGGGGCCGCCATACCGCGGCCCCTATCATTTGGATAGAATGAGCAGCTAGCCGAGCGCGCCACTCACCGCGTGCTCAGGCTCCCAGAGGGTCCAGTCCTGCCAGCCCCGGACCGGAGCCTTTTGTTTGGGCCGCCAACTGAGGCGGCCTTAGTGCCTGCTGATTGGCTCAAATCTATCGAGCCTGGTTGCGCCTTCCCAAAGCTCTACCGCGCGCCCGTCTACAAGCAATTTGGCTCGTTCCCGAGCTTCCGCCTCGTCCTCCACCACAATATCAACGCGGAGCGTTATGTGCCCCGCGCCATCGATTATATATGCCCGAAACTCTCGCATGATCCCGCTCTAAAACACCCCGCAGGAACGAATTTAGAGCCGATCTAAAATCACGTCACTATCGAAATTAGGCCACTGCAAATTTCAAATTACGCCACTGAGGTCGGAAACAGGCTAGCGGCGTTAGCCCGAGACAAAACCGGTCTAGCTTTCTTGCGCGCAGCAGGGAAGGACAAGCGCGCCTGGAAAACTAGCCGTCGCCCTAATCTCTCCAGATCTCCTCACCGCATGGTGCACAGCGGTAAACCATCACTGCTCGGTCGCGCTTTACGTCCAGAACCGACGTGATGTAACGCGCGGGGAGCTTGCATTTAGGACACGGCGGCCCCGGTTGAGGTGCCCGCGACGACGATAGCTCGGGGTCGCTCATGACTCTCACCCCTCGAAGTTGCAGGTTCCTAAGTGCCAGAGTGAACATTTGTTCCAACGGGAAAAATGGGCAATCAAATCGAACCAGCGTTCACTTTTGAACGTTGCGAATTGAGGAGAACAAGGGAGACCGCCCTGGACGTGGTCGAGCGCTTCTTCATCGGACTAGCGATCATGGGTGGTACAGGTTTGCTTGCGTCGTTCGGCGCACTCCTTTCTATGTAGTTGGACCCGACACTCCGGTTCAAAACGTGACTTGCTTCGTCCAAAAACAGAACGGCAGCATCGCGCTGGTAAGGCGACGAATAATCACCCCAGCGAATAGCCGATACGAAATGAGCTAGCACAGCCAAGCAGACGCCCCTTACAGCGGCGCCCACATACCAGAGCTACACCTTTGGCCTGATGACGCGAGAAGTCTCTGATCCAGCCGGGCTCGTTCGTCATCTCCAGCTTCATGTCGCCTTCTCGGCGGTGGCTCCGTCCAGGAACGCGAGCCCGGACGTGACTTGTCGGCCACACGTCCGACTAAACCGAGACGGTTTGTCGGGATTCGGACAGACGAGCCAGCGCCATTTATTCAGCCTGTCAGCCATTGAAGTGGTGTGATCGGCGGATCAGCCCGGCGGTCTCCTCCAAGGGCCGCCGGGTTTTTCCGGTTTGCCAGTGGCTAGGGGCTGACGCCGCTGCGTGAGTGGAGGCAAGTGGATTGGATAGGAACGTTGGGCTAATTCCCCGATTGAACAGCAAAGGGGAGGATATCATGGTCCGTGACCTTTTGCTCCTGCTCGCCGTTTCAATCGTGTTGAGCGTATTTATCTGGAGCATCTTCGGAAAGTCGAAAACAAGGTCTGGGCATCCGCGAGGTGGAGCATCACTTTCTTTGAATGCCGCTCCGGATCTTTTCGACTGAGGTCTGAGTTCATCCGGAGAGGACCGAACGCTGACGCGTCCGTCGCCCGGCCACTTCAGCGCGGGCGGGCCCTTAAATCTCCTGCGCGCACTCTCGTGCGCCCAGCACGTTCTGCATAGGGTCAGCGGAGGATGGCCGTTCCCTCGAAGAACGAATGGCCGAGCAGGCCGCCAAACTCAAAGAGCAGGCCTGCCAGTTACCCGCCGGGCCGGAACGTGAAGCCCTGCTGAAGCGAGCACGCATCGCCGAGACCGGTGCGCACTTGAGTGATTGGCTGACCTCTTCCGGGATGCGGCAACCAGACCCAAGCCGCGTCGATCGCTAGGAACGCGAACCTGCCGTTAAGCATTTTTCGGGCATGCCAAGATACTTCTTCCACATCACCCACGAACGCACCGAGATCGATGACGTGGGAGAGGAGCTTCCGGACAAGCACGCCGCGTGGAGGGAGGCCACAGTCACGGCCGGGCAGATGCTTCAGGGCATAGACGGAAAGCTGAAGCCGGGGCGCGGTTGGCGTATGGAAGTGACGGACGAGTTTCAGAACACGCTCTACGTCCTGCACATCCAAGCTGAGAAGCCAAAGTGAGCGCTGACAAGAGCGAAGACATCCAACGCGAGGAGGAAAGCGCGGCAGGTTGTCCAAGACGATCAGGCGGCGCGCCAAACTAACGCACTCAAAATCAGACCTTTCCCATCCGGCTGATTGATCAGCATCTGCTTCACGCGCTCGGCTTCCGTCATGGTAAGGTTTGCCGCCAAGTCGGTCCCGATCAGAGCAGGTCCCTTACGTTCTCGATCATAAACCATCCAGCCGTTTCCACCCCGCCGAATAAGAAATCTCGACTGTGAAGATGCACGCTCATTCATGGTGGTCCACCAGCGCCTTAGATCTGTCGATCACGTACGGTTAGGCAGCCCTTCGTCTGCGGGACAGCCTCATAGCTCCTCAAGCACAACAGTAGCGGAGGAGCGCAAGATAGGGCCGTGAGGATCTCGCACTTCGATAGCTAGCCGACCCATCAAAGAACGAGGCGCGCCATCCAACACCGATTGGCCCAATGCCTCAAGCGCCAGCCTTCTGCAGCATCAACGTCCGGGAGATCGATGCCTTCATCGTCGATTTCGATACTGGTGTTGCTGTGATGGTCGAAGAAGTACTTGGGCATGGAGCATCAACCTGTCCGTAAAAGCCCAGTTCCTATTTTTCCCGACCCTCGTCCTGTCCGTTCGGCCGGCAACAGGGTATTTGTAAATTGCATTGCCCGTACAGATCGGGAAAAAATGGCATTATCAGGAACGTTCAAGAAGCTGGCTGAGTTGAAAGTCATGCGCCTTGCGCTCAAGTTTAATGTGCGCGGCGCAGCTACGCTGCAACGTGCATGCGCAGCACGGCCGCGTGAGGATCGCGATGTACACGACTGCGATATGCGATGAGCTGAGACAGGTAGAGCGCGATGTCGTTGAAGGAGAGCGGCGACTGGCAGAGCAAGAAGCGCTTGTTATTGAACTGAAGCGGCAGGACCTTGATACGGCCAAAGCTGAAGCCGAACTTGAACGGATGCGCGAAGAGCAGCGGCGTCGCGATCAGGATCGTCAACGTCTGCTCTCACGGCTGCAACCCTGAAGGAATTGCCGGCGAATGAGCCAACCTCCAGGGCAGCACGGGGCGGATTGGCCTACGCGGTGGAATTAGTCAGCAGATCTTCACCGGGTGGGATCAGCTTCACGTAGCTGCCACTTTCGCGCTTCCACAACCAGCCGCGCTCGATCGCGTGTTTGAGCCCGGCGCCAAATTCGCTGCCGCTGCCCTTCAGCTTGAACATATGATCCGGTCGATGTAGATGCGGCCGTCCTGCACGGCCGCGACGTTGGCTGCGAGCTCGAGGAGCTTGCGCGCGGCCGCTTCGGGGTCCGCGTAGGGGCGTTGCTCGGTGTGCTTCATCGGCTTGTCCCAATGGCCGCCTGCGCGGCGGTGATGTGCGCGCGGTGCGGGTAGCTCGAGGAACGGGCGGCGCTGATCCAGCGCGTGGAGGCCGATCCGCGGAAATGGAATGCCGACGAGATGGCTCAGGAGTTGGGCCCCTGGCTCACCCTCGAGGTGCGCCAAGCCCTCGGCCTTACCACGATCGGCAGCGTCGATGTCGATAAGGCCGGGCGTGAGAAACGCCGCGAAGATCGCAAGCGGCAGGAACGGGAGGACCATCGCCGCAATGATGGTGTTGTCCCTCGCGCCGAATATCTGGCGGCACATTCCAAGAGCCGCGATGAACTCTGGAAACCGCTCGGGATGTCGAGGGCGAAGTACTACCGGCTTGGCCTGCACAAGGCCGGTGAGACAGGTGCGTGTGTACACCAAAGATAAGGGAATCCCTGGTGTCCACGGTGCTGTCTCACGACTTCGACTTCAGCCTGTTCGGACCTCGGGGATCCAGGTGATGCGGGGAGCCGACATCGTAGCCCTATGGGCACGGCCTGGCTGAGACCCGGCCGACGCGGCGCCTCAGCGGCCGCGCGTGCACACCCGGCTCTCAACAGCCTGACCTCCAACGGAACCCAATCGACCGGGCGATCCGGGGAACAACAGCCTTGGCAACGAATCTGTTTGGGCCCCAGCCGATAGGTTATCCCCCAACCGCTGCAGGAAAACTCGCAAAATCTATTGCGATGATTGGGCGACGACAGGCATAATTTTCTGGATAGGCTGGACGGACTCAACTGCGATGGAAAAACTTCGAAAAGCAGATCAGATCTTGCCTGCCCGGGCAGCTGGCTACATCCGCGGTGAGATCACCGCAACTCAATTGGAGTTTGTGAAAGAACTCAGGAGGGGACTATTTAGCCGCTTGCGGCATAGACAGATCAGTGACCGCGCTTACGAGCTCTGGCAGCAAAGCGGCCGGCCTATGACGGGGCGGGATCTAGAGTTTTGGCTGGCGGCTGAGCGAGAGATCGATGCGCGATAGCCAAAGCTAGATCTCGCAACCCATCTGCCCAACCGACGCGCAAGCTGGCCAAGAGCGCGCACCTCGGCGCGATGTTCGGCGGCACCGTCGGTGCGGCCGTCGGCGCCGGCCTCGAGATTCCGAATGCCGTGCTCGGCGGGATCCCGCGCGACGACTCCGTCGTGATCCACGAGCGCGTCCTCGTCGGCGAGCCGCTGCCCCCGACCGTGGTGCTGCGCCCCATGACCAACTACACCGAGTATCGCGACGCGGTTGTGAACGACCGCCGAGTCATCGTCGAACCGCGCACGCGCCGGGTCGTGAAAATCATCGACTGATCGATCAGAGCGTGAAGGCTTTGAAGAGCCAGGCCCTCCGGAGCTTCACCCCGCGGGGCCTTAGTTCGTCAGGCCGAATTGGCGCGAAACGCCGGCGCCTGGTTGGGAAATCCATTGCGCAAACCACTCGCGTGAATTGCCAGCATGGCCGCGAGAGTATCGTGATGTACACGACTGCGACGCTCGATGAGCAGATAGAGCGCGATGTCGTCGAGGGAGAACGGCAGCTCGCAAACCAAGAGATGCTTATTGTCGAACCGAAGACGACCAAAGCTGAGGCCGAACTTGATCGGAGGCGCGCAGATCAGCGACTTCGGAACCAAGATCGACAACGTCTCCTGTCACGGCTGCAACCCTGACTCTGCCTCTTCGCCGGTGCCTGGATCCAGCGCGGTGGCGCTCTCTGGCAGAAGCCGACCGGCCGTATTGTTGATCAATCCAGGCGCAATGAAACTTTTGGTCAGGGAGGATATTGTGCTGAGGAGCCTTACTATTTTGGGAGGCCGCCATATGGCAGATCCTGTTCGTCACCTGTGGACCTCAGAAGAAATTGAGAAGCTCAGGGCGATGGCTGGGAATCACCGGCGCGAAAAGATAGCCGCTGAATTAAACCGAGGCGCCCCGGCAGTGGCCCTCAAAGCGCATCAGCTCGGGATCTCTTTGCGATACCACGCCATGCCAAAGCGTCGACCATCAACAGCCGAGTCAGCGCCTCGCAAGTGACTCGATTGTTCTCGACCAGAAGGGCTCATAAGAAGCTCCGCAAAGAAACTAAGGCGGCCTCAGTTGGCGGCCTATTTCTTATCGGGCAATTTTTGCGGAGTCGCTTGGGTCTCGCAATGAGCAAGCCAAGAATCTCCCGCCAAGTTTCAAGCGCGAAGCTTATCCTCCGCAAAGCCAGACAAGCCGAGACTGGATTGCATGTGTGCGAGTGGCTGCGGTTCGCACCGAAGTAGCTCACAAAGCAAAGGACCGCTGTCGTCCACAGCGGCCCCACACGCTTTCCGGGTTTCGATAATTCCGAAATGAATGGCTTAACCAGCCCCGGAATGCCACTTTGCTCCGGTTAACAAATCGTTTCCATAACCTAAGTGATCAGCGCCCCTAATTCTAGCGTGGAGGCCCGGCTTGGCCACCGACGGCACTGCTGGGTCTGACTATCCTGAGGCGGCCGGATCACGACGGAAGGATTGCTCGGCGGTGTGGGGCTATCCGTACAAGCGAAGCCACTTCGTGGCGCTCCGGCGCAGCAAGATTTCGGCGCGATCCACCATCAACGTGGTGGCTTGGAGAGCGGGGAGGTCCATAGGAACTTTCGGAGGTGCAACCCATTGAGCGGTCATTCAAGTAGAGGACCGCTCTTGAACCACATCGCCGTTATCTTAATCTTGCTCGTTGGTGGCTCGTCGCTCGCCTTGGCCCAGAGTACAGGTGGATCGAGCAGTGGCGGCTCGGCGGCGAGTGGAACTGCGGCCGCCGGCTCGAAAGGTTATGCGGGTGGCACCCTATCGACCGGGCATACCATAAGCGGCACTGGGGGCTACTCCAGTCCCAACGTGGGCAACGCGCTCAGCCACGCAGCGACCGGCGACGTGGATGCTTCCTCGGTTAGTCCGGCTCCAACTTCCCACGACAACGCGGTAGATACGCCCGCCGCCGAACGCGCCATAAAGAATTTGGGCAACACCGATATCGGCATTCTCAAGAAGTAGACCATGCTACAAGTCGGCTCGGTCTTGGCGTTGGCGCCAAGGCTATGCAGGCGGCAGTGATAGCATTGAGCACAGGATAGTCTGTCAGCTGCAGGGTAATCCTGCAGCACCGCCTCCTGAATTTCAGTTGGGCCTCTCAAGCCTCAAGACCGACGTCGTTGTGGCCATGGGTCAAAGACTGCCCTTGTTAGCCGGCATGACCTTGGTCGGCTCACTTTCCGGAAGCGGTCATTCACCTCGTTGGTACGGAGCACCACTAATTCGGGTGGCCCTGTTTTCCGAGGCCCCCTCAGTCAACAACCTTGCGTTCGATTGTCCGCCTCTGGGCGATCCACTCTGATTTTCTAAAGCTGGGATTACCTCACTCCATGGATTTGTCGCAGCGGAAGCGGACCGATGCCCGCAAGGAGGAGAGATGTACAGCGCGTGCCCAAAATGCCAGCGCAGCCCGGGCACGACTTCCGCCGCCTCGGTGTCGCAACCGATTAGCGATCGTGGCTCGCGGTCTAACGGGCTCGCGCGGAACTTGCTGCACCCGAGCGCCGCGGCTAATGCCATCCTTAGGTCGCGCAGTTCGTACGGATCGCTGGTGGCGAGACCCCGTTCGTTGTGTAGCGCCGCTTGTCTCGTTTTAGGCGCGCGGGCATCAAGGCTGGCCGAACTGTTCGAGTGCCCGGGGCTGATGCGATTTTGAACGTCCACATGAACCCGGCGCCGAAGCCGCTGCCACGCCTTACGCGCCTCCTCTCTGCCTCTTCGACCGTACGCGTCGGTCTCAACGCCCGCGTCAACCAATTCGCCGAAGAAGTCGAACTCGCTGGAGAATACACATTCCCAAGCGCCGGCAGCCGCGTGTCTCTTATTTTTGCGTACATGGTCCGCCGGGATCTTCCGCCCGGCGTTCTGGCAAATATTTGTTGCCGCGGTCCCGCCGACGCAATCCCGGCGTATTCCCGGCTTTCAACGATTTTGCGGTCTCCAAATGCTTTTGCAACGTATCTATCTGGCCGGAAGCATATTCTCCGGCAGCATCCTTACTTTTGGATGCCTTCTTGTATTCGGCGATATCCTTTTGGTGGTCTGCGATCATGTGTGTCGCGAACATTTTGACATCTTGTCATGTTCGGCTTTTTGCTTCGCATTCGGTGCGCTTGGTGAGTAACGAACCGCGCGGGCCCGCCAAGGCCACATCCGATATCAAGAATATGCATATCGGGGGTGACACCGAGCTGATCGATGAAATGGTCGGATGCCTGGCGGCCGCCAATATGAAACTCGTCTACGGGTGCGAGATCATCGACGGTCACCGAATCTATCGTCTTGCCGAGAGACTCGACCCCGCCGCGGATCGTCGCGATCAAGTTGCCACGCGTGTAATGGGTGGACATATCTTGCTGAGTTGTCATCTGCCAGCCGGTACCGGTGCCGGGTCGATGGAATCGATCTCACTCCCGAATACATCGAGACCGGACGGGTGCTCTGCGGCTGGGTCGGGCTCAGTACCGCATTTCGCTGCATCTGGGCAGCGCGCTTTCGATGCCATTTGCCGATGGTGTTTTCGACGGCGCCTACATGCTCCACGTAGGTATGAATATCGAGGTCAAATCCAAGCTTTGCTCGGAGGTCAGTCGCGTCCTGCGGCCGGGCGCGGTTTTTGGGATATACGATGTCATGAGGATCGGTGAGGGCGAGCTCAGCTATCCTGTGCCGTGGGCGACGACAGCTGCATCAAGCTTCGTGGTGGAGCCGGCGCATTACCGCAGCGCTCTGCAGGCGGCCGGCTTTGCGGTGATCGCCGAACTCAGTCGCCGAGACTTCGCGGTCACGTTCTATGACCAGTTCCGCGCCAGGATCATGGCGGCGGGCGGGCCACCCCCTCTGGGAATTCACGTTTTGATGGGCAGGAATGCATCGGACAAGATACAAAACATGATCCAGAACGTGGCCAGTGGCCACGTCGCACCGGTTGAGCTGATTGCTCGGAAAGCTTGATGGCGGTGCAAACAATTCCGCATGGCACCAAATGGACATCGATGTGCCCGCCGATGCGCATGTCTGCCTATTGGCCCTTTTGAGAAATAGCGTCCCGCTTCATGGATGTCGGCTCAGTGAGGCAGGGCGGACTAGATTTGCTAGGTTGAGTTCTTCGCGTTTTGACCCGAATGTATGGTCCGGCCGTGCGTAGCAAGAGGTTCGTCGATCAGGTGGTGAGTGGTCTTGCATCAATGTATCCGGCCTTTGATTGGAGCATTTGCTCCGGGCCATCATGGATATCAGCGCGCGTGCGTTCTCATT